>JAFGFM010000055.1 GCA_016931115.1 Deltaproteobacteria bacterium | reverse complement strand
TTTATAATGTAAACCAGATAAACGATATCCAGAAGATTATGCCGGATGTCACTGTTAACACCCAAGTCGGGTCATTCCAACAGATCAGTATCCGCGAAGTTCAAATGATACAGTTTAACCCGATTTTTGAAACAACAGTTGCAACCCACCTTGACGGCATTCAGCTTAACAGGTTTGCCGGTCTGGATAACTTTTTCTTCGATCTTGAGCGTGTAGAAGTTCTTAAGGGTCCCCAGGGTACTCTTTATGGACGCGGATCTACTGCCGGGAGTATGAACATGATTTCCCGAAAACCGATATTAGACATGTTCAGCGGCAACGCTTCTATCGAAGCCGGCAATTACGGCCGTTACAGGGCAGACTGGGCAGTTAATATCCCGATCGTTGATAATATGGCTATACGTATTTCCGGCCGCAGAAATTTATTCGACGGTTACAGTGATTCGGAAATGGGTAATTTGGACTCCTGGTCACACCGTTTATCTTTCCTCTGGGAACCGAATGATCGCACAACTATCAAACTGACCGGTGATTATATGGAGTCCGATGATGATGGCTCTTCCATGTTTATCCCTGGTAGCCTCCTATTTATACCCTATGGGCCAACCACCCCTACCATCGTGCCATCCGAACTTTATCCGGAAGGCGGCCCGTTAGTATCACGGTATAAAAGTAAATGGGCCATTGGTGACTTGAAGGATGAAAATATCGCCACAAACGAACATTATGGATTCATGGCTGAATTTGACTATGATTTTGACTTTGCAACAGCCACTGTACAGTACGGCTATCGCAACCAGAAAGAGTATAAGGAATTTATGTGGGTCTCGATTTATGCGACTGCGCCTGATTGGTCACCAGTCGCACCGGCGACACAATTGGCGCTGAATAAATTTGGCCCTATGCTGTTTATGATTAATCATAATGAAGGAAAGACAAGTACAATGGAGGCACGCCTCACATCCAAATCAAGCATAGCTGCAGGTGACAAGTTTGAATGGATCGCCGGTGTCATGGGACAGAAAGACCAGGCATACGAGCAGACGGAAATGGCTAAAGGCGCAGTTGATACTGATCCGGTTACAGGTACTAACTGGTTCAGGGTCATTATAGACACTGAGACAACTGGCATATTTGGCCAGGCTTCATATATGCCTATACCAAAATGGAACTTTACTGTTGGCGTTCGTCAGAATAACGATGATAAAGAGTATTGGGGTAATTATAACGTAAGGAATGATGAGGGTGTCTATGATCGCAGTTTATTCCTTCCAGCTTCAAAGGGTTTTTCAGAACTCACCTACAGGGCAAATATCAGCTACATCGCTAAGGACGATATTATGCCTTACATCTCTTATGCCAAGGGATATAAAACAGGCAATATATCATATGAGAGGGGCGTTACCCCGCCGGAGTTGCTTGATTCCTATGAGATCGGTTTAAAGAGCAGGTGGTTGGATAATAAACTGCAGTTTAACTCAGGTTTCTACTACTATGACTACAAAAACTACGGCGACTGGGTTAATGTAACCACATGTTACAGTGACCTGAACACCAGTGATTTAGAAGGAGTGCCCGGTGATCATATGTGCGATGATGTTGGCGGAAACCCGGATAGTACTACTAACCCTGGTATAACATATGATCCGGCTACTGGTGTACTTCACCCGGATGGTTCTGTTGACGGTTCTGATTATTCTTCCAGCCATTATGTTGGTTACTCTCCCGGCGGAGCAGAGCAGATGGGTCTTAGTGTCAGCGTACTTTATATGCCCACCATGAACGATAATATCTCCTTCAACGCTTCATGGAGACATAATGAATACAAAAAGGGTTACAACCATTTTCAAGCACTTTTAAAGATTGAACCGTCAGCAGACAGTATCTATGTCGATGAAGCTAAACCGGATCTTGACCTGGGCGGTGAAGAATTTCCAAATACAGTGCCCATCCGTGGTAATGTGTCCTACACACATACCTTCAGGTTCGGCGGTTTTGACACCCTTATGACCACACTTGGTGTTTTTTATGAAGGTGAGGGAGTTGATGTTGTTATGAATCGGGGAAATGCAGTCGCTCAGTATGAAATGCCTGGCCGGGATGATTATATAACTGCAGATTTTTCATTGGTGTATTCATCTAACCGCTGGCTTGGCCAGGGCAGGATGTGGAGTCTTCGCGGCTCTGTGAATAATATCTTTGACAATGACGCCCTGAGTTCTAAGAGCTACAATGATGATTCGAATTTTGGTGTTTTTAAGCAGGCGTGGGGAGTTGGAAATGGATATATTTCCGGTGATTTCATAGCCCCCAGGATATATAGTGTTACCCTTAGTATTAATTTTTAGTGAACCAGTATGTTTGGAGTATGATCGTGTGAAAAAAGTAAAGGGCTGGCCACCATGCGTACCAGCCCTTTACTCCTTAAAAAACCAACTATCTTTATTACTATTATTAATGATTTTGACAAATGGGCTATCATCAATCTTATACGTTGTTACCAGGGCCTGAAACCTATTATCCATTAGAAAGGAGAGCAAAATGAAGAGAGCAGTTGTCGTTGTTTTGGGCACAATTCTTATCGGCTTGATGCTTACAGGTTGTGGCACCACACAGTCTGGACAACCCAAAGTGACTTTTAACATGACAGACACAGGGAAGATTAAATCTGCGATTATCAACGAGTTAAAGAAATCGGATTATAAGGTAGTCTCTGAAACAAATGATGTTCTTATGCTTGAAGGAAGAAAACTGGGTTCTACCGGTTCGGATCTGATGCATGCCATATTTAAATTTGAAACCACCGGGGTGGCAAACACAGTTATCGTGCAGGCCTTCCAAAAGTCGGAGGCCGGATTCGGGCGTGACACATATTCTGCGGATTTAACATATATGAATGACGGGGCAATTTTACTGCAAAAGTTACAAAAGATAAAGGCTCAGGTTGAATCTGAATAACCTATTACCGTTCAAAAAAGAGAAAATAATGAGCCGATTACCGCCTTTTTATCCTCTGTTACTCCATCTCGTGATAGAGGATGGATATTAGTCAGGCTTCAATAAAGGAGGAGAAACAATGAAAAAGATAATTTTTACTTTTGTCTTTTGTTTATTGATGCAGGGTATTGTTTCAGCAGAAATAACAATGAAGCTTGTGCCAGCAGAACAAAAGGGGCAGAAAATAGTCACGCAGGAGGGTTCTGAGGCAATAATTTCACATAAAGGTAAATCCAGCGTAGCCCTTCGCCCGCCGCCGGATGGATATACACCGGACGGTCGTCCCATGATTCTTGTCAGCGTGTATGGTACGAATCAACAATATGATTTTTCAGCTGAAGAGATCAAGGTCTTTGTCGATGGTAATCCCCATCAAGTATTAACATATGATGGGTATGTAAAAGAAATAAAGCAACGTCAGGAAATTGAAGTTAAGGCATTAGAAACTAAATACGACGCCATGTCCAATAATATCGCTCAAAACTCTTATAAACCTTCTTCGAGCCTCGAGAGTCATAATCCGTCCTCCAGCAAGAATACTGTGGGGAGCATGTCATCAGGGGGCTACGAATATGATATCAGCTCTCTGGGACGGGATCAAAATCAAATTAATGCAGAGATGCAGGCACAAAAGGACACTATTGAAAAGAGAACAGCACAGGAATTGGCTGTTGCTGACTCAATTATGCTTAAAAAAACAACGGTTTTACCGGATACGTGGTATCGTGGATACTTTGCTATAGAAAATATACCTGATCCAGCCCAGACTCATAAAGTTAAAATAATAGTTACAGTGGCTGGTGAAAAGCATGAGTTTATGTTTAATCATTTAAAAGCTCATGAGTAGCACTACGAACAACAAGGCTGTCGAAAATCTATTTTTTTAGTGATATATACTATTAACCCAACTTCCGCAGTTAGAGGGTTTTAGTTCAGATAACTAATTAAAACTACTAGCTGCGGATTTAATTTGTACCACTACATTTTTTTATAAATCTTTTTGGCATAACCAACTTCAACCTTTGGAGTAATATCATCTGATGTTTTGTCGGTATTCCAACACTCCTTAATCTTATTTCTTTTCCGGTTCTAAATTCCTTAAACTTATAGGATATTACTTCGCCATTCTGTGTGAAAAGGTGGATGCTGTTAGGTTGACAAGTTGATAGTAATAAATATGATTTTGATAAACTAACCCAGCCTCCCTTTACTCTTCATCACATCCTCCACCCTTTTTAAACCCATACCATTAAGTGCCTTTCCTGTCGGCCAGCCGGATTCCTTATTATATCCCTCAAACTCATAGAACTTTGTCTTCCAATTTTCAAACCTGTTGCGATCAAGTGTCCTGCCTTTGCCATCCGCGTACGCCCACTTTTTGGTCTTGTCATCATACATGGGTAGGAGCGCTCCGGGAGAGCCCTGTTCATGAAGATAATCAGGGAACACCTCCATGTTTCTGTGCCTTCCCTGCAATGTCCATATGGCCCTGTCCAGTGTAAATATCTTGTGCCCAAGCTCCATGCCGTCCGCAAAGGTGATGTTCCTGCCTGTTACCGCATTAAAGAACCTTGGCTCTGCCTCTGGTGTTGCACCCCTGTTATCAGCAGAGTTATTGGTAAAGCACATGGGCCACATCCATCCGCAGAAGCCGTTTGAGCCGAGCCAGAATTTTTCATAATGTTTTACCCAGGCCACCTGCTTTACCTTGTGCTCAGAGTAGATGCCTGTAGGTCCGTCACTGTAGTCAAGCATAAAGGGATCGCCTTCATATGGAACCATTGCATCGGAGGCGAATTTTACAGCCTCCTCTGCTGAAAGGTATGGTTCTTTTCCCTCCATATGGAATGCCTCAGGCATCCAGTGCAGGGGATAATTTGCCATGCCGTGCAGCATGAGGTCTCTTTCACCCATGAGTGAGCCATAACCCCATTCTGCCTCTACCCTTGGGTCATAGTGCATGGATGTGCCCCAGTAGGCGAGCTGGAGTTTTCCATTGTTAAAGTCTTCATCATAGGTGCCCCAGCTTTTTGCTGCCCTGGCTAGACCCTGTGAGAGCTCTTTACCTATGCCATCGCCTGTGGCTATCTGCCTCATAAACATATCCATAAAGCCTAATGTCCCGGATTTTTCCAGTGGAAGATCACACTCTATCCTCTTCCCTTTTCCCAGGATTCCAGCCGCATGGAGACTCTTTACATACTGGGTCGTAGCCATGAAATGCCAGTGGCTCAAGCCATATTTCTGCATCATGTCATTACCCTGGCGGTTCATCTTGCGTGTTGCATTATCAAGGAATACAGAGGCAGCGCCGGCACATACTGATTCATTATTGTCCCCGCTCGCAAGCCTCTGGCGGCAACCCCTTGGGCAAGATGCGCATGCGGCTGCGCGTGCTGGAACAATAGGGGAGTTATCAGGCATAAAATAGGGGTTATTGGTTACACTCGCACCGGCAGGGGAGCCATTGATCCAGAAATAGAACCCGCCCATCATCTCCTTTCTTCTGGGGTTATCCACATTAAACTGAAACTGGTTGTACCAGAGGCGTGTCTCCATAAAGGCGTTGGGGTCAGCAACAGGTGCGCTCCCTGTGCCTATTGCGCTTATGGCCTTTAGATTTTTAGACCCGAATACGCCTCCATAACCGCCAAGGGCAGCCTGTGATCCGGGGCCGTGGAGGAGAGCTGCCATGCGGCTTTTATTTTCGCCTGCTAGCCCACAGCAGACAACAGCAGGTATCTGGGTGGAATAGCTATCATTATACTCTGCCCATTCACCAAACCTGAGAGAGGGGTTTACACGCCTTGATATCTCCTCCTGTGTATCCCATGTGTCCATGCCCCATATACCATCAGCGCTTTCGATGGTGACCTTGTCATTAACAATATTTATCCATACAGGTTTATCTGCTGCCCCTTCAACTACAATGCCGTCCCAACCTGCAAACTTGAGCTGACTTGTAAACCTGCCCCCAAAGCTGCTGTGGCCGAACCACTCAACAGGGTAGAGCATGGGTGCAAGCCCCTGCACCTCGCTTCTGCCTGAGCCCGGCATAAAGGTGCCTGCAAATGGGTGGCCCATGATAATGATCAGGTTTTTGGGATCAAATGCCTCAAAAGGGAGTTGATCACCCACCAGGTCAAAGAATATGGCAGAGCCCATGCCGTGGCCACCACCAAACTCCTCATACTTTTCAGTGGGGATAGTGCCGGTTGATTTATTCGTCAGGTTCACCCTGAGGATCTTCCCTGTGTAACCGCCCTTCATTTCCCTGTTCATTTAATTACCTCCATGCATCAATGGACACTGGCCGGCCAGGCATATAGTCTGCAATGAACCAGACGCTGGCTGTTTCTCCTCCTACAACAACTGTATTAATCATTTTAGGGTTACTCAGGTGTTTGATCATGGTATCGTTTGATGCCTTTTTTGAGCTTTGATCATCAGGGCCTTTCATTCCTGAAACAATGGAGTTTGCCCAGTACATCCCTGCGGGTATCTCGGAATTTTTAGACATCCATTCGGCAAAGGCCTCCTTTGTCTTAAACCCCTGTGTGTCCCTTAAAAGGTCAGCCACAGAGGGGTCCATAATAAGCGTTGCGGCGCCTGTTGCGGCCAGCACCTGTGTAAAATCCCTCATCAAGAGCTGGGGTGCGTAATGCTCAACAACCGAACCTGAACAGTTAACAAAGTTCCATCCAAAGAATACAGTGAGCGTGCTCTCTTCAGGCTTGAACCCCATCTGCACATGGAATGGCTTCCACCCTTCGGGAAGATTTTCCTCGTTTTCTCCTATGGTGATGTTATTGTACAGCAGGGGATTACTGAGGGAAGAAAAACCGCTTTTGCCCTCTTTGTAGCCCTGGATTGTCTTGTGCATCAGGACCATTGAGCGTCCTATTATAGAGTTAGCCTCTGCATTTGGGCCAAGCGCTCCTATACCTGAATTAACCCCTATCTCCTCGCGTATTGGCCCGTTTATAAGTACCATGCGGGAGCTTGAGGTGGTGGAATCCATATAGGGGACCTGGCTGGACAAGGCAAGAATAACCGGCAGATATTCGGGCTTTGCCCCTGCCATTACAGCAATAATGGCAACCTTTTCAACTGTAAAAGGCCGTCTTGTTCCAAAGGTCCCGGATGCCTCCTTGACGATCTCATTGGGGTCATGGCTTGTCCCAGCAAGCATTCTCAATACTCTTTCTTCGGTGGGAAGAATGACCGGGTTATAGTCTGTCCACCCCTTGTCTTTAAAAAGCCGCTGAAGGTTTTCTTCGGTATCAGGTTTTAAAAATCTGGGTTCAGTCGGCGCTTCCGGGTGGGTCTCTGCCTTTGTAAGCGGGGTTGTCAGGGCTTCCACGATTGCGGTCATTATTGGCTTGCCGGTGACATTGTCTTTTCCAACCTTGAGATAATTTTTCAGTCTATCTTCACTTAAGCCTGTAAAGGGATAGGGCATACCTACAAAACGCAAGGGCATGCCTGTTGTGTATTTTGCATGATCGCCGATACCAAATTCTACAACGTTTTCATTGGCAAGGGATACCGTGGGGATGCCATACTGTTTTTCAAATGCGCCATTAAAACGGCTCACGGCCGATATACAACCCCATCAACCTGCCACTCCCATGATTACTCCATCTGCTTTTATATCGGAAATCTCTTTCCATAAGGCAGGATCATCCGCAACGTAATTGCCTTTCTTGATCCTGAGGATTGTTTTTACACCCGGCATGTTCTCTTTAAACCACGCCTGTATCTCACCCATTACAGGAGTGCCGTCTATGCCTTCATAGTTCATATCTACAAGGTATATGGTTTTACCCTCAAGGGAAGTAAGCCTTGACGGCAGATCTACACGTGGCGCCAGCATCTCTCTGACTGCAGGGTTCATTACAGTGATCAGTTTGTCACTGGAAGATTCGGCAGCAGAGATGTTCGGCATCATGAGAATGCAGGACAGGATAAGTGCGATCAAGATGTGATTCAATATAAGACCTCTTATTTTCATTTTTACCTCCTGTTTGGAAAAGCTGATATTTTATTAAACGGCTGAAAGCTGAACACTCCATCCAGAATTGTTTTTTCTGGATGGACATAAAATAACAAATTAATTCCGGTTTTTCAAAATATATCCCATTATATGGCCCATAGTAAATGCGCCAAGTATGGTAAAAATAGTGAGCAGCAGCGTAAAGACCCATCCAAAATATGAAATCATCACAGGCATAAGCACCGGCTTGACCGTTCGGCTGTTAAGAAAGACAGCGATTGGTTCGTACCCTGCCCCCTTTGACCGGACCTCTTTAAGAAAGGGGTACCATGCATAGATCGGCCCCATTGATACTACTCCTGCGGCTGCTGCAAGCAGGGCACCGCCGCGAAGCCCTGATTTTTCGCCCACGAATTTGACTATGCTGCCGGGGTGGATAAATAGATTAAGGCAGACCATGACAGGCGCCAATCCCCAGAATTGTCTAAGGGATTGTCTAAGGGCTGGGACAATCTCTATTTTTGCTTTTTGATCCATGCCATCTTTTTTTAACACCTGCCGGGACACATCATCAGCAAGCGCTGCCTCAATGGCTGTTAAAGCAGTCCCCCTGAAACCTGACAGGACCCTGATTCCATTTTGAGTCAGATATTTTTCTGCATTGGGGCTGAGATAACCGGTAATAACAATCTCCACCTTTTTACTGATCGCAAGTATGACCATCTGGATTCCATGCTGTCCGCCGCTTATGTCTTCTTCATTCCTGACCGCCTCAAGAGATCGGGTTTCAGAATCCCAGATAAGCAGATATTTTGAAATGCCGAAGCGGCTTTCCACCATAGCATTTAGATCAGGTCCCTCTGTGGTAATACCTATCTTCATTTTTGTTCCATATAATAATGTCTCTTTTTTCTACCATTTCTCAGGGATGAAATAAATGATTAGTCGATTTATATAAAATGTAATATGTCATTTGATAGCTTTTCACAAGGTTTGTGATTGACAAACCTGATCAAGTAAATCATCCTTGCCCCTCGCAACAAAACCAGTCCTGATTGCAGGCATATTTGAGAGAGTTTTATGGAAAAATATACATCCCGGCTTGGAACCGCTCCCCTGGGTCCCTTACTTATTCGGTTAAGCCTCCCGGGCATAGCGGCCACCATTGCAGGGAGCCTTTATAATATAGTTGATACATTCTGGGTGGCAAGGCTCGGCCATGAGGCCATAGCAGCATTAACGATCGTCTTCCCGTACCAGATACTTGCAATGGCAGTGGGCATGGGTACAGGCACTGGCATAGGAGCCCTTGTGTCAAGATATTTTGGTGAAAAAAATGTAAAAGGCGCCAACCTTGCTGCAGGGCAGATATTTTTCCTGTGTGTTATATGGGGGCTTTTATTTCTTATACCCCCTTTGTTTATGCCGGATACCATACTCCGCCTTCTCGGGGCTACAGATAACATTATGGATATGGGAAGGGTATACCTGGTCATTACCGCATTCGGGGCACCGGCCAATGTCTTTGTTTTTCTTGCTGGGAGCCTTATCCGCGGGTCAGGGGACATAGTAAAACCCACAATAATCATGATAACAGCAAGTGTAATAAACATAATCTTTGACCCGTTTCTGATTTTAGGGATAGGCCCTTTCCCGGAAATGGGGATCAAGGGCGCTGCCATAGCCACGGTCATTGCACAGTGCTCAGGAATGGTGATAGGGCTATATTTTATCTTTGCAAAAAGGACTACATTCAGGATAAGCGCAGATAGCCTCGTGCCAAGGTGGAATATCCTGAAGCGGATATATCATGTGGGCGCACCTGCCTCCATTCAGCAGCTTACTGAAAGCCTGGCCTTTATTCTGTTTAACAAGGTGGTCTCAGCTTATGGATCTGCGCCTATTGCGGCTGTTGGCCTTGCAATGAGGATATCTGATCTGGCATTTATGCCTATCATGGGTGTTTCAAATGCGCTGCTGCCAGTGGTGGGATACAATATGGGGGCAGGAAGACAGGACAGGCTTTGGAAGGCTATAAAGCTTTCATCAGTGGGTACTGCCATACTCCTGCTCATTTTCACAATAATAATTGAGATCTGGACACCGGAGGTCCTTTCCATCTTCATGAAAGACCCTGAAGTCCTTAAAGTCACCATACCCGGCATGCGCATTATGCTCTCGGCACTTACCTTTATCGGGCCATCCATACTTTTTATTACCGCATTTCAGGGGCTGTCAATGGGGGGCATGGCCCTGTGGCTCTCACTCATCCGCCAGTTCATACTCTTTATCCCTGTGCTTTTTCTTTTGGAATACCTGTTCGGACTAACCGGGATATGGCTCACACTCCCTGTCTCAGATGTCCTGAGTTTTCATGTGGTGCTGTATTTTCTAGTCAGAGAATACAGGAAGCGGCAGAAACACAGTTTATAAAAAGGCCAAACAGGGTTTAATTCGTACCCATCATGGTTCTCAATTTCTGTGATAACTTTTCAAATTTATAGGGTTTCTGGATAAATCCATTGGTATCAAGCTTCATAATTTCAGGGGAACTTTCATCCATGCTGTATCCGCTTGAAAAAAGAACTTTTATTTCAGGATTACACTTTTTAAGGCGCTTGTATGTCTCTATACCGTTCATGCCCGGCATAATTATATCCAGAATCACGATATCAATCCTATCTTTCTCTTCTTCATAAAGCTCAATGGCGGCCATGCCGTTTTCTGCAATTATTACTCTGTATCCCAGTCTTTCAAGCAGGGCCTTTCCAACATTAATGATCATCGGCTCATCATCCACAAGCAGTATTGTCCCTGCACCCTGTAATGCCTTTTCATCAATTCTCTTGACCTCTGGCGCCTCTTTGTTTGATCCGGGCAAATATATATCAAAGGTGGTTCCCTCTCCCCTTTTTGATTGGACATCAATTATGCCACTGTGGTTTTTTATGATCCCATAAACAGATGCAAGGCCAAGGCCAGTGCCCCTTCCCATCTCCTTTGTTGTAAAGAAGGGATCAAATATCTTTTCTCTAATATTCTCATCAATGCCCATCCCTGTATCGCTTACAGATATTTTCACATAATTACCGGGCAGGGCGGAAAATGAATGCGTGAAATCAATGTCAAGCATCCTGTTTTCGCTCCTGATAAATATCTCTCCGCCATTTGGCATTGCATGCCAGGCATTTATTAACAGGTTTAAAAACACCTGCTCCATCTGGCTTCTGTCTGTTTCAACTGTCCAGAGGTCTTGCTGAAGCAGGAGGTTTATTTTGATATCCTTTTTTGTGCGGCCAAACATCTGGGAAGCGTGTCTGATCAATCCGTTCATGTCAACAGGTTTTACTTCAAATTTACCCTTCCTGGCAAATGCCAGAAGCTGTTTTGTAAGGTCGCTGGCACTTTGTATATGTTCTTCAATACCCTTCAGATGATCGTAAAAAGGGTGGAACCGGTCAATATCCATGAGCATAAGGGATGCCCTTCCCTGTATTCCCATAAGCAGGTTATTGAAATCATGGGCAATCCCACCTGCCAGTGTGCCTATAGCCTCCATCTTGATTGCCTGGCGTAAATCTGCTTCCAGTTTTTCACGCCCAGTCACATCCCTGGCTGCACCGGCTATGGCAACAACCCTGCCCTGTTCATCCAGGACAGGGGACTCATCAATTTCAAGCAGGATCTTATTACCATCTTTTTTTCTGCATTCAATCATGTAGGGTTTTTGTTTAATGGCTGACTCGATGGCCTTAACCGTTGATTCTAGCCCTGCCCTGTTATCCGGGTTATCAGTAATGAGGTCGGTCCATGTGCTCTTCATATCGTCAGGCTTGAAACCTAAAAATTCCTGCGATTTCGGGCTCACATAAATAAATTTTTGGTTAATATCACACAGGTAAAACATCTCGTTACTGTGTTCTATGATATTGCGGAGCCTTTCTTCACCTTCTCTCAGTGCCTTTTCAACACCCCTGA
Source organism: Deltaproteobacteria bacterium (assembly GCA_016931115.1). Classification (GTDB taxonomy): domain Bacteria; phylum Desulfobacterota; class DSM-4660; order Desulfatiglandales; family HGW-15; genus JAAZBV01. The sequence goes on along the minus strand of JAFGFM010000055.1, from coordinate 25,807 downwards.
TCCGGTTGACAAGGGTTGACAGCTCCTCTGTCTCTCTTAGAAATTGGTCGCCGGTATTTTTGGCGATTTTCCTGTAATATTCAGCCTCTTTTCTTGCATCTTCAAGTTCTGTTACCATCTTGAATCCTGAACCCTGTTGTTAATTAATATTTCTGAGCAAGCACAAGAAGAACCCCTGTCCAGTCAAGCCCCCTGTTTTTACCTTTTACCGGTGCAATCTCTACCCCGGAATAAAAACCCATCAGAGGGACATTGTATCTATTGCATATTTGCTGCACCTCTGACGCCTCTTCATAAAGGGTTTCAGAGTAAGCAGATGTCCTTCCCGCACAATCTATGTAAAGGCCAAACGCCGGTTTTTCACCCCTGGAGAGTATCTCATCAAACAGTTCAACGGTGTTCTTCTTAACGGAATCTATCATCATTGTGCCATTGCGCAACATAAATAATACCTCATCGCCCTCCCTGATATCCGGTTCAAAGAGCACTATCCCTTTTTCATCAGGTAGAGCACCTGAAATCAACCTGGTAACAAAATCTGCTTCTAAAAAATCTCCATATTTTTCACTATGGTTTATGGCAAGGGTAAGCCTGTTAACAGGGTTCTGTTTTTGCCACTCACTGCTTCCGTATTGTTCATCTATGATCTTAACAACCGGCCTGCCATCCATCTCATAAATAACCGGGCCATCTGCCTTTGTCACCCTGTGATAGATTCCATCCTTTGGAATACACCCATGCATAACCCTGTAATAAGGTGTAAAGTCACCACCAAGCATCAGCCCTACAACGCTCTGGCTGCCCACATATGAACCGCAAAATTGATGTGTGACTCCAAAACCATAATCCCCTATAACACCCGCACCTAGGATCGGTATATTTTGCTTCAGCTTCTCCTCAATTCCCCTGATAAGGGGCGGTGATGCATTGATCACGGGCGGCCCTTTTTCTGTAGGGCCCTTTTTTACAGAATCATAGAGTATCAGCAATAGCTTTCCTGCATCTGTACCTGAAAATTTTGCACCTAACCATTGCCCGGCCTTTTTTTCATTTTTATCCAGGTCACCTGCTACACCCAGCTCTATTTTAAGGTTATCCGATTCTATGATAGCGGCAACCGAGGGGTGCCCCTCGTATGCCAGCTCACTGTTTGTAATAACGCCGATTGCAGAACCGCCAATAACAGGCACATCATTACCCACTATTGATTTTATGCCATTAAAAAAACCGAAATGATCAAGGTTCCCGCCAGCAAAGGCAATAACAAGACAGGGATTTTTGATATTACCATCTCTGATAGCCTTTTCAGCAACCTTCCTGCCTGATGCCATCCCATCTGTTTCATTTGCGTATCCTATTCCGACCTTCATCTTTCCTCCTAAATAGATATACAGGGTTTTGTCTTAAACCCATATATGTCAAGACAATACCATTTCAGGTAATATTTCCAATTCTATAAGAGGGTGCCTTTAACATGATATCTGCCACTATTTATTACAATGTGAAATTGGGTTCATCTCTGATTTCAGCAAGGATTTCCTTTACTGCCTCTTCCTGCTCGGGTGTCCCTGATATTGCCAGCCACACCGCACCCTCTGCGCCGCAGACACCGCCTGCTGCAACCAGTTCTGCGCTTGCACCTGTGATCATCATAATCGCCTCTAACTCGGTTATAACCTCTCCGGTAACCGGGAGCATCCTGGCGCCATGTGCACCTGGTGTGTTAAGGAGACTGGCAATAATGTTCAGGTCTGTTGTAACACGTTTTTCAAGGCCCACAGGCAGGATCAGCCGCACACGCCTTCCGTAAACAGCCTGAAGCGCCGCCACAATGGTGCCACCCTTTGTATCCCCGATCAATACACCTGCCTGTTTATGTGTCAGGTCAACAGCATTAGCGCCCTTAAGGATAACATCCCCTTCCCTGAGTTCATCAACCACATCAAATATGGTCTTACCCTTTATGATGGCCCCTTTTTGGATAATAAGATCCCCGGGGAAGCGACTCTCATCAGATAGCCTGCCCGAATCAGTGATCTTATAGTTCGGTGGGAGTGTTATACCCCTAAAGAAGCGTTTTCGTGAAAACTCATTATCATATCCGTATGCAGTGAGCAGCTCCTCAGCCACATATCCATTTGTAGTGCCTGCAATAACAACGATGGTGCCGGATTCAAGAGCGGCCTTGATCGCAGTGTGCTTGAGAATGGATCTGGCAATCAGACGTTTACCTGCCGCAGGGGTTATGGAAGTCTGGATCATTTTTTACTCCTGATTAGCTAATGGAAAATATTTTGGGATAATAACCGGTAAGGCCTTAATTATCAATCACGAACAGCCCTGTTTTTTATTATGAGGCAAAAAAAATACTTTCCTTCTTCAAAAAAAAGAGTACAAATAAAATATGTAGTAAGAGTATTAAAGGTATCTTTTATCATTTTTTACCATTCAACGGTTTTTATGATCAAACTTCTTTTCCATAGGCACATGCCCGTCTTCCTTTCTGAGTCTATACCGGTAGATTTCCGCAGGCATATCATTTGCTGTAACCTTTTTATAACAATATCTGACTATTAAGGGGGAACATAATGTCCTGAGCATAAACATTTCCGGTTTATTCATTACTATAGTTGTAGAACCATAATAATCTGAAGAACATAATATCATATTCCTTTTTTGCAGTTGAAATCAGTGAGGTAATTATGGGTAATAATGAAGATGTGATGAAAAGTATTCATGAAGAGCAGCTTGACCGTGTATTAATGTGTCTTACCATCATTGGCGCCTTTGTACTTGTTGCATCCCTTTCAAGGGCACTCTTTATGGGGTGGCAAAATTTCCACTATATTCATATATTCACCTATATTACCATCATCGGGATTGCCCTGTTTAAAAAATACCTTTCGCACACAATAAAGTCCGTCCTGCTGGCAGGTATCATTTTTATGCTTGCCATATTAGGTCTCGCAAAATTTGGTCTTATCGGATACGGTTCAGCAATGCTGCTAATTTTCTGCATTGTAGCGACTGCCTTCTTTGGAACCTGGGGAGGCATTATTGCTGTCCTGTTAAGCGCTGTTTCTTTTGCGGTTATTGGCGCATCTTTTACTAACGGGGCGTTGACATTCGGTTTTGATATCCAGGGATATATCCGCTCCCCTTTTACATGGATACTGGGTACTGTAAGCATGGTTTTTTTAACAGGGCTCATTGTCATTATCATATCAAAGATAAACAGCCAGTTGATCGGGCTTGTTAGAAACCTTAACAAACAGAATGCAGAACTCCTCACAGCTAACAGGGCCTTAAACGATGCCCTTGAGGAAAAAAGAAAGTTAAAGATCGGCCTTGAGCAGGCGCAGAAGATGGAGCTTGTGGGCATTGTTGCCGGAGGGGTGGTGCATGATCTCAATAATGTGCTTGCTGCCTCCATTAATTACCCTGAACTGCTCCTGATGAATACGCCGGAAGAGAGCCCATTCAGGGAACCCCTTGAAACAATCAAAAAGTCCGGCCTCAAGGCGGCAATGATCGTTGAAGACCTCCTTACCCTTTCAAGGCGGAGGGTGGCAAACAAAGAGGTGCTTGATATCAACTCCATCGTTGCGGAATGTATTGCAGGTCCCGAGGTTGACAGGATAAGGGCCTTTCATCCCAGGGCAGAAATAAAGGTGGATTATGATGATGAGGCACTGAAGATAAATGGATTCCCTGTTCATTTTTCCAAGACCCTGACGAACCTTATCTCAAATGGAGCAGAGGCGATGCCTCACGGCGGCAAAATAGTTATAAAGACCTCAAGGAAAATTGTCACGGCACATAACAGGCCTGACAGTAAAATGGCTGAAGGCGAATATGCCCTTTTACAGGTAACTGATGAGGGTGAAGGTATCAACGAAGAGGAAAAGGAAAAGATCTTTGAGCCTTTTTTTACAAAGAAAGAGATGGGGAGAAGCGGCACAGGCCTGGGGATGACGATTGTATGGAACAGTGTAAAGGATCATGATGGATATATCTTTCTGGACAGCGTCAAGGGAAAGGGCACCACGTTTAACATCTATTTTCCAATAACCCATGAACCTCTGCCTGAAAAAAAGACAAGACCTGCCCTTCCTTTAAAAAATGGCAATGGCGAATCCATACTTGTTGTGGATGATGTGAAGGAGCAGAGGGATATTGCCAAAAAGATATTGACCATGCTTGGCTATTCCGTGGCAGTAAAATCAAACGGTGAAGAGGCCCTTGATTATATTAAAAAGCATCCTGCTGACCTTGTGCTGCTTGACATGATCATGCAGAAGGGGATGGATGGCCTTGATACCTTTATAAAAATCCATGAAATTAAACCTAAACAAAAGGTAATAATCATAAGTGGATACTCAGAAACTGACCGCCTCAAAAAGGCACTTGAACTGGGCGCAGGGGCATACCTTAAAAAACCCTATCTGACAGAGACTGTCGCATATGCGGTAAGGGAGGAGCTGGATAAAAAGTCTGATGAGAGGATTGTTTATAATTAGTATATAAAAAGGATTATTCATATGTTTAAAAAAGAGATGGAAACAGCCCGCTTGGCAGCGCTTGAGGCGGGCAGGATCATAAAGGGTTTTTATGGGAATCTTGAAGAGATTAGAAAAAAGGGTAAGAGAGACCTTGTCACAGAGGCGGATCTCATGTCCGAAAAGGCGGTTGTTGCAGCAATAACAAAGGCATTCCCTGATGACATGATAATTGCGGAAGAGGGTGGAGAGCAGGGAAAGATATCCGATCGTAAATGGATTATTGACCCGCTTGACGGCACCACCAATTTTGCCCACTCATTCCCATTTTTTGCCGTATCAATAGGGTTTATGGCTAATGATGAGGTTGTGGCAGGTGTTGTTTATAACCCGGTCATGGATGAGTTCTTTGAGGCGGAAAAGGGGAAGGGGGCCTTTCTCAATAAAAAACCAATAAATGTATCTGCAACAGCTAATATCAGGGATGCCCTTATTGCCACCGGGTTTCCCTATGATATAGATAAAAAGAGTGATGAGATTATTGACCGCATGAAAAGGATTATTGTGGAGGCACAGGGCTTAAGAAGGCCAGGTGCCGCATCCATTGATCTCTGTTATGTAGCTAATGGCAGGCTGGACGGGTTCTGGGAGCAGGATTTAAAACCCTGGGATACAGCAGCCGGGTGCATCATACTCACAGAGGCAGGCGGTGAGATAACTGACTTTAGCGGAAAGGGCTTTAACCCCTGGTTAAAGAGCATCATTGCCACAAACCGGCACATACATAATGATATGCTAAGGTTAATGGGCGCATAGAAAGAGGCAACCTCTAACCAGGGTAATTATGGATAAGAGTGGCATGGATTTAATACCGGGCGGGAAACTCTATCTGGATAAAAACCTCCGGATCATCTTTGGTGTAACCCTCACAGCAGTAATGGGTGTGGCCAGTATTACACCTGCCTTTCCGAAAATTATTGAGGAGATGGGCATATCAGCCCGGTCAGTGGGCCTGCTTATAACAGTCTTTACCATGCCCGGTGTTATACTCACCCCTGTGCTTGGCATACTGGCAGACCATTACGGCAGAAAAAGGGTGCTTATACCATCGATGTTTCTATTTGGAATTGCAGGCGCTGCCTGCGCCTTTAGCAGGGATTTTAATACAATGCTCTTATTGAGGCTGTTTCAGGGCATAGGGGCAGCATCCCTGGGCTCCATGAATGTCACACTGATAGGCGACATATTTCCAGGCAGGCAAAGGACAAAGGCAATGGGATATAATGCCAGCGTGCTCAGCATAGGGACTGCCTCCTACCCTGCTATTGGCGGGACGCTTGCCATGCTTGGGTGGAATTGGCCCTTTTTCCTGCCCCTGCTTGCCATACCAATGGGGTTTGTCGTTTTATTTTTTCTTAAAAACCCTGTAATCATAAACGATGAGCGGATCATTGACCAGTTTAAAGGGGCATTAAAAAGCATGATGAACCGCCAGGTTGTGGTGCTTTTTACCGCGAGCGTCACCCTCTTTATAATACTCTATGGTACATGCCTCACATATATCCCCATACTTATGGCGCAGGCCTTTAATGCCTCCTCTGCCCAGATAGGCATGATCTTTACCTCTATGTCATTTATCACGGCTGTAATCTCTTCACAGATCGGTAAGATTTCTGAACGATTTGACGAGCGGATCATATTCAGATACTCTTTTCTCCTGTATGGTTTTGCAGTATTATTGATCCCGTTCATGCCCGGCATAGGGTTCATGTTTATACCGATGGCCATATTCGGGATCGGGCATGGGATTAACATCCCATGTATTCAGACATTGCTGGCAGGGCTTGCACCTGTTGAATACAGGGCAACATTCATGTCCATAAACGGCATGGTGCTTCGCCTGGGGCAGACACTTGGGCCGCTTATAATGGGGGTGGCATTAACCCTGTGGGGTATCAGGGGGCCATTTTTTGCCGGCGCAGTCTTTGGCCTTTTCATGTTTTTTTTCGGTCTTATAATGAAGGGTGAAAAGAGAAGTAAGGATATAAATCAATAAGATTTTTAACAGGAGGCTTTCATGAAATACATAAAAATATTTTCACTCATGTGCATACTCGCCCTGTGTGGATGTTCAACTCTTTCCAATTTCGGCAGGCCAAGGTTCAATATCGCTGTTGATTCACTTGCTGCTTCGGGTGCAGACTCAAAAAAGACATACCTGTTGTTGCCCGGTAACCAGGGGGTAACAGCGGCTGATCTCCAGTTCAAGGAGTATGCGGAATACCTGAAACGTGTACTTAACAAAAGGGGCTATATATACACAGAGTCAAAGGATGAGGCAGATGTGGCTATTTATCTTGCCTACGGCATGGGTGACCCTCAGACACACCAGTATTCATATGATCTGCCGATCTGGGGCCGAACAGGTTATTACGCATCAAGAACCAATGTTGCGGAGACCACGGTTGATGGCAAGACAACATACAGGGCATATACAACATACATACCCTCATATGGCTATATCGGTTACAATAGCTATATAGATACTGTAACCACCTACATGAGGTTTGCTGTTATCACGGCCTATGATTACAGCCAGTTTAAAAAGGATGAAACAGAGGTGCAGCTCTGGAAGACTACCATAAACAGCACCGGCACAACCGATGATTTGAGGCGTATCTTCCCCATACTGATGGCAGCATCCATCCCATACCTTGCAACAGACACAGGGCGTAAGGTGTATTTGACAGTGTATGAGAATGATCCTGTTGTGCAGGAAATAAAGGGTGGCGCATCACCTAAAGAACCTGTTAATGGAGAACAATAAATGAAGATACTGGGTATCTTTCAACCCTCTTCACCGCCATGTAATGGAAAAATACCCGCCAGAAGGAAAGGATTGATCTATAGCAGGCAAAAGCAACTAAAGCAATATCTCACGCAGAGGCGCAAAGAACACTAAGAAAATCAAATGCTTTTTAACATAGTATTCTTTATTTCTTAACTTTGTGACTTTGTGTGAGAAATGATTTTTTGTCTTGAATTATGAATAGATGTTTTTCTAAGGGATATTTATCTTATACCACATTCAAAAATGGGCAGGAATACCTGCCGGGAGCATGTAAGAATCCTGACCCTACAAAAATTGGAAAGTCTGAACCTATCTCAAATATACAATGATTATTTGTTATTGACATGCAATTTTCACCTCCATATACTCCCTGCCTCAAAAAGGACATTCTAATCAATGAGGATACAATATATGAAAAAAAGAATGAAAAAGATTAAGTTATTTATCGTGCTTTCCTGTGTTCTGGCCATGCTCTCTTTTCTGCGGCCCCTGACCATTAATGCCTGCTGCAATGACAATGATTTTTGGTGCTGGGTGGGTGTGGTGGCAACCGGTGGAGTAAGTTGCGCGGTTGAAGATGCCATCAATACGATCAAGACCATAATTGCCAGCGTCCAGAGCCTTCAGGCTACCATCACGACCAACGTCAACAATCTTATCAATCAGGCCATGCAGACGATCACTGCTGCCGGTTCCGACCTGGGTAAGCTCACCCAAAACGCTCAAAATGATTTTAATATCGCTTTGACATCAGCACAGCAACTTGCAAACTCGGCACAAGCCCAGGCCCCGGCCACTAATGCCACCCCGCAAGCAGCCAGCATAGATGCAATGTTGAGGCAAACTCTGCCCAGGGCCAAGGACGAAATAGAGAAGATCAAGCCGCCCCTGATGGTCAATGCCAGCACAGTACAGCAGGCGGCTGCCACGGCTAAGAACCAGGTTCAGGCCAATATCCAGACAGTCAGAGATATTGTTCAGACTGCTCTTATGGCGCCGCTTGATGCCGCAAAAGCCATTCTTGATAATCTTCTTAAGAATCCGCAACAGATCATTAATCCGAACGCACTGGTAGATCCCATTATCATGTCTGTGACCGCCCAATTGAACCAGACGATGACAAAGGTAACCAATCAGCTCATCAATAGCGCCAATGCAACCCTGCAGAACGCACGTCCGCTGGCACAGTCGGCAATGGACCAGGCTGCCCACGCGAGGAAGATTTTTCAGGCTATGCAAGCTGCCAGCATTCAGAGGAATCAGGCCGCCCTGGACCAGCTCCTCGCACTGCTGCCTCCTCAACCGGTAATGGGCGCTGCTCCTGGAACCGCAACAATGGCGGGAGGCACTCCCACCACAACAGGTACTCCGGCAGGCAATAGTACAGCTACCGTGTCCGGAGGTTCAACCGGCCCTGTTGCTGTGGCCCCGGCAGGTAACAGCACTGGTCCAATGGCCGGTGGAGTTCCAATAGGGGGAATGGTTAAGCCTGCAGGGGCTCGCCTGGCAGGTTCGCGCGGTATCGACAGCCTTCCTGCTCATCAAAAGATGACGACTGATGCACTCGCAAGAATAGGCGCTGTGCACAATCAGGGTCAGACGCTGGCTGCCACATGGAAGAGTTCGCTCGATCGCAATTTGAATGACCTCAAGATGAAACGACAGACGATCCAGCAACCGGTCATGCCAGCAGGCGCTAATGAATCCTTTAGGTCCCGCGCAGATGAGCTGATGGCAAATCAGGACAAGCAACAACTGCAGGCAACTCGCATTAAGCTCATTACCGAAGCCAGAAAACGCTTTGCAAACGATCCCAAGACCCTTGAAAAGGTTGAGCAACTGCTTGGCCAGGAGATTGATAGACGTCAGGGGCTCCTTTCCAGGGTTCCTCTGCGGGCTGCGCCCAGATAAAGCGGCAAACCAGGATCGGATTTATGAATCACAGGCTAAAGCAATATCTCACACAGAGGCGCAAAGAACACTAAGAAAATCAAATGCATTTTAAAATAATATTTTTATTAACTTTGTGGGCTTTGTGACTTTGTGTGAGAAATGATTTTTCGTCTTGAATTATGAATAGATGTTTTTCTCAGGGATTTTTATCTAATATCCCTTTTCAGCAATATGTTTCCAGTACGATATTGCATAGCTTGACATCAATACGAGAAGGTGGAAATCCACTTTATACCAAATAATGCAAAATCAAATGGATACCCCTGGCAAAACTGGAAAGTCTGAACAGGGAATCCACAACCACCGTCATTCCCCGATTAGATCGGGAAATCCATTTTTAATCCTTTCAGAAATTCCCGCTTCGCGGCGGGATGGGCCATGGGAGGGGGAAGCTTTAACCGAACCCAAAACCTATTGACATACCTTATGCTATTTTCCATAATGCCCAAGTCTAATCAGATATGTTTTCATCAAACTTATAGAAAGTTACGTTGATATTTGTACAGGTAGCAGAGGTATTGAACAGAAACCTCCTAAGAAATTATTTTTGGGTGTTGTACAAGTTAAATAAACTAATTAAATCAACCAGATTTGCTATTATGATTATTTTAATGATTTGACGAATTTAAAGATTATAGGATGTTGAACAGAAACTGTTCAATACCTTGTTATGAAAAAGGAGGAAAAGAAATGATAAGACGTTTTACAATTTTATTAACGTTTGTTGTTTGCAGTATATTATTCACCTCGAATGGTTTGGTCGCCGAGGATCAAAAAAGTTGGTCATCAAATTTTGAGCTTATGAGTAGTCATATAAAACCTACAACAAAAACAGAAAAAGACTACTGTGAAAATCTTCTTAAAAATATCCTTCATGAGCTTGATACTCTAAATCAATGTAATAACGATAATGATTGTAGTTTAATAGATCAGAAGCCTTTCGGGGAAACAGTACCTTTTCCGACAAGCCAAGTAACTTCGATGAAGATGAGAATGGAAGAATACTGCGAACGTTGTGATGATAAGGCTTTTCATCAAATAAAAAATCAAGACCTTATCAATAAACCTGTTTGTGTTGATAAGAAATGCAAGGTAAGTACAAGCTTGAAAAAGTAGCTTTTACAGTTTTAAAAATAACATTTCATAACAAACAAAGGATTAGTAACCGACCGGGTGATAAAACGCCGCCCGGCCGGTTATCTTGTTGTTGGGGATAGTCCATGTTGGAATATGCAGTATTATATCCAAACAAAGAGTATGTTGTAAAACCTACAAACGGAACAATATCGGACGTTGAAAACTTAATTCGGAACCACCCTTGGGAAAATGGACTGTCATTATATGAAGAAATCAATAATTTGGATAAAGAGTTTCCACTGCTCGATGTCGGTGAGGATTCTAAAGAAAATATGTTTTTTTGTAGTTGCACTTCAAAGGGAAAATTTGAGATCAGTTTTTCAGACCCAGAAAAAAGACCAAAAGGATTAAAGAAAATCATTCACACATTCCTTCATCCCGGCGGTGGTTGGCATAGTTTTAAAAATTGCAATGTAGAGCAAGCTATTCACTTGCTTAAAATCTGGCATGATCATTCTGATGAAGAATTGCTCAATATACTAAGGGAAGGCAAAACCATTCCCCAACAATTCCATTAAGTCGGATTTGGCAAAAAGCTTGCCAAACCGCTTATGCAGCGCGGTTAAAGAGTTATTAAAATGAAACCAGTAAAAAACATAATAAAAGTCATAATCTCATTCATTCTAATATTTCTACTGACTTCTTGTTACAATTCAAAATCAGATAATGCAGAGGTTGCTTTATTAATAAAACAAAAACAAGAAGCAGAAAAACTACTAATACAGGCAAATGAAGAGGTAAATAATCTAAAAGATGAAAACTTCAAATTGAAGTTGATTAAAAAAGAATTGGATCAAATTAATACTAATGAAAATTACTATTTATATAAAAAGGAACTGTCAAAATACATTGAAGAAAATATAAATGAAATTATAAACGATCAACAAAATCAAGGTGCTACGTGGGTTGTTACTGGAATTAAATTTATTAATCCATTTGAAGTACATATTTATTGTGAAGATGGACATGATACAATGGAAGCAAACTTAGTTGTGTTTTTAGAAGGCAACAAAATAAAAATAATGGAAAAAAATTATTAGCAACAAGTTCAAGGTGACCTGGCTACTATATCGCCGGGCAAGCAAAATAAATATTTTCAACTATCTTAGGAGGATGAGGCTAGTTGCTATATATACGCCAGACTCCTTAATTTATGATTCGGTAATGGACTGTGGGACGTTGGTAAAAAGATAAAAAAAAAAACATAGAGCAATTGTCAGAATCCACCGGTATAGGAACAGAGCTATTTGATAGATAGAAAAGCAAAAAGCGGACTGATATTAGGTTCATTATGCTTCCGGGGTAAAGAAGAACTGGGTACGAGGAAGCGTGAATTTGCCCGGGTTATGAATACATTATCATCTTCTGCCAGTTATATGGTAAAGAGGGGCATTATTAAAAGCATTAGCAAAAATGCCAATGTTGGCAAAATTGCTAAATAGAAAATATAAATCAATATTTATGTGTAAAAAAAACAGGTTATCGAAAATACATTGTCGCTAAATAGCAATGAAAAAAGGCTTTCAATTTAATGAATCCGACCGGGCGATAAAACGTCCACCAGTTCGGTTATCAAAAAGTCATTTGTAATGTTGACTGGAAATTGTTGTGTTTTTTCGCTTAATACAACCTACAATCTGGATTTTGACATAAAAGGCGTTTGTATGAAGAGACAGAAACTAAAAGAAAGTGAAACAATAGAGTTGAAAAAGAGTCTTGCTGAGCTTAAGCAGGGCTTGATTTCCATAGCCTCAATCCTGAATAAACACCAGGCTGGGACTCTGTGGTTTGGAGTTGATAACAATGGCGAAATTACTGGTGGTGTTAGTGCGGGAGAAAAAACATTGCGAGACCTTTCCCAGACAGTCGCAGCACATATTGAGCCAAAAATCTTCCCTGAAATAACCCTTGAGCAATTGGAAGGTAAAATCTGCATTAAGGTTGTGTTCAAAGGTAAGGATACTCCATATTTTGCATACGGTAAGGCATATATCCGTGTGGCCGATGAAGACCGACAGCTCAGCGCTAGTGAATTAAAGCATATCATCCTTGAGAAGGCGCACGTAAACCTCAACTGGGACAGTGAACCCTCAGGCAAAGGGATCAGATCTATTGATCATGAAAAATTGAAAATCTTTATCAAAAAGACTGGCCTGTCTTGGAGCAGTCCTGTTGATGTCCTGAAAAAACTTGATGTGTTGAAAAATGACAAGGTGTTAAACGCCGCAACCCTGTTTTTTGCCAAGTCACCTCTTTTACTATTACGCTGTGCCGTGTTCAGCGGTATAACAAGCTCCGATATACTCGATCGCCATGATTTTGAGGGCGATATTCTTATGCTAATAGAAGAGGCACAGAAATATATTTTAAAAAACATACATATCGGCATGCAGGTAAAGGGGCTTTATCGGGAAGACATACCTGAAATTTCCAAGGACGCCATACGTGAAGCCATTATAAATGCCTTTTGTCACCGCGATTATCGTGATCCCGATTATGTTCAGGTAGCGGTTTTTAAAGACCGCGTGGAGATCAGAAACCCCGGAGGGTTGTTAGAGGGCCTCACCATTGAAGAGCTTCGCATGGGGAATGTAAGCAAACGTCGCAATCCCCTTGTGGCTGAGTTGTTAAGACGTATCCACATGGTGGAGGCTTGGGGGCGGGGAATCCCTCTTATCCTTGAAATGGAGCCTGACGTAGAATTTAAGGAGATTGCAAAACTATTTATAACCAGCTTTAAACGCCGAGCCTTAAAGGATGTAACAGCAAAAGGTGAAAAAACCAAAAATGGAAAAAGTCCGACCCCCAAAGAAACCCCAAAGAAACCCAAAAGAAACCCCAAAGAAATAATATTGAATATCCTGAAAGAACTGCCTTCACTTAGTATCAGGGAGATTGCAGAACAATCCGGGATGAGCGTTTACAGTGTGCAGCACCAAATCAACAGGCTTAAAGAAGATGGAGTGATTAAGCATGTGGGACCGACAAAGGGCGGAAGATGGGAGGGTTTTTCTGGACAGACGTTATGACAGATTATTAACTCAACACCTCATAAATTTACGGTAGAAAAAGAAAATGATTCCCTTACTATATAAAGAAAGCATTATTTGAAATATTGACTTGGATATTGTTGTGTTGCTCCGCTTAACACAACCTACGCACTTTACCAATGAAAAAACCTGGGAGGCATAATGTTCAAGAAGGTCATTAGTGTATTATCAGGTATTATAATAATCGGTTTGTTTCTAATTTTTATTATTCGTTTTAACAGATCTCAAATAACTGATGCATCGGTTATGAAAAATTCTGATGAGGAGATATCTTCTGCGCTTAAGGATATCCAAAATCGGCTTACAGCCCTTGAAGATCAGCTTGATATTGAAGCGGGTCATTTTATGGACCTTGAAGCACTTGCAAATGATATCCAGAAGAAAGCGGCATTAAATGCAGATATTAAAACTAAATCAGAACCACCAATAAAAACTGCGAAGACTATTGAAGAGGCCATTAAAATGGCGCAGATGCAGATGAAAAATGAAACTGAAAAGAATGATCGCGCATCACAGATAGCCCGTTTTAAAGAAGCAGGATTTTCCGAAAATGATGCCGTGTGGCTGGCAGACAAGATAGATGATATCCGTATAGATTCCCTGTACGAAGGGTGGGAAAATGCTCGCAGGAACTATTTAAAGGAAAAATCAAAAAGAAAGAGCGGGATGGAAGAGCTTAAAGAGCGGTTAGGGCCTGATGGTTATGAAAAGTACTTTAAGGCGCTGGGGACTTCCGCGAGCGTTATTGTAGAGGGTGTTATGGAAAAATCACCAGCGGACCTGGCGGGATTAAAGAAGGGTGATGAAATCATCAGCTATAATGGCGAGCGTATTTGTTACAACCTGGAACTTTCGGAGGTCACTGTTCGCGGTGAACTTGGTGAACCGGTTATACTGGAGATAATCCGCGATGGGCAAAAGATAAAAATACCTATGGCGCGAGGACCTCTTGGAATCGTAACAGACTGGGGCGCAGGAGTGCTAATTTCTGTTGAACAGGTAGAAGGAAAGAAATAGGAGAACATTATGTATAATAAAACAGTCATAATAATTCTGGTTGGGATCATAATTGGTTTGCTCTCATTTATAGTTGTCCGCATTGAAGGCATGCAAGATAAAGATACGTCGGTCGTTAAATTTCCAGATACACATATATCCGAGACACTTGCCGCCATTCAAAAGAGGTTATCTGTTTTTGAAGAAAGGATGCAGGATGAAAAGAACAGGCGCATTCACCTGGAAAATTTACTGGGTGGATCGAATATCCCTGTTAATGCTGCCGGCATGCAATTAAAGCCAGAAAAGCCTCCGATTACAAATACAGAAAACCTGACAAGAGTAGTTATTGGGAATGAAACCAGCAAAGACAAAGAGGGCGAAAGAGAAAAAGAGATAGCCCGTTTTGTAGAGGGGGGATTCTCAGAAGATGAAGCCCGATGGATTGTAGAGAAGAGAGAAAATATGTTTCTGGATTCCCTTTATTCACAATGGGAAAGCAGGCATCAGCGATACCTTGAGCAAGGCTCAACGAGAAAGACTGCTACAGAGGAAATCAGGGATCGTCTGGGCCAGGAGGGTTATGAACGGTATCTTAAATCCATTGGGTCTGATGTAAGCGCTGTTATAGGTAATGTTATAGAAGGAGCCCCCGGTGAGCTGGCAGGGCTGAAAGAGGGAGATGAAATAATCAGCTATAATGGTGAGCGCGTTTATAATCATATGGAACTAGCGGATATTTCTGCACATGGCGAGTTAGGTGAACCTGTGACACTTGAAATAATCCGCAACGGTGAAAAAATGCAGATACAGATGGAACGCGGCCCGCTTGGCGTTAATGCCAGGATGAAAGCAGGGGTTTACTATACATCAGCGCTACCGGCGTTTCCTCAGTAATGGGGCGTATACGAGGCATTAACCCGACATCTTTTATTTTTTGGGAGAAAAAGAAAATGGATAACAAAAATGACTCGATTGAAATATTTGAAATCTTAGATATGATAGCCTCGCAATTTGCTAAAGAGTCAAAAGAATATCAGGCAATAGAAAAGGCTGCATGGGCTCTGCATTTTATAAGGCAGGAAGAGGTTACAGATCGATTTGAAGAATTTATTAATAATATAAATTCTCCATTAACAAAGGAGCAGATAAATCATTTGCATTCAATGGGGATACATTCTGATGAATCGTCAAAAACATAATAAATAATGGGAACCTATTTCAGCCGCAAGGGTATTAGTAAATAGAGGCATATAAAACAAAGACTGGCTCAAAGCTGAAAGATCAAAGCTCCATCTAGAAATAGCCTCTTTCTGGATGGGCAATTATTCACCATTTGCACCTGGAGAAAATTACTATGAAAACAAAAATTGATTACACATTTACTGTCTTGCTGATTGTTTTAGGCGTCTGCCATACATCATTTACCCCGATCTTTTATAAAGTATTTGATCTGAATGCCCTGTGGTTTGCAGGAACCGGCATGGCATTTGTGTTTCTAGGCCTGATCAATATTTCCAGACTCCAAACAACAGGGATGTTGATGAAGATACTGTGTTCCATAAGCAATGCACTGGCTTTGATTTTTTGTATTTTAATTTTTTTAAAGATGGCCCAGCCCCAGGTATTTATAAGCCTGTTTATTTTACTAATCCTGCTTGGTTTTTCTCTATTTGATTTAAGATCATCACGAGCAATCAGGTAAACCCATGTTAACTATGGATTACAGATTGACATACCTTAGCTTACTCCATATACTTTGATCATTAAAAAAAACTATTTTTCAGGAGTTTGGTGATGGTCAAAAGAATTGTTTGTATATTGTTTATCTGTATTGCTGCCCTTTCTCTATCTTTCAATTCCTTTGCTCAAATCAAAGTGACTCCTTCGACATCGCCCAACATAAAGAATAAATTAAATCCAGTGGTAAAGATACCTGCTATTGAAAAAATCCAGCAGATCAAACCGGACCTTATTGTCCAGTCTATTCGAATCAATCCTGCAAATCCCAAAAATGGCGGGCAAGCAAGCTCTACAGATTTTGGCCCCGGATTTCTCGTGTATGCGACGATCAAGAACCAGGGGAGCGATCAGGCTTTTCTGCCAAAAGGGTGGAGGCTGGCAGCATCTAAAAATATGGGATTCAGGGATGATTATAATAGCTTCAACTATCATGAGACGAACAACATCACTTTGCCGCCAGGGGTCTCGCAAGAAGTTCTGGCCGGCAATTTTCGTTCTGCCGAATTGTCGCCCGCAGGAACCTGGGCCGTCTGGGTAAAAGCCAATCCTGATAATCAGATCTCAGAATCAAACTATGCAAATAACGAAAAAAGTATTCAGGTAACAGTTGCTAATGTACCCACTGCGCCACAGGCAGCACCCGGTGATCTCGTGATTTCAAGTCTGAGGATTGAGCCAGCATATGCGACTATTGCCGGTAATTTTAAACTCATAGCAATAGTAAAAAATATCGGTGGCACCGCAATATCTCTTCCCTCATATTGGAAGGCGATAAATTTCAGTAACGCTGAAACAAACTGTGGAATGCAGTATAATTCCATGAACCTGGCTGCCGGTCAATCGATAGAGTATCAATGTTCTCCAATGAGACTGCAAACTGGAACCTTCACATGGACTGTGACCACCGATCCGCAACAAAAGGTTAATGAACAAAGCGAAACAAACAACACGAAATCAATACAAGTGACCATAAATCCGCAGTAAGGCCAATAGAATGGTGGAGCGAGTAATTATCCCGGCATCATTTAATTTTATAGGAGAAAATGGGGGCGCTAACAATTCCTGAGAAAGGAAATTTCTTGTCTCGATATGAAGATTAAGTAACAGTGCTTATGTATAAACCAAGGAGGTGAAATATGCAGGCACGAGGCCCACTCATGATAGAACACCGGCTGATTGAAAAGATGCTCAAGGCTATTCAACGCACATTGGAGCATGCTGCCCAAACACAGGAGATTGATCCATTGTTTGTGGATACAGCGGTTGACTTTATCCGGGTATATGCGGATCGTACCCACCACGGAAAGGAAGAAGATATCCTTTTCAGGGAACTAAGTAAAAAGCCCCTTTCTGACAAAGACAGGCAATTGATGGATGAACTGATAGCAGACCATGTTTTTGGCCGCAGTATTACAAAGACGCTTGTGGAGGCAAACACCAGATACCGGAATGGCGAAAAAAAAGGACTTTCTAAATTAACTTCATGCCTTAAGACACTTACTGAGTTTTATCCAAAACACATCAAGAAGGAGGATGATATTTTCTTCCCTGCTTCCAGAAATTACTTTTCAGAACAGGAGGATCAGGCAATGCTTGCAGAATTCCGGGAGTTTGACAGAGAGATGATCCATGAGAAGTATAAAGCTGTTGTAAAAGATGCAGGGGAGCACTTGTATGGGTTATAATGTAACCATATCAGAAAACAGCAAATATATTATTGGTAAACTGGATGAGCCCTTAGACAGGGAAGCTATTCAGCAGTTGACCAGGGAATATGTCGAAATAATAAGGTCAACAGGTATAAAAAGGATACTGAACGATGTTCGCGGTGTGCCTGATGCAATGGGTATTACTGACGGGTATGAGTTCGCCTATACTGATACAAGGGCACTCAATCTGCCCGGCGATATCCGGGCAGCCATTTTAACTGACCCGGGTGATACCTCCCACTCTTTTCAGGCGACAGTGGCCCATAATGCCGGTTACATGGTAAAGGTGTTTGATGAAATGGGAGCAGCAGTTGCCTGGCTTTTAGAAGGCTTGCGATAATGGCATCTTGTTAAGCTCTTTCCAGTACTTCAATTGACCCATAGATTCCGTGAAAAAAACCAATCTAAAAAGATTGTTTTTGCCTGGTTTTCATGGTAGCTAGCCTCTGATAAAAGGTCCTGTGATGTGTTTAATATCTAAAATACAATCATTATAAAAGGTGTTTTGAAAATGGATAATCTGACCTTCGGGGTAACAATAATCGTAGTTGGAATAGGGGGCAGCACAGCATGCCTTCTGCTTCTGAGCCTTGTCATAGGCATACTGAAAAAACTGTTCCCATATAAACATGATGAAGATAAAAAAGGCATGGAGAGCGGGAGATGTTAGAGGCTATTGGTATCGGATTCAGCGGTCTTATTGAGGGCTTTCTGCACCTCCACTGGTCAAACCCTGTAATGATAGCGATTGGCTGCATACTCCTTTATCTGGGTATTAAAAAGGGGTTTGAGCCCCTGCTGCTTGTACCAATAGGATTCGGGGCCATACTGGTCAATATACCGCTTGGCGGCCTTATGGAGGAAGAGGGCTTTATAAGGATCATATATGAGGCCGGGGTTGTAAACGAGTTGTTTCCCCTGCTTATTTTTATAGGCATCGGTGTAATGTGCGATTTCGGGCCTCTCCTTGAAAACCCGAAGATATTTCTTCTTGGCGCACCTGGTAATTTTGGTATCTTTTTTACAGTGGCCCTTGCCCTTGCCCTGGGTTTTACACAGCTGGAATCGGTTGCAATAGGTGTTGTTGGGGCCTGTGACGGCCCGCCAGCTGTTTATGTGGCCACCAGGATTGCGCCCCATCTTTTAGGCCCGATCACGGTTGCCGCATACTCCTACATGTCGCTGGTCCCCATGTTCCAGCCTCCCATAATGAGGCTCCTTACCACAAAAAAAGAGAGGATGATGACAATGGGGACAGTGAAAAAATCTGTCTCAAAGACCACTAAGCTCCTGTTCCCTCTTGTTACTACTGTAATAGGTGGGTTAATTGCCCCTAAAGGGCTGGCGCTTCTTGGCACAATCATGCTGGGAAATTTCATGAAGGAGAGCGGGGCGGTAAAAAGACTCACCAGTGCCTCTGAAAATGAGATTGCCAATGTGGTAACACTGCTCCTTGGTATTTCTATCGGGGCAACCATGGATGGCAGGATATTCCTGACCACACAGACCATCCTGATACTTGCGCTGGGCTTCCTTGCCATGTGCCTTGACACTGCAAGCGGGATCATCTTTGCCAAACTGATTAACCTTGTAACAAAGGGAAAGATAAACCCGCTCATAGGCGCTGCCGGCATATCCGCATACCCTATGGCTGCAAGGGTGGCGCAGAGACAGGGACAGAGATATAACCCGAAAAATCACCTCCTGATGCACGCACTGGGCGCAAACACAGGCGGTCAGGTGGGCTCTGTTATTTCTGTTGCTGTTATGCTCTCAGTGCTAACAGGCATGGGGCTTATATAAAAAGGGATTTATTGCTTTTTCTTCATTGCCCTTGCCTCTGCCAGCAGCTCGATAAGCAGTGCCTTGAGGCTCCACGCCTCGTTAGAGGGTGTAAGGGTTGCCCATATCTGGCTCACAAACCCTGCACCCCTGTATGCATCCATGAGCATGTGCAGTTCATCCTGGCTCAACCCGGACATTATTACTGCCCTGGGCAGATCAGAAGGACCGGATATCTCCTCTTTGTGTTTCATGGTCAGGAGTTCTCCCGCACCCCTTTCAATATCCGTGTTCACCGAAAAGATGACAGGCAGGGATTCCATATTCAGCTTCGATATGAAATCAATGAAATTATTTCTCTCCTCTTCAGGGTATCCGCAAACAAGAAGCCCCCTCACGCCGTACATCTTTTTATCTGACCTCTCAATCCTGTTAAATCCGCTTGTCTTCTCCATAAATTAGTTCTCCGTGCTCTCCGTGGTGAAAAAATATATCTTAAATCCCCCTTTTATAAAAGAACTTTAATCAGTTGAAATTATTGTCACATATCGCTATAAAGTAATAACTGGCCGGATGAGCTATCATGAAAAGGTGTAAGATTGACACAGGCAAATGACATTATTGACTCAGCAGATCTATCAGGCGACCCCTTTGGTATAATAAAACCCGAGGAGTATGGACAACTGGGCATTGACCCATCGGACATCCCCCCGGGAACAGTTGCTGCCAGACGCCATCCCCCGCTTTTATCGAGCCGCTACGGTGGAAACGCCTATGGCTTCGGTTTTTTTGAGATATGCGGCAGGCTCAGCAGGGCAGATCAGAACATAATTCAATCCATAGACCTGAACAGGGCTGATGATATAAAATCAAATTATCGTAAGATCAACACTATCTACAAAAAGATCAGCCTCCTGATCCGCTTTTCAAGCCTTGGCAGGCCATATTACCTTATCCCGAGCCACCTGCTCGCCACTTCACTTACAAATATCAGGATCAAGGCAGATGAAATCGGTAAAATAATCAAGGGTCATGCCAAAAAATACATGCAGGAGAGCCATTCCATAGGCATACTTACACATGCGACAGACCCGATAGTTGATGAGCTTGCCCTCAGATTCAAAGAGCATGAGTTTATTGTAATCGATTCACAGGAAAAACTGCGTGACCTCAAAACCACCCTTGACATAGTAATCATTACAAGGGATCTTTATAAAACAGTCGACCTGGAGCTCTCCTTAAACCGCTCAACTGTTGCTCCAAACAAGAGCCAGCTTGAAAATTACCTGATCTACACCCTGGACAAGATATACAAAATACTTAAACCGGATGGAGAACTGTTTATTGTGGCGCACCGCAATAAACAGAAGAGCAGCAGGGAGGCAACAATAACATTCAAAACCATTGAGGAGCAGAAGAATTTTCTTGTTTTCACCCATATCTACAGCACAGAAAAGAGATATGAGGTGAAAGAGACCTCATCTGTTGATGTAAATATCTTTGATTTTGAGAAATATATAGAGCAGGTCTATCAGGATCAGGAATCAAAGGAAAAGCTTTTAATGGGAAGAAACCTGACAGACATCTCCTTTGATGAGATCAATGCCCTTCCATATCTGGATATAACCCTTACCCCCAGATATAATATCCCTGACCAGGAAAAATCATGGCTCAAAATCATGTCGATCTATTTTGATGAGATATTTTTCAGATCTGTGCTGCCCGATTCCGTAAAGGCGGAATGGGATAGAAGGTTTGAGATAAAGGGCTATACGCCTGATTTCCTTCTCATCTGTCTTGCCCAGAAGAGAAAGATCAGAAAGGGTGTCCTCGAATTAAAGCAGTCAGTATTCAGGTCTGAACTTGCAGGCTGTCCCCTGGCCTATATAGCCGAATACAGGGACTCATTTGACTATCTCATAAGGACACTCAGGGTGTTAAAGAGGATACAGAACAAGAACTATGCTGGTATGCCCGAAAGCTACCTTGAAAGGATACGGGAGCCCTTTGAGAGTAAAAAGATGCGTTACGGGGGCATAACCCAGATTATTAAGCTGATAGGGAAGATAAACAGGCTTGAAAAGATAAAGATACAGCTTAACCCTGGCAAGATAGAGGGCCACAGGACAAAGGTACTTAAGCACATCGAGATACTGAGCTTTTTCGGTTTCAGCGAGGAGGAACTCCGGGAGATAGCCCTTATTGTGACAGGGCACACCCCTGCCGGAAGGATTCTTGCAGGGAAGATGAGTGAAAAAAAACTAAAGCCGGTCACCGACCTTGCCCGTTCAATGATCCACAGGGAGGCTATCAACCTTCTGAGATACTGCCGTCTCATGACAATGGCAGAGATCGTGGCATCGAGAAGGGTGGATATGGAAATAGTACATCTGACAGAGCTTTTTGATCTTTTTGAATCGGCCCTCAGGATTACCATGAACAGGGAGCTTACCTGGGATGCCCTCCTTGACGAAAAAATTTCATCAATGGGGGGCATACACAACAGGCTTATAAACAAGCTTCTTATGATGATGAGATATTTTCAGTATATAGAGACCTGGAGGGCGTTGAGCGAAAAGGGAGAGATGGAAAAGGAATCCCTTGCCGACTATGAAGATGAAAAGCTTGCGCGCATAGAAAGTATTATCACCTTAATAAAAAATGTTGAATATTTTGAAGAAAAGTTCCTGAGCGATGACCCCCTGCAGCGTCCCACTATCTTCAGAAAATTTCTTAATATGGATTTTCACGGCACAGAACACCTGTTTGAAAGACTGGGCAGCCAGTCAGGCTTTATTCTTCTATGGTTTACAGTAAATGTTACAAGGGGAACCATTATCAATTTTAACCCCCTGCTGGGGGATTCAATATATGCAGACCTTGCCGACAGGGTGAAAAAGATTGAGGAAGAGGCAAGCAGGGTAAATACCGAATATCTTTCGCCTGGCATGCTTAAACAGTTTTCGTATCAGCTGTATGAGACCAAACTGCTTTTCATTGTCAATACAGGCTTCAAGCTATCATTAAGTCAGAATGATCAGAGCCTCGATATCACCTTCATTGATATGGATAAAACCATTGAACGGCTGGATGCACTGAGCAAAAAATATGAGAATATCAGCCTGTCTGATATCCCCCTTGAAAAACTCGCGGAGATGGAAAAGCTGCTTTCTGAAATCGAGGATTTTTACCAGGGCCACCAGCGGCTCATTAACCGGGATACAGACGAGATCAAGTTCCCCAGGCGCCAGACAGAATGGATAAAAACCATAGAGGGGATCAGGCAGTTTATTCGGGAAAATTTTAAAAAGGTATTATTTAAACCCGACAGCCTGTTCAGCAATCTGGAAAGGCTCTTCAATTATTCACCTACAATACTTAACCTTGTCCTCCCTGAGCTTAATGACCTTCGTGAACTTGGTAGGGAGGGTAATCTTTACAGAAAATCAGCGGTGATTGATCACCTGCTGATATGTGCCAAAAAATTCCAGACCCTGATAAACGGCAACCTCAATGATTTCCAGGATGTTGATGCGCTTCACAGGCTTGCAAGGAGGGAATTCGGGCCTAATGCGGCAGGCATTGTAGGGTTAAATGAATCTCAGCTTGAAGAGCTGGCAGGTATGGCAAGGGAATTAAGAAAAAACCATGACCTCTTTGATGCCCTCATCAAGGCCTTTATTCTCCAGGACATAGGCATGAGCCCCGCTTTAAGGGAAAAATACAGCAATGAAATAAACGCAGCTGATCAGGCCCAGACAGGATCGTTTTTTCTTTTAAAGGAGAATATCCCTGAAAAATACGGCATGGGAAAAGAGGCCATGAGATACCTGACATTTCTTATAGCCCACCATGACAGGCTCCATCATATAGTAAGGGGGGAGTATACCCTGCATGCCATGAAGGAGATACTCGAAACAGGCGACCCTGATCTTTTCAAGGCTTTTTTCCTCTGCTCAATAATAATGATCTCGGCCCTTGGCGAAGACCAGATACTGGAGGACCTCGCCATCAGGCTTTTCAGCCTCAAGGAGACATGTCTCAGAATAATTAAAGGTAAAACCACCCTTGAGAGCTACATGGAAGGGCTTTACAGTGAAAAGGGGAGGCTCTTTTTTGCCATTGAGGAGTTTTACAGAAAGGGCATCCCTGAAGGAGAGACCCCTTCCGAATATCTCTCTGCCTGGGGGAAGCAGTTTTCAGGGTCAGGGCGTTTCTGTGAGGCAGGCAAACTCATCTTCGCACTTGAGCGCCTGTTCAAGCTGAGGGGTTTAAGGTATGTAGATTTCAGCGATATTGCCATGATGATCGTTCATATCCCGCTCCAGTACATATATCAGGAAAGGAAATATGCCAGCGTCGGTTACGCCACCTTTGAAAAGGACCTCTATGAGGCGTTACGTACATACAACCATGTAAGAAAACTGCCAGAGGCCATCAGGCATTTTGTCTTAAAAAACTTGTGTGAAGACAATATCAGGCTCTACGGCCTTGAAAATGTAGGGGTCTACATGAGCTATGAAAATCTGATAAAATTTTTACTTCTCTCTCTTCTTGGTGCAAAGAGGTTCAGGAGCGAGGATCACAGGCCGACATGCCTCAGTTATCTAACCATTGTCAGGGAAATAAAAAGGAGGTATGAGGCGGTAAATGTCGCATTGAGCCGGATATCGCTTGAAGAGATATGGTATGACAGGAAAAAACTGGACAGGTTTTTCAAGGCCGGCTCCGGGATCATCCTTGAAAAGGACAATAATAAAAAGGTGCTCTCCATTCATTTCAGGGATGAGATCAACATGCCCGGCAGGATCTCCCGCATGGTTAATATCAGGGATGTGGATCAGCTCAAGAGTTATTTTCACTATACCCTCAAGTTTCTAAAAAAGAGCAGCTACAATACCGATGACTATGAGGCGCTTCTTGAAAAGGCATATGATAGGCGTTTTAATGAGATCATAGAAATGATGCTTGAACAGACAAAGGAGCGCATGATGCATGTTGAGGATTTCAGGGAGGTTTATGCCATCTATAATGACCTCATGGAGAGGTCCCTTGAGATAGGTTTTAAAGAGGAGCATCTGAACAGGCTGAATGACCTTTATGATTTGAGAAATGACAGCCTTAAAAGAACCAAGCTTGATGAGATAACCGGCCTCATACAAAAGATAAATGATCCTCGCGAACTTCGTGAATACTGGAACAGCATCAAATGGTATCTTTTTAACAACCGGCAGTTTACCGGTAAGGAGTTTGAAAGCCTTGTGGCAAGGAATTTTGACCTTGCTGTGGCAAGGTCAAAAGAGAGCATTAAAAGGCTTATAACCAGCTGCTAAGGCTGAATGAAGATATTCTTCCTGAAATATTTAAGCTCTTCAATGGATTCCCTGATATCATTCAAGGCCAGGTGATCCTTTTTCTTCTGATATGGCGGAAGCGCCGGGTACCACCGCGCTGCCAGCTCCTTGATGCTGCTTACATCAATGATCCTGTAATGAAAATATCCTTCAAGAAGAGGCATGTGTTTTGCGAGAAATCGCCTGTCCTGCCACACGCTGTTGCCGCACAGGGGGGATTCTCCTTTGCCGCAATGGGAAGAGACAAATTTCAGGGTGGCCTGTTCTGCCTGTGAACAGTAACACACTGATGCCCTCACACGAGCAAGAAGCCCTGATTCCTGATGATGTGTGCGGCTCCACTCCTCCATCCGGTCAAGGACATCCTCAGGGTAATTGATGGCTATATGGGGGCCTTCGGCGATTACATTAAGGTTCGCATCAGTAACTATGGTAGCGATCTCAAGAATAACCATTGTGTCAGGGTCAAGCCCTGTCATCTCAAGGTCTATCCAGGCAAGGTTAGTGCCCATATCATGGTCTCCTCTGTGAAAAATTATTTATGCAGAACTTATAGGGCAATTGGAATCAGGTGTCAATGATTGGTATTAAACTGCAATATCTCACACAGAGGCGCAAAGAACACTAAGAAAATCAAATGCTTTTTACATAATATTTTTTTGTTTCTTAACTTTGTGAGCTTTGTGACTTTGTGTGAGAAATGATTTTTCGTCTTGAATTATGAATAGATGTT
>JAFGFM010000054.1 GCA_016931115.1 Deltaproteobacteria bacterium | reverse complement strand
TACCATTACACTGGAGGCAAAAGGCTATAAACCCCAGACCATCAATATCAGAACCGATAAGGATTATAATCTGGGTGAGATAGTTCTTGCATGTAACTAAATTTATTAAAGGAGAATATTATGAAGACTGTAAAGGATGCAACAGGGACACCATATGAGGCGGCAAAGCACTTTGGTGTTTTCGGGCTACAGAAATTTGTTGAGGAATCAAAGAGGGTAAAGGTCTTTTACTCATATTTTCAGCCGAACGGCGGGGCAGAGATGGCTGGTTCCCCCACTGAAAAGATCTATTATGTTGCAAATGGTTCTATAACAGCAAACGGCAAGAATGAAAGTCATGTCCTGAACAAGGGAGACCTCATCTTTATAGGGGCAAATGAGGAGCGTGAGATGAAGGTAAATGGCGGTAAACCGGCAGAGGTGCTGGTATTTATCATTACCCCATAGTTTTAACCTTTATTGTTACAGGTTAAGCTGTGCGATACACAGGCCATGCAGATATGCCGCCCAGGCCTTTTCCAGGGTGGCATTGCATGGCCGATTTATTCAGTAGAAATAGGCACTTCTTTCATGACACCCTGAAAAATTTGGCTTTTTTCCCTTGACCTGTAAATTGATATTTTCTATAGTCTGAGACCAAACTTAAGAAAGGAGTATAAAATGTTCAGACTAGATGGAAAAGTTGCAATTATAAACGGTGGTGCAGGCGGTTTAGGTGAAGCCTGTGCAGTGGCCTTTGCAGCACAGGGCGCAAAGGTAGTAATAGCCGACGTAAACCTTGAGGGTTCAAAGAAGGTTGCTGAAAAAATAGGCGCAGGGGCTATGGGTCTGGCAGTTAATGTTGCCAGTGAAGAATCGGTTGCCGAATTGGCAAAAGCAGTGGTGGAAAAGTATGGCACAATAGACATCCTGGTAAACGCGCACGGGATCAATATCAAGATGCCGGCTGTTGACATCAATATAGATAACTGGGACAAGATGTTCCAGGTAAATGTAAGGGGCGTGATGATCCCATGCAAAGTCATCGGTAAGATAATGATTGAAAAGAAAAAGGGCAAGATAATCAATTTCTCATCAGTGAGAGGTATCAGAGGCACTGATGGTGGTAACATGCCCTATGGCGCCACAAAAGGTGCAGTGGACATGATAACACGCATGCTGGCAGCCGAATGGGCACCATATGGAATCAACGTTAATGCAGTTGGCCCATCTGTAGTCATGACAGAAAATTTCAGAAAGGCAGTTGCCCCGGAAAGGCTTGAAATACTCAAATCAAAGACACTGTTCAAGAAATTCCTTGACCCGGAAGACATTGCTGCCGCCTGCGTATACCTTGCTTCAAAGGAAGCGGACAATATAACAGGTCTGATTCACTATGTTGATGGCGGCTTGACCGCAGTAGGGTAGTGAAAATATTTTTGTCTTTAACCAGGGTTAGTAACCATTTTTGATTATTACCCGGAAATTATAGATATATTAAAATCTAATTACATAAGAAAGAGGAGGATTTAATTATGGCATACATGCCGCTGAACAAAAAAAGGATGTACCTTGACAGAAAAAAGATGACGAAGATTTATGACCTCTCACAGCCCTGGGGCGTTGATACACCGCTCTGGCCCTTTCCCGGTCCCCGTCAGGACCTGCTTTTTCCCCGCGGGCAGTATCTTGGCCGTTTTCACAAACGTACCATGACCTATACCGGTACACTTCATGCCGGCACCCATATGGACGCACCAAATCATGTTCTCCATGAAGAAGAGGTTGACAGGAAACGCAATGGTTATTCATTGAACGAATTACCGCTTGAATACTGCGTTGGCACAGGTGTTATCCTTGATATGCGTCACATGAAAGATGAGTTTGAGAAGAGGTGGAAGACCGGTTTTGAGCCTGACCTGTGGAAGATCATTATGCCTGAAGATGTAGAAAAGGCATGCAAGAAGGATAAGCTTGAGATCAAAGAAAATGACTGGGTAGTGATAAACACAGGTTTCCATCATTACTGGAGAGTAAACAATGACAAGTATTATAACTATTACCCGGGCATGGGTCCTGAGGTTGCTGAATACCTGATCCATGAGAAGAAGATAAAGGGCGTTACAGGTACCTGGGGCGCTACTGATTCTCCTCTCTGGCATTATCCTCTCAAGGAACAGATGCCCTGGCTCCATACCGCATACAGCAAGGCAACAGGCAGAAATCCTGATGAAGATTTTCCGGATTACGAACCATGCCATCGTATGTTCATGCAGGCAGGATGTATTACAGTAGAAAACGCAGGCGGAGATGTAGATGAGATTACAGGAAAGCGCATGATTATTGCTGCCTTACCCTTCCGCTGCGAAATGGCAGATGGTGGTTTTGTAAGACTTGTTGCATGGAAAGAGGGATCATTCTAATACTTAGTTTTTCCATGCTTTTTTAATGAAAATAAAACCGAGCCCGCAAAAAGGCTCGGTTTTGTTTTATAGTGATGTGATATGACTAAAAACAGAGAGGGACTTGATTATTTTTTCAAGCCCGAATCCATGGTGATTGTCGGGGCATCCGATGTAAAGGCCACCTTTGGCACCAGATATCTTCAGGCCATGATGGATATCGGTTTTAAGGGCAGGCTCTATGCAGTTAATTATAAGGGTGATGAAACCCTTGGACTGAAGATATATCGCAGTGTAATGGAACTGCCTGACACACCGGAACTCGCCTGTATATGTGTCTCTGCAAAATATGCCCCTGATGTTTTAAGAGAGTGCCTTAAAAAGGGTGTAAAGGCCGCTATCATTTTAAGCGCAGGCTTCAGTGAATATAACGAAGAGGGTAGAAGGCTCGAAAGGGAGATTGTCGATATTGCACGTCAGGGAATAAGGGTCATGGGGCCCAACTGCTTTGGCACATATTGCCCTGCTGGCAGGGTAACCGTTGTGCCGGGAGGCCATTTTCCAAAAGAGGCGGGGGGAGTTGCACTGCTTACCCAGAGCGGGCAGCTCGCAGAGGGGATAACCGCGCCCGCATTTGGTGAGGGGATCAGGTATTCAAAGGTCGCAAGCTATGGAAACGCATGCAACACAAATGAGGCCGATCTCCTGGAATATCTTATGCAAGATGATGAAACTCAGGTGTTCTCTTCATATCTTGAAGGTGTAAGGGACGGCCGCAGGTTTTTTAATATTGCAAGGGCCAACAGGGGTAAAAAACCTATTATTATCTGGAAGGTGGGTTTAACAAACATGGGGGCAGCCGCTGCCTCTTCACATACCGGCTCCCTTGCCGGGGCTGCTATCGTCTGGGACACATTTTTCAAACAGACAGGGGCAATCAGGGTGGAGACCCGCGAGGAGCTTATTGATACATCTATCGGCTTTTCATGCCTTCATTCAGGGACAGGGCCTGGGGTGGCATTTATAAGCGGAGGGGGCGCAGGCACTGTTATAGGGGCTGATGCATGTGAAAATGCAGGCATGCATTTACCCTCTTTTTCAGCAGGTACAGCAGCGAAGTTGAACGAGCTGCTCCCATCTGCCGGAACCATTGCTAAAAATCCACTTGATATAGGTACACCTCACCCGCCTCTTGAGCAATTCACAAAGGTGCTTGAGGCGCTCGCTGAAAGTGAAGGGGTTGATGTAATAGTCATAAGAAGGATCTTTTTTGCCATAAAGGCGGCCAGATATTTTGCAGGCGCGCACGCCCCCTCTTCTGATCAGATAGAGGCCATTAAACAGGTGCCTGTTACTATAAAACAAAAATATAATAAGCCGGTGGTCATCATACTCCCGGAAGACCTGACCGGTACAGAGGATATAGACCTTGAGCAGGAGAGAAGAGAGCTGAGGGATTTTTACTTCAGGCATGGCATACCGGTGTTCAGGAGTGAACGGAGGACATTTACCGCCCTTGGCCATCTTGTCAGGTTCAGGAGCGACCATAGTTTTAAAATTGATGTCCCGGCACTAATCGACACAGAATCTAAAGGAAGGGCATTGTTCCTGGATACAATTAAGAATGCAGGGACTTTGGTGCTGGATGAAATTAAGTGTAAAAAGATATTAAAACAGTATGGGATAGAATCTACAGAGCCGGTATTATGTAAAACACCGGATGAGGCTGTTCAAGCGGCTGATGACTTTGGTTACCCTGTTGTCATGAAGATAATATCCCCTGAGATAACCCATAAGAGCGATATCGGTGCTGTAAGGCTCAACCTGAAGACGTCTGATGAAGTAAAGGCTTCCTTTAATGATATTATGGCTATCTCAAGGGAAAAGGCGCCGAATGCAACACTTGAAGGTCTCTCTGTACAGCGTATGGCAGAGCCAGGCCTTGAGCTGGTTATCGGTATGACAAAGGACCCGCAGTTTGGGCCGATGGTCATGTTTGGTATGGGCGGCACACTTGTTGAGGTGTTAAAGGATATCGCATTCAGGATTGTGCCCTTAAGCAGAGAGGATGCATCAGAGATGATAAAAGAGACAAAGGTCTATACGCTCATGAAAGGATACAGAGGAAAGCCGCCTGTTGATATCTCTTATCTCGAAGAGCTGCTCATTAATGTCTCAGCAATGGTGAAGGAAAACCCGGAGATAAAGGAGATGGATATCAACCCGCTCTTTAGCTATGAAAAGGGTGCAATAGCGGTTGATGCAAGGATAATCCTTGAGCCTGACTAGCCTATATAGCTGCAACAATAATCTGTCACCTTTTGCACCTTAAGCCTAAACCTTGATTCAGTTGGGACATCAAAACTCTCCCCACCCTTTATATTCTGCCACTCTTTACCGGGTAACAGTACATCAAGCTCACCTGAGAGGATTTCCATAACCTCTTTTTCTTTGGTGCCAAACTCATAATCCCCCGGAAGCATTATACCCAGGGTCTTTTTTGTACCATCCTTAAAAATTACAGTGCGGCTTGTAACCTTTCCGTCAAAATAGATGTTTGCTTCACGAACCACAGTAACATTTTCAAACTGAGACATTTTTTTACTCCTTATAGTTTCAGATTTATATAATTAACTTTTATGGCCACTGATTTGGTTGGAGCTGTAACAGAAAATCTTCAACCGGCCAGCAGGTTATACCATCTATATTCAGTTTCTCTGTTCCTCTGTAAAGTAGTGTGCCGCTTGATTCCGAGTAATCGATTAAAAATGTTTTAAGTGACCTTATGCTCTGGGGGTGGATCTGACTTGCGTTTTTTACTTCAACTGCATGGAAGCTGTTTTCACCATACAATATAAAGTCAACCTCTGAACCGCCTCTCGTTCTCCAGTAATAACAATCAACCTTCTTATCAGAATAGTCACACCATGCTTTTAAATGTTGAAGTACTAGACCTTCAAGGGCGATTCCTCCAATCTCATCAGGGCTATCAAGCGGCCCTCTTGGACGCAGGTTATAATAGACTCCCGCATCAAACAGATAAAATTTTTCCTGTGCAATCATTGCCCGTTTCGAACGTTTACTGAAAACAGGGATTTTGTATCCTACCAAAAGGTCTTCAATAATGGATATATAGTTCTCAGCTACCTTTCGTGATATCTGGCATTCTCTGGCAAGGTTACTAAGGTTTAACACGCTCCCATGTGAAAAGCTGAGGATCTCCAGAAAACGGGCAAATGCACCAACATCTCTGACCAAACCCTCTTCTTTTACCTCTTCCTTAAGGTAAAGGGCAATATAGGCCTCCATTGTTTTACCCGGTGTATCTGAAGATATTACTAATGGAATAAGTCCAAACTTAAGTGCCATATCAAGTGAAAAGTTTTCTTTCAGCTCGGAGGCTATAAATGGATGAAAATGTGTCAGCAGGGCACGGCCTGCAAGCAGGTTCACGCCCTTTCGGCGTAGCTTTCTGGAGCTTGAACCGGTCAGAATAAACTGGTGTGTTTTGTATTCCTCAATCAGGCTGTGGATGCTGTCAAGTAACACAGGGGCCTTTTGTACTTCATCTATGATGTAGCGTTTTATATCCGGGTTTCCTTCTACTACCTGCCTTATTCTCTCCGGATGAGCAATATA
This sequence comes from Deltaproteobacteria bacterium, assembly GCA_016931115.1. GTDB lineage: Bacteria > Desulfobacterota > DSM-4660 > Desulfatiglandales > HGW-15 > JAAZBV01. Next base: position 6,868 of record JAFGFM010000054.1, on the reverse strand, counting down.
TTCTCTAAAGGTTTTCTCATCCAGTAAATCAATGAGGTAGGAATCTTGGAAGGTTTTTTTTAACCATGTGGACTTACCTGTTCCCCTTGGCCCGAAAATAAAAAAGCTGCTATCAGGTGATTTGAAAAATCTTTTTGTATATTCGCTCAATATACGCCCCTTTGGTCGCAAAATTTACTTTGCAGGTGAAAATTGCGACTTAATTTTACCCTTTCAGGTTAATTTTGCAACTGTTTTCACAAATACCCGTGTGAAGCGCAGAGCACATGCTGATACATACCGCCATCACAGGGAATGTTTGCACCCCTGATCCAGTTGCTGGCGTCACTGCACAAGAATGCTACCAGCGGGGCTATATCTTTTGGCTGGCCCGGTCTGTCCATTACCCTGAAATCCTCTTCAGCCCTTGCTCCCAGAGTCTGGATAAAGTCAGAGAGTATAGGGGTGTCAACCGGCCCCGGGCTTATGCAGTTCATCCTTATGCCCCTGTCACGCCAGGTCCAGCGGTTTATCATTGTCCAGACAATAAGTGCCTCTTTTGAAAAAAAGTAGGATCGACCAGCTTTATCAGGTATCCCTATTTTGTCACAAAGGGTGTCAACGTTAGTAAAATCTCTGTGATCAAGCAATGCCTTTATCTGGCCTTCGGCCTTGTACCATTCAAAACCGGCAAGTGAGGCCATATTAACGATTGAGCCATTGTCATTGAGTTTATTGATCATGAGTTCTGTGAAATGCCTGAGCCCTAAAAAATTAACCTTTATGACCATTGCCCTGTTTTTGGTTGGTGGAAGGCCCGCGATATTACATATGGCATCTATACCATCAGGAATATTTTTTACAGCAGCCTCTATTGACGCAGGGTCTGATAAATCTGCCCTAACATATTGATCAATGTTTTTCTGCGGCTGATTCAGATCAACACCAATCACTATCGCCCCCTGCCTTTTTATCTCTTTAGCGCTCTCCTCCCCTATACCTGATGCGGCCCCTGTAACAACGATTTTTTTATTTGTGAGATACATAGTGCCTCCTGATGGTTTTAATAAGAGGTTAATTGGATACTGATATGTGGTATTAAACTTAATGCATTTATTAACATATAATGGGTATTGATAGGAATAAAATAATCCTTTATTCTATGACAAACAAGAAGGAGAAATAGCTTTGGGTGAATTGGTATTTGAAATAATAATCATTTTATTGCTCCTCGTGGCCAATGGTGTTTTTGCCATGTCAGAGATAGCTGTTGTTGCTTCACGAAAGATCCGTTTGCAGCAGTTAGCTGACGCAGGCAATAAACAGGCACAGGCAGCGCTGAAACTTGCAAAAAGCCCCAATCAGTTTCTTGCCACTGTTCAGGTCGGTATAACGCTTATAGGTATTCTGGCTGGTGCTTTTGGCGGGGCAACGATTGCTGAAAAAATAACCGCTTACCTGAACACCTTACCTTGCCTTACACAATACAGTGAACTTCTCGGTTTTGGGATTGTGGTTATCATCATCACATATCTCTCCCTTATTATTGGTGAACTTGTTCCCAAACGACTGGCGCTGAATAATCCTGAACGAATGGCCTCGACCATGGCCCTGCCCATGAACTTGCTATCCAGGATAGCCTTGCCTGTCGTGCGTTTACTCGATACCTCTACTAATATCGTTTTTCACCTGTTGGGTATCAAACCATCCCTTGAATCGGCTGTCACTGTTGAAGAAATAAAAGGGCTTATTGAACAGGGTACAGAAAGTGGTATTTTTGAGGAAACCGAACAAAACATGATAGAAAATGTCCTGCGTCTAGATGAACGACCTGTGGGCGCATGGATGACACCACGTACAAAAATTGTTTGGCTGGATATTGATGAGCCTCTTGAAGAGATCCGGCGCAAAGTAGTGGAGTATCACTATTCCAGATTTCCTGTAGCAAAAGACAACCTTGATCATATTATTGGCGTAGTGCGGGCAAAAGATTTACTGGTTCAGAGCCTGACCCATAAACCGCTGGACTTGAAAGCAATATTACGCCCTCCCCTGTATATCCCTGACAGCATGTCAGCCCTGGATGTGCTGGAATTATTCAAAAAACAAAAAACACATATTGCCTTAATCACTGATGAATATGGCGGTATAGAGGGCATGATAACCCATAATGATATATTGGATGATATAGTGGGGAACATTCCTGTTGCAGGTGAGGTTTCTTCTGAACCTCAAGCTCTCAGGCGTGAGGATGGGTCATGGTTAGTGGATGGTTTATTGGATATTGATACCTTTAAGGAGATTTTTGAAATAGACCAATTACCGGGTGAAGAAGATAGCGGGTATCATACAGTCGGCGGATTTATTATGAACCATGTTCAGCATATTCCTGCTGAGGGACAACATTTTGAATGGCAGAATTTGCGTTTTGAAGTTCTGGATATGGATGGCAGACGTGTAGATAAGGTACTTGTTACCCCCCTTAAAATAAACTAGGGTAGAAATTCTGGAATTGATATCCGAAAATTCTTAAATAACAATTCCAAATTGCAAAATTTGTTTGCCTTATTGATGAAGGAGAGGGGGAATAAAAACATGGATGAAAAAATAAAATATCCTTTTGAAGTCATGTCGAGTTAATCACCCGACATCTTTTAAATAATGGCGGAAAAAGAAAATAATGCCATTAAAAATTACTATGACATTATTTGGGAACATTGATTGATTATTGTTCCGGGGTTTCCTGAAAAATTCTTGGTGTGTGACTTTCCCTGCACTCCTTACCATAGACAACCTTACTAAGAAGCTCGGAAAATCTTTTTTTGCGTCTGCAATATTGATTGTTTGTTCAGCCATTGGTTTCACATGCTTATTTGTTTGTAGTCATGATGACCCATTAGGCGAATATTGTCAAGTTTGCGCTTAATGGGAATGAGGATGGGGGTTCGCAAAATTTAAACTGGATAGAGGGTGCATCACAGTAAAGGAAGATAAGAAAATTGGTTAAAATCAAAGGGTGTTGATTACAGGATTATCAGAAATAACCAGTTGAAAACAGGTTTGAATTCATGTACATTTATATCCGTTTCTAATCAAAGCAGGCACTTCAAAAGTATCATTGTAATTAAAGCAGACAGGTTTTACCGGTTAAGTTTATTGGAACCGGAAGATTTACAGAATTATTTTATCAATAGTCGGGAGGAGAAATAGTTATGGATGAAAATACAGTATATGAAGACAAATATTTCAAAGTAATTAATCCAATTCCGGCTCTTCATTGCAGAGATGATGGGGGTCATTTAATACTCATAAAGAAAGAGAGAGTCCATGATCGATCAGATATGACCTGGCAGGAGGCTATTGATTTTATGAGGATATCAATGGCTGTTGGAAAAGCTATGTATGAATTATTGGATATTGAAAGAATGAATTATGCGGATCTTGGGAACTGGGGCCTTGATGATCCTGGAGGAGCAAAAATGCACCTTCATTTTTTTGGAAGAGCAAGGACCCAAATGCACCAGATGCGAGGACAATGCATGGTCTTTTTTCCAAAAGATCATCCAATTTATAAAGGTCATCTTAAACACTTTAATCCTCAGGAGATCATGAATCTTCGCAACAAAATAGATAGTATTCTTGAAGAAGAGAAATACATAAAAATGGCTGAATTAGCGGGGATAGACATGTCGGATTATTAACCCGACATTTATGGAATCAATAGCTGAAAGTGGAAATGATGCCATTCCCAATTCACCAGCCGCCAAAGCGGAGACACCTCGTGGTTCAGTAATTATGAAGATTGATGGAAAAACTACTGCAGGAATGCAGGCAGAAGAATGTTCTCAGATGATACGTGGTCCAATTGGTAGTAAAGTCAAACTTGAAATATTTGACCCAGTTAACAATATAACTAATACCATTGAACTTATCAGGGATACTATTAAATAAAACAAATATCGCAATAACAGGAAAATTCGATGAGCACTGACACAACACAGTTATCTAATTTAGCTGAATTACTGGTGGAGCAATCCCCTGATGGTGTTGTCTTTGCAGGTAAAGAAGGTATTATTCGCGTTTGGAACAGGGCCGCAGAGAGGATTTTCGGGTTTAAAGCTGAGGGTGCCCTTGGGGCGTTAGCCCATGCACGAGACATTACTGAACGATTCGAGAAGGAGCGTGCTGATCGGAAACGTCTCCTGGAACTTGAAAAAACAATGGATAGCAAGACCTGACGAGATTAGGTTTGCAGTTGTTTTATAGAGTGTATTGCATTGATATAGCTTAGTTCAATTTATTATAGGAGAGGATCTATTATGAAAACCAGTTTAATAGTTTCAGTGCTCATTATTTTAATAACAGGCATAGCATCATCAGCCATAGGTCAACCGGAATTGGTTTGTGTAGAAAATGGGGTAGAACGAAAGATCGAAGGTGTCGAAAAAACAAAACCATATTATAATGAAAATGGTGAGAAAAAGTATTTTACTGGAGAAGGGCAATGTTTTCTCAGAAAAAAAGATGATGACTTTTTATCATGGGGCTATGCGTTAACAGATTATATTGTTAAGTCCAATAAAGAAGGTATTCTGTATGCGTTTGTTAGAATAGACGACACATCGCGGAAAGAGGCCTGGGGTAGAATTAATCCTGAATTTTTGCCCAAACTTTGGGATGAAGATGTAATTGATAATGCTGTATGTTTTCTGGCATGGTATGAACCTGGTGCCGGTCTTATAAGAGTAAGTGAATTTGGGGTATTCAATTATACTAAGGGAGAATCTTTTAGAGCATACTTTGGTGTTGAAATAGAATCAAAAGAAAAGAAAGGCATCCCTGTAATATTTTTCTGGAAAGACAAAACTCTGATCCCGCCAAAAACAGCAGGCACTGATGATGATAATATTATTCGATCCATGATTTCAGGCAATACAGAACATATAGAAAATAGTGACACAAAACGTTTAGATAAAATAGAGGACAGGATAGGGAATAAGATAATACATTATGCAGCGGCATTCGGGGACACGGAAATATTAAAAAGTCTTATAGCTAAAGGGATTAAAATTAACGAAAAAAATGAAAGCAATATGACTCCCCTGCTTCTGGCTTCTGCTTCGGGTCATAGCGACATTGCTGCAATTTTATTAGAAAACAAGGCTGATGTTAAAAATGCTGATAATAATAAAAGAACAGCCCTTCATTATGCCGCCTACTGTGGACAAGAAGCTGTCGTAAAGGAGGTTATCAAATATGTAAAAAGTGTGAATGATAAAGATGCATTTTCATATTCGCCAATTGATTATGCAATCAATGCGAATCAGGACAACATTGTGGGTTTGCTGGCCTTGAAAGAACCAAAGTTAAGCGCGGATGCAGAAAATCAACAGCTTGTCTTTTTAGGCAATATCTCACGTGATAATTATAATACTGTTTCATTACTTCTGGATCATAAAGCCAGAGCTGATAAAGAATTATATGGTGCTATACCGCTTGTTGTTGCGGCTGGCAGTTCAAGCCTTAAAGTAGTTGACCTTCTTATTAACTCAGGAGCTGAACTAAATAAACCAGACGAAAAGGCTTTTACTCCGCTTTTAAGTGCCTGCCTCACAGGCAGACCGGAGGTAGTTAAATACCTGCTGGATAAAGGCGCTAAAGTAAACGTAAAATCAAAAACAGGTCTTTCAGCTGTAGAGGCGGCGGTACTCCGAAATGATCCTGAAATGATAGATCTTTTAATCTCCAAAGGCGTTGATATTGAGACAAAAGATTCATCCGGTAAAACACCATTCTGGATTGCAGCTATGCTCGGGCATCGTAAAAGCATGAAAAAACTTTTGGATGCAGGTGCCCAGTGTAATCTTGATCATGACAATGCGATTGATCTTATGGAGGTGGCATTCAGGTATGATATGCCTGAAGCGGTTGAACTTGCACTTAACCAGTGTCTTAATGCGGATTTTATGTTCCATGAAAAATACCCTTCTACGTGGGTTGCAAAATATTATGGGTCTGATGAAATACTTCAACACTTGATCGATCACGGGGCCGTAAAGGATGATGGCGAAGGGCTTGGGTTTGTAAAGACAGAGGATCTCGCAGAAAAGCCTAAAATAATCGAAGCTACTCCTATATATTATCCCCTTGACCTGAAGAGGAAATATGGCTCAAGGAAATTTCAGGTAAAGGTAGTGATTGATGAGCAGGGGAGGGTACTATTCCCGAAAATGGTCGAATCAAGCATTCCTGAACTGGACAGGATAATCATGGCGACCATAACAAAGTGGCGTTTTACCCCTTCTAAAAATGCCGCAGGGGGAGCTTGTCCAATTATAGCTAATCTGCCGGTTTTATTGGAATGTGAAGAGATAGAGAAAGAGACATGGGAACTCTCTGAAGTTGATAAGCCTTCACGGATGATCAGTGCATACCCTCCAAAATATCCGCCTGATTACAGAAAACAGGGAATTACTGGTAATGTAAAGCTTCAAATAATAATAGATGAAAATGGTATACCAGAAGATATTAAAATTGTATCATTAACACACAAAGGGTTTGCCGATGCGGCAATAGAAGCCGCAAAACAATATAAATTCAGCCCTGCTTATTATCAGGGTAAACCTGTTAAAATAAGAGTGAAGCTTCCGATTGTATTTGATTTATACCAATAGAATGGTGGACTAAAATAAATTAAAGAAGACTGAATACGAAAACAGGAAACCGAGGTTGATATGTGGTACAGTCATGTAGGTCGGGTTAATAACCCGACATCTTTTAAATAATGGAGGAAAAAGAAAATGATGCCATTAAAAATTACTATGACATTATTTGAAATATTGGTTGGCGAATTGTTGTGTTGCTTCGCTTAACACAACCTACATACTAT
>JAFGFM010000053.1 GCA_016931115.1 Deltaproteobacteria bacterium | reverse complement strand
TCAATAGCTGAACTTATGGGCAAGGAGGATATAAGAAAGAAGATAGACCTTGCCAGGTATGTGACAGATACTATCGGCATGCCTACACTCTCGGACATAATGGATGAGCTTAAAAAGCCCGGTCGTGACCCCAGAAAACAGTTTGAACAGTTCAAGTTTACAGACGGTGTTGAAAAGATAGATGATGTAAAGCCCGGTATGAGGCTCCCCGGTGTTATTACCAATGTGACCGCCTTTGGCGCATTTGTTGATATAGGTGTTCATCAGGATGGGCTTGTACATGTGAGTCACCTCTCTGACCATTTTGTAAAGGACCCTCATAGCGTGGTAAAGGTAAACCAGAAGGTAAAGGTGACAGTGCTGGAGGTTGATCTTGAAAGAAAAAGGATATCCCTTTCCATGAAGGAAAACCCGGAGCCAGTGGCTGAGTCTGCTGTGACCCCAAAAAGGACAGCGCCAAACGCGAATTTCAGAAAACCCCCTGAAAAGAGGAAGCCCGAGCCATTTAATAATCCATTCAGAAAACTGCTGTAAGATTAAAATCCACCATCATTATTAACCGGGTAGAATTTGATGGTGGATTTTTAAGGGACACGCAAAAATCCAAAATATCACTCACCACGGAGGACATCCGCCTCCGCTGAAGCTATGGCGGGACAGGCAGAGGACACGGAGAAAAGATATTAATTATATATCAATAAATAATTTTTGTTTTCTTAGCGCCCCCGTGTCTTTGCGGTTTAATTTTAGTCGGTCACTTTAACCATGCAAGAGCACGGAGGACATGGAGTAACTATAGCCCATAGCTTAAGGCATTTGACATTTTATTCTGTCTGCGAAAGTCTGAATTCATTGGGTTTACAATGATTTTATGGATGCACATCGGAGTTTATCCCGCATTTATTGCGGGACAGGCATGACAACTTGTTTTTCATGTTGACTGTAGTTTAGTACTCCGTGCTCTCCGTGTACTCCGTGGTAAAAAATCTTTGTTTAAAAAGGGGAGTTATCACGCAAAGCCGCAAAGAACGCCAAGAAAAAAGTTTTATTTTAAGTAGTTACCTTTGCGACTTTGTGTCTTTGTGTGAGATTAAGCTTTTTTACGAAACCATCAGGATAAGCCTTTTTCTTCATATTTGAATATTCTAAAATTATATGCTATTAACCTATAAATATTCTTATGAAAATTGATATTAAGGCCGATTAGATATTATAATTTTTCAGATTGTATTCCGCGTTTTAACTAAGTAAAACTCTGCCATGATTTTTAATGGTCAGAGATTTTAGTTTTTTTACGGCATATCCTGATGTGCTGAGCACATTAAGTCAGGTAGTAGGGAGGAATTATCATGAAAAAAAATGCATGCAGCCCTCTTGCGGCCTTATTAATTCTGATCCTGGTTTTTTTCAGTTTACCCGTCTTGTCAGCTACATCAGATCAGCTCATCCCAAAAGAGGAGAGCAGTCAGCCCCAGTCAGATGAGGATGAGGAGGAATTTACCCGCCTTATACAGTTTATTGACAAATACACCGAGATAGCCACTAAAACTAAGCTCAACGTGGATTTTGTGCCTGGCATGGTTACTGTCTTGAGGGGTGAAGAGCTGAAGGTGCGGGGTATCAATAATGTATGGGAGGCAATGAGCCTTGTACCGGGTATGGATATCAGCGTAAACAACATGGGGCTAAGAGATGTCCTTGTAAGGGGTATAGGAAATACCATTTTATCAGGCAATCTGAAGATACAGCTCAATGGCATATCCATGAATTCTGCCCTGTGGGGCAAGGCATACCCTGCGCTTGATATACCTGTTGAGCAGATCGACAGGATCGAGATAATAAGAGGGCCGGGTTCCGCTGTTCACGGCGAATTTGCCAGCACCGGTGTTATTAATATCATTACCCTTAATAAGGGAAGGCATATAAGCGCAGGGATCGGCAGGTATGACTCATATCATGGAAGCGCACTCTACTCCTTTTCTGATAGTGCCAGTGAGATAGACTTCAGCCTGAATGTGGCTGCCTCTGATACAGATGGTGCGAATGTTATCTCAGGGCCTGACCAATTGTATGGGATGGGTATGGGGGATATCTCCAATGCACCGGGGCCTGTTAATGAAGTGAGGGATGTGAGCAATGCAATTATGGGGCTTTCCTTTAAGGGCATACATTTTACCGGATATTATCTGAATGAAGGTCAGGGAGATTATTACGGGTTCCTGGGGTCTCTCCCCCCTCCTCACAGCAGCACAACCTTCAGGTTCAAAAACTATGGTGGCCAGATAAAACAGGAGATTCATATCACAGGTGATTTCCTGTTTGAGTATAACCTTGGTTTTTTCCAGCACAGGTTCAGCTCAGCCCTCACCTTTCAGCAGCCGCCAGGTTTTGCAGGCATCTATGCTGAGGGCATGGCAGCAGCCCCATTTTATCAGGAAGATAGAATGGATGCAGGTTTTGATTTTACATATGCAGGGTGGAATAAGCATACCATTAAATTCGGGGCAGCCTATGCAAATACTGAGATACACTCTGCATGGCATGATACAAATTATACACCCTCAACAGGGGCGCCTCTCAGTCCGGTTTCCAGGTTCACAGGTTCTGAGAACTGGATCGAGGAAGGGATGGACAGGGAGCTCATCAATATGACCATTCAGGATGAATATAAGCTGAATGATGAGGTCTCCATCACTGGCGGGCTCAGGTTTGATCATTATGATGATGTGGGGTCAGAGGTCTCTCCAAGAATTGCAGCGGTCTGGAGGATTACTCAAAACCATATTATAAAGGCCCAGTATGCAAGGGCATTTTGTCCCCCGACCTTTAACCAGTTATACTCAAAGAATAACCCCTACCTGGTGGGTAACCCTGCGATTGAGCCGGAAACGATAGATACTTTAGAGGCCAGCTACCTGTATAGTGATGAATTTACAATGGGTAGATTAACCTATTTTTATTCGGATCTTGATAACCTGATCAGCTCAGGTGGCGGGACATATTCAAATACCGGTTCGACCAGGATATCCGGGGCAGAGCTGGAGATAGAACATAAACTTTTCGAAAGGTTCAAGCTTGACAGCAATATCTCCTATTCTCATTCACGAAACAATATCACAGGGGGTTCTATCCCCGAGGTGGCTGAATGGCTTGGGGATCTGGGTATCATATTTGAATCGGGCAGGGATATGGCCTTTAACCTGCAATACAGCTATATTGGTAAACGTAACAGGGCTGTGACCGATACAAGGCCAAAATTAAAGGGGTATCACACGATAGATGCTACAGTAAGCCTTTACAACTTTTTAACGCCGGGGTTGACCTTAAGGGGTGGCATGAAAAATATCCTTAATGAAGATATCTATTATGCAGCCCCTGAATACCTTTATGTAAATGACTACCCAAGACCAGGTAGAGAGTGGTGGATAAAGATCTCATATGACTTTTAATTGCTGTTATATTTATGAAGATACTTTTTAGAATAAAAAATATCATATTTCCGGTTCGGAATATCCTCCTTGCCTGCCTGGCCTTGATAATGTTTACAGGCGAAGGGGTTTACTCTGTAGAAAGTGATGAGCTCAGGGTAAACGCCGGTCTTGATCTCTTCCCCAGCCTGATAACCGCTGACCTTGACATTGCAAAAAAGAGAGGTGGTGACGGCACTATTACCCTGCTCCTGCTTTACACTGACAACAGGTCTCAGGCCATTTCCATGTCATATAAACTGGGGGAACTTAAAGCAATCCGCAATATACCGATCCGTGTTGAGGTATCAAATGACCTGACCATGAGCGCCTACGCTGATAATCCGCTGGCGGGCATTTTTTTGACCCAGCCCCTTGATGAAAAGCTCTCCGGGGTAATCAGGTTTGCTGTAAATAAGGGGATCATTCTTTTTTCTCCTTTTCAGGGGGATGTGGAAAAGGGGGCGCTCGGGGGGCTCTATATAAGTGACAGGGTTCTCCCCTATATTAATAATTCAACCATGAAAGCAGCAGGGATAAACATCAAACAGTTTTTCATGAGGGTATCGGTTATTTATGGGCAATAAGTTTTCTGAATATGCATCCTCCCTGAAGGGCCGGATCACGCTCATGTTTGTGATCATGGCATTTGTCATAGAATTATCCATTGCAATCTACTGGATTTATTTCATGCTGCCCCGAATAGAGGCTGACATAGAGTCAAATATTAAGGCCCTTGCCCATACCCAGAGCAGCGCTATAGCAAAAACCCTTTCTGAAGCGGATGTAAACAAGGAGAGGATTATCAGTACAATAGATGATCTTTTCCTGCTCAGGGATTCTGTCACAGGCACCCCCTTTGTTTCAGGTGTTGAAATTATAATGGATTATGATGCACTTGAAAATGTCCCGCAGGGTTCGCTTGATATAAGCAGGTGGCAGAATATTGAGGCTGATAACGAAGATGATGATTACTACAATGTTGAGATACCGCTTTTTTCAGTCAATACAAAAGAGCTGCTTGGGATCGCCCGTTTTCACGGAAGCAAACATTCATTCACCCACTTTGAGAAAAGCGTAAAAAAGAGTTTAATATTTGCCACATGCGGGACAATAATACTCCTTTTTGCAGCATGGATGGTTTTGCTCTACCTGCTTAAACCTCTTCAGTTTCTGGCCGAGTCTCTGGCAGGAGGCAATATCAGGGAGATAGCGCCTGTCACATCCCGCTGCAGGGTGGTTAGCAGTGAGATACGTCTTGTTGATAAGAAACTTGCCGATCTTTTGAGCAAGGTGAATGATTATACAGGTGAACTGGAGGCCCTTAACCGCACCTTATGGGCCAGTGAAGAAAAATACCGCCAGTTTCTCCAGAACTTTGTGGGTATTGCCTATCAGGCAGATCAGGACAGCCTGGAATTTTTGCTGATACATGGTTACGTAAAGGATATTTCAGGGTATGATGAATGGGAAATCCTTGAAGAAAAGATGACACTTAAAGAGCTGATTCATCCTGATGATCTAAAAAAGGTCATGGTTGATATTGATAATCTTAAGAGCGGCACTGTACAGGTTATGGATAATGAGTACAGGATCAGCCGAAAAGATGGAAAGGTCAAGTGGGTAAGGGATATTTGCCGGATAATAAACCCCGGAAACGGGAAGCGGAGCTTTATTCAGGGTGCTTTTTATGACATCACCGAAAGCAAGAACCTTGAATCCAGGCTTTATCAGGCGCAGAAGATGGAGTCAATCGGCACCCTCGCAGGTGGTATTGCGCATGATTTTAACAATATCCTGGGCATTATACTTGGCAATGCAGAGCTTACCAAGATCACCATGTCAGAAGGCGGCCCTATTGAAGAGTTTATAGATGAGATAAAGACCGCATGTCTCAGGGCAAAAAAGATGGTTGAGCAGATACTTGTCTTCAGCCGTAAAAGCGATCAGGAGTTTGCCCCGATAAGCATAAACAATGTGATCAGGGAGTCAATAAACCTGATCAGGGCTACCATACCTTCAACAGTATCTATATCTGTGAATGTCCCTGAATCTGATGACAATATTACAGGGGACTCAACCCAGATAAGCCAGGTAATGCTTAACCTGTGTGCAAATTCCGCGCACGCCATGCGTGAAACCGGAGGTACGCTCGATATTTCAGTTATAAGATTTGGCGCCAAAGAGAGGGAAAAGATGCAATATTATGACATCCCCAATGGTGAGTATGCAGAGCTGATAGTCAAAGATACCGGGCACGGCATTATGCCTGGCATTATAGAGCGCATATTTGACCCCTATTTTACAACAAAGGGGGTGGGAGAGGGGAGTGGAATGGGGCTTGCTGTTGTACACGGCATAGTTACCGCCCATAATGGAAAGATCCGCGTTGAAAGCACCCCAGGTAAAGGAACAATCATAAGGATAGTATTCCCGGTTGTTAATGAACAGCCTGAAAAGGAGAGTGAATCATCAGGCACACTTTTCGGGGGCAGTGAAAGGATACTTATCATAGATGATGAAAAGAGTATCGTGACACTGCTCACATACCTCTTTGAAAGGCTTGGATACACTGTAACCTCAGGGACAGACCCTGTTGAGACCTGTAAAATATTTGAAAATGACCCAAATGGATTTGACCTTATTATTACGGACATGACCATGCCCAAAATGACAGGGTTTGATCTTACGAAAAAGGTAAAGGCCTTAAGAGCTGATATCCCTGTTATACTCTGTACCGGTTACAGTGATCTTATTGATGAACAGAGGGCAGTTGAAGCAGGCATTGCAAAATATATAATGAAACCCCTTGCTTTGTATAATGTGGCAGAGACTGTAAGGCGGGTTCTGGATAAAAGGCAGCATACTTAAGGGCTTGACAATTTCCAATACACCGTCTTAAACGAAGAATTTTCACCGCGGAGTACATCCGCCTTCGCTGAAGCTATGGCGGGACAGGCGGAGAGCACGGGGTAAAAGCTTAAAAGATTAAACCTCTGTGAACTCTGTGCCTCTGTGGTGAATGGCATTTTAATTTTCCATACCCCTTAGATCATTATCTCATCTCCTGGTTTCATATACCTTATCTTCTTGTTTGATGATACCTTGCTTGCTTTAAGGTGTGTTCCATAAAAAATCATCTCTCTATTTTTAATGTAAGGCAGTGCATGTTTTACAAGGTCATCTTCAGATATATGCACCTTTACAGTATCCGATTTTTCTCCATTCAGGTCTATCAATACAGCGTCCGCATCATCCATATATTTAAGCAGGCTCATATCCCAGTATGAGTCAGCTATATAGAGAAGTCTTTTCCCCCCTGCATTAAGATTAAACCCGTATGTCTCCTGAGAATGAAACATCCTTAAGGGGGTGAGGGTGTATACTTTACCGACCCTTATAGCCATACCCTCAATTATCTCTTCACAAATAACATTTTTACTTACCCATCCCTGCATCCTGTTTTCAGGCCCGAAGGCAAGGGCGCATATATCCTGAACCCATTTATTGATTCCTCTTGGACCTTTAATATTTATTGTCTCTGTAAACCCGTCAAAAAAATTTTTAAGGAGAAGGAATGGAAGCCCGAAACAGTGGTCTGCATGGAAATGGGATATATATATTGTCGATATATCCCTTCTCTCTATACCCTCCCTGTAAAGGCTGTTCATGATATCGGGCGGGGTTTCAACAAGAAGGGTGCTATCAACAATAAATGAGTTATATGGGAGCCCATCATTTATTGCCCCTCCTGTTCCGAGCATTTTTAATTTCATGAAATTATCTCTTAAGAAATATTATTTAAATATTATCCATTTTCACATCATCCCATGGTTCATCACTTGTAAGCCACCTGAAGGCGTGAAAGCGGTTTGCAAGTACCCCGTAGATGAGGTCTTCAGGGGTTTCGCCCCTGTCAGCCGCCTCTCTGTAATTCAGGCACAGCCTGCTGATCCGGTCATTTTCCGCATTGATCTCCGGGGCAGGTCGGAACTCTGCGGTTGAGATAAACTGGTCAATATTGCCGCCGAGGGTAGGCATAATCTCATCAACCAGCTTTATACTGTTACAGGTTTTTGTCGGAAGGCCAAGGACATCAACCTTGTTGATTGTCCATAGCAGTGCCCATTGCGCCTCCTGAAGCCACTGTGCCCCGGATCTATCCTCTCTGAAGACTTTTGGTGATAGCAGCACTGTCTGCTCATGGGGTGATGCATGCTCCCAGAGGTTCTGATCCTGCAACCATGTGGTGATAGCCCTTCTGTCTATACCTGAGCC
>JAFGFM010000052.1 GCA_016931115.1 Deltaproteobacteria bacterium | reverse complement strand
ATCTGTTATTGATGCTAATCTGGATTTTATCCTGCGTTCAATCCATATGGAAATGAACACGGATGATACATGGACACGCAGGGCAAAAAAGAACCTTCAGGCCAACCTTGATTACCTTAAGCATAATCAACAGTGGAATAGAGACAGGTATATAAGGGCAATAATGGATATAAACCGTCTCCTTGAAAAATCCCTGCAATCAGAGGGCATCAGGGTGAACCTGAGCAATTACCAGGATGAAAACCTCTCCCCTGTAAAGAGCAGTGATCTTTTAAGGGCAGCAGAAACACCTAAAAAGAGCCCCTTTTATAATTTATTCAGGGATGCATTCACACCCCATGATGACGGGATCATAGGCATCTCACTCAATTTTCTGAGTCAGGCGCTCCCTGCATTTGCCATAACAGGTTATTTAAAAAGAGAGTACCCAGGTGTAAAAATCATAATGGGTGGAGGGCTTGTTACATCATGGATAAAAGGGCCGGGGTGGAATAACCCCTTTAAAGGCCTTGTAGATGAGATGGTGGCAGGCCCCGGAGAGGGGTATCTTCAATCTCTTTTACACGTTAAGGATTGTGCTACACATGTCAGACCTCGATACGATCTCTTTCCGGTAAATGAATATCTCTCTCCCGGATTTATCCTGCCCTACAGCGCCTCGAGTGGCTGCTGGTGGCAGAAGTGCCAGTTTTGCCCTGAAAGGGCAGAGGGGAATCCATATATCCCAATACCACCTGATACTGTGCTGGATGACCTCGCCTCCCTGATAGAAAAACACCGGCCTTCAATGGTACATATACTTGATAATGCAATAAGCCCTGCCCTGCTTAAGCGCATGATAGAGCGCCCGCTTAGTGCTCCCTGGTACGGGTTTGTACGCATAACTGATCACTTTAAAGATGCTGATTACTGCATGGGGTTAAAGAGGTCAGGGTGTGCCATGCTCAAGATAGGCATAGAATCAGGAGATCAGGGGGTGCTTGATGCACTGGATAAAGGGATAAATCTTGAGACCGCCTCCATTGCCCTGAAAAACCTAAGGGATGCGGGCATAAACACCTATCTCTATTTTCTGTTCGGCACACCCCCTGAAGGAGAGGAAGAGGCCAAACACACCATGGAGTTTGTTAAAAGGCATCATGAATATACAGGCTTTATGAACCTTGCAATATTCAATATGCCTGTGAACAGCCCAGATGCTGTTATATATGGCACAGGAGAGTTTTATGAAGGAGACCTCTCGCTCTATTCAAGCTTTAAACACCCGAAGGGGTGGGATAGAGGGAAGGTAAGGGCGTTTCTGGATAATGAATTTAAAAAAGAGCCCGGCATAAGGGAGATTATCAAAAGGAATCCACCTTTTTTTACATCCAATCACGCGGCATTTTTCAGCAGGTAGCAAAAATGGTTCGATTGACTACTTGAATTGACCATGTTACTATTTCCTCAATATATTTATTGTTTTTACAGAGGGCTATTTTATAAAAAGGAGACGGGAACATGAAAACAATGGCAATCAGCCAATTTAAGGCCCATGCGTTAAAAATAATCGATGAAATATCACAAAATCATGAACCAATTATTGTTACAAAAAGAGGAAAACCTCTGGCAAAAATATTGCCATATAAAGAGACCTCTCCTTCTATGAAGCCCGGCCAGCTTGCAGACACCCTTATATTTGAAGAAGATATTATTACTCCTCTCGGTGAAAATATGTGGGAGGCCTGTTCATGAAATACCTGCTGGAGACTTGATGCTCATTTCAAAGGTATAAAAGAGGCTAACTATTTTTCAAAATAGATACGCCTCCAGGCAACGGCGTGGATGAAAACGCAAATGATCCAGTAATAAGGCATTAAATGAAATCTTGATTGGAATATTGTTATATTGCCTCTCTTAACACAACCTGCATGACTCATTTAAAACATGTTTTGACAATCGATCCGTGAGAGAATGATAATATGGTAAAAATAAAGGCAAAGGGGCTCAAATGGCTGAAAGGGTTTCATATGATTGCAGTATCCTGCTGGGTTGGCGGAGCTTTTTCCCTGATACTGCTTTATTTCCTGAAAAATGGAGTTGATAACAGCGGGGTTTTATATGGTATCAACAGGAGTATTCATCATGTGGACATAGCAGTGATTGTAATCCCGGGTGCGTTTGGGTCTCTTGTTACAGGTTTAATCTACTCTGCATTCAGCAACTGGGGATTTTTTAAGCATAAATGGATGATATTCAAGTGGATTGTCACTGTAGCAGCTATTTTGTTCGGGACATTTTTTCTAGGACCCTGGGAAACAAACATGATGGAGATATCCGGGAAGATAGGAATAGCCTCTTTGAATGACCCGGAATATCTGTATAACGAAAAGGTGAATCTGATTTTTGGCATTATCCAGGTCCTGGTGCTTATGGTCACAATATTTGTTTCCATTTTTAAACCCTGGAGAGCATCAAAAGATAAGAATCAACCTATCAAATGATCAGAGGGATAACAGATATTGATCCAATACCCCATTATTTAAAATGGGTTGTTTCAGGTTAAAAAACATGCTATCCATATCGCCATCTTCAGATTCAAGAAAATATTTTTTAGGCTTATCAGGTTTTACACATCAGGCTTTGGTATTATTTATTAATGCTTTTTCAGGAGGAAAATGATGAGGTCAAGAATAGTTGTATTTATTTGTTGTTTGATGTTTGCGGTTTCTTTTTCAATATGTAATGCAAAAACAGTTAAGGCGGAAGACAAGGGGAAAGAAGAATATGCTAAAGAGATAATAGCTCTTACAGATGTTGGTAAGATCCTGGATCAGGTGATGGCACAAATGAAGCAGATGCAGGGGCAAATGATGGCCCAGGCAGGTATCCCTGAGAGTGAAAAAGAAAAGGCGATGGAACTTCAGGACAAGCTCCAGGATTTAATGACCAAGGCATTTGATATGAAAAAAATTGAACCTCAATTTATTGATATCTTTACCTCTGTTTATACTGTTGAAGAACTAAAGGCCATTTCAGATTTTTACAAAACCCCTGAGGGCAAGAGCATGCTTCAAAAGCAGCCACAGGTTGTTCAAAAAAGCGTGCAGTTGGCACAAAATTTAGTTCAGGGCCTGCTTCCGGAAATCCAGAAAATTGTAGAGGAAGCAAAACAGAAATAATAAGTTTCCATCCAGAAGTTGCCTAATTCTGGATGGACACTTTATAACTGGCTGCAATATTTTAGCAGGGAGTCATTACAGAAGGAGTTCGAGGAGAACGGGTTTGAAGTTATTGAATTCTATTCTGATGTTGCTGGCTCAGCCTTTTCCCCGGATTCAAATGATATAGCAGTTGTAGCAAGGAAGGCCAAGAGAGCATAATATCTAAATGAACCCCGGTGCAAATGCCATTGAGCAGCATTTACACCAGTTTTTGCGATGATAAATGACCCTACCGGTTAATCCTGCGATCAGGTGGATTTGGTTTTTTTGTCTCTTTATCTTGTTTTGCCTTCAAGTCGTTTATCTGCTTTTCCAGTTCAAGGATTTTTTCCTCAAGCTTTTTCTCTCCCTGAATATTTTCCCCTGGCCCATGGTTCTCATGCAATTGCCTGCTTATCCTCTGCACCCTGAATTCAACATCCTTTAATCTTTCATGAATAGCGCCAATGGATTTCATCTGCTCATTAACCCGGTTAAAGGACTTAGCTGCAAAATCGGCAGATTGCTCAGCCGCTCCTGCCATCTCAGATGCCCTAATGGCAGCTATATAGGAATCATCTGCTGCCTTTTCCGAATCTCTTGTAAGGTTTGTCAGCTCAGAAAGGGTCATTTGCCACCCGGCGCTCAGCTGCCTGAATTCATTTACAATATTCTGTGCCTTTGAGGTTCGCATATTTTCAGCAATCACCATCCTGTCACTTTCAGACTCCTGTAACAGGCTGTTTATTCTACTGGATGTGTTATCAATTTCTGCTTTGAGTTTTGAAATTGCATCCCTGTGTCTTTCTGCCTCTTTGATGTTCTTCAGAAGTATGTTATGCAACTCAGGATCATATGCCTGCCTGAACATAGCCATCTCATTATGCAGTTGAGAAGATTGAGACATGTTTTCCTGCTTAAGCTGTTCAAATTCGCTCCTGAGACTGTTGTAATCCGATGTACTTGCACAGCCCTGTTCAAATACCAGTGATAGAAAAACCAGTAAAAATGATATTCTTTTCATAGCTCTTCTCCCTCCTGCCAGGCAGTTTATTTACCTTGATAATGTTTCTGTAGACACCGGATACCCGGATTTATTCGATTTATTGGAAATATAGAGCATACTAAGATTGTCTGGTTGATAAATCAAAATAAAAAATGGCTTCCGCTAAAGCACGTTGACGGCAAGCTAAGGCGAAAAGCAAAAGCATAAAACAATATCTCACACAGAGGCGCAAAGAACACTAAGAAAATCAGTTGCTTTTTACATAATATTTTTTTGTTTCTTAACTTTGTGAGCGTTGTGACTTTGTGTGATAAATGATTTTTCGTCTTGAATTATGAATAGCTGTTTTTCTTAGAGATCTTTATCTTATATCCCTTACCAGTAATATATTTTTGGTACTATCTTTTTGTTATCCTGACGCATACAGTTATGGCGGGACAAGAATCCCACCCTTCTACATAAATTATTTGCACATGACTTAAGAAATTTGATATCCAGTGTATATCATTCCTGAAAGGCATACTCTCATAATTTTGGAGGGTGTTACTAAACGAACTATTTTGCTTAATCATGGCAAGGAGGATGTGAGATATGAGTAATGACAGATACCTGTGCATTGTAGCTTCAAGGCCAAATCCCGGAAAAGAAGAGGATTACAACAAATGGTATGACCGTCATGTAACGACCTTTTTCGGGTTCCCAGGTCTTAAGAAGGTGGTCAGAAATAAATTTTATCAGGGTATGCAAAATCCGGAGTCCTGTCCTCAATATCTGGTAACTTATGAGTTTGATACAAAGGCGGACCTGGATGCCTTTCTCACCAGTGATGCTGCAAAGGAGGCCATAAGGGAATATGAAGAAGAGTGGAGTGGGAAGGGGGAATTTTTATGGTCAGGTTTTTATGAACCGGTAAAGAAACTTGAGAGGTAGGCAGATTATGGCAGGAGAAAATGACAGGACTGGGTCCTATTCATTGTTAAGGGATGGCATGATTATTGTTCTACTGGTTCTGTTTATTTCTCTGAACGCACAAGCGAGGCAACCTGAATTCAGGAAGATCTTCGGTAGCAACATGGTTTTGCCCTGTGAGAGACCAATTACCTTAAGCGGGTATGCATCCCCAGGTGTAACACTTGTGCTTGAGATAAACGAGAATAAATACGATGGCATTACTGTTGATGCGAAGGGGGAATGGCAGAAAGAGATCGCACCCCTGTCCGCTGGTGGCCCTTACCGGATAAGGCTTTCAGACAATAGCGGAGCTGAGACTGTGCTTGAAAATGTCATTGCAGGTAATCTCTGGCTCTGTTCAGGGCAGTCCAACATGGCCTACCCTGTAGCGGGTTCTATTGATCAGCCGGCTACATACAATCAGGGACATCCTTTTATCCGCCTCTTTACAGTACCCATGCGTGCAGAGATAAACCCCTTAGATGAGTTTATTGAACCGGTATCATGGCAGGCTGCTACCGATGAAAGCGTAAAGGGCTTTTCTGCGGTCTGTTATTTCTTTGCCCGTGAGATGATAGATGAGGATGGCATCCCCCTCGGGTTAATAAATGCATCATGGGGAGGCTCTGCTATAGAGGCATGGATCAGCGAGAAGAATCTTGAGGGAATAAAAGAATATGAGCGCAAGGTGGTTCAGTTAAGGCAGTTCAGAAACAACAAAAGAGAGGCGGAACTGGCATTTGCTGATGACTGGATGGCATGGTGGAAGAATAGCTCAGACCAGGGCAGTGTATGGGAAAGGGGTGTACTCGATAAAGAGGCAGAGTGGAAAACAGCGCCCTTACAGGACTGGAAGAGTTATCCTGACGAGCGTCTTAAAAATCACCATGGGATGCTCTGGTTTTCAACCAGTTTTGAGCTTGATTCAGACCTGGCAACCAGAAAAGCCATCTTTATCCTTGGTAACATAGATGAGGTTGATTCCACATGGATCAATGGAAAATTTGTTAATAACTCATTTGGATATGGAACCAGGCGTGAGTATCCCCTTGAAAAGGGTGTACTTAAAAAGGGCACAAACCAGATAACAGTGAATGTGCTTAATACATGGGGCGCTGGCGGCATGACCGGGCCAGCTAATGAGGTGGGGTTAAGGTTTGAAGATGGCGAATTTCTGACCCTTGGCGCTGACTGGCATTACCGGTTTATACCCCGTGAAACAGGTCTGCCACCCAGAAGCCCCTGGGAAAGCGTGTCAGGCATAACAGGCATGTATAATGCCATGATCTCACCCATTAAGCCCCTTACTCCTGAGGGGGTCATATGGTACCAGGGTGAGTCCAATGCAGAGACAAGCCATACATATAAGGAGCTTTTGACCTCCCTTGTTACAGACTGGCGCAGCCTTTTTGAAAAGAGACTAAAATTTATCATTGTGCAGCTCCCGAACTATGGAGCCGTTGCCATAAGCCCGGTTGAATCTGGCTGGGCAAATATCCGCAATGTACAGCAGCAGGTTGCACTTAATGATAATCTTGTGGGGTTGACTGTTACCCATGATGCGGGTGATGACATTGATATACACCCGAAAAAGAAATGGATAGTAGGTAAGCGTGCTGCCAGGGTTGCACAGGCCTTTAATGGAAAAGGTGTGGCTGACGGCGTAGTGCCTGCTGTTACCGCTATAAATAAGGAGAACACCATCCTGGAATTTTCTCCTCCTCTAAGTTTTGATGAAGGTGAAAAAGAGGTTAAAGGGTTCAGCCTGTGTGTTGCTAATAAACCCTGTGTTTTTGCAAAGGCAGTGCAGGAAGGAAGCCAGATAATGATAAATCTTAGCGCCCTTCCTGAAGCTAAAACTCTGCGCTACTGCTGGTCTGATGGCGGTGAATGTGGGCTTAAGGCAATGAATGGACTACCTGTTAGCTCATTTGAGCTGAACCTGAAGTGAGCGTCACGGCTAAAAAATCAGGATTAGTCAGCTCTGCTACAACAATAACAATATCACCGTTTAAAAGGTCTCCATCTGGAAAGTGCAAAATACCGGATGGAGATTGATTATTTCTGCCTTGATTCCCGCATGTCATCTATCCCAATTAAGTATTGTCTATACTGTGTCTGCGGCAATAGGAACTGTTTTTTATCTGGTTTTCAAGGGCCGTTAAAAAAATGCTACCATGTGCGCAAAATCTCTAGCCTCTATCCATCTCTCTTTTTCAATTGCATTGGCTTAAAGCCATGTATGTATCATCTATATTTTTTTGGATATATCGGGCCGAGTCCATTATCTTTCCATTAATTTTATGAGCCTCTGCAAGATTTCTATAACTCAGATACCAGTCAGTGGCATTGTATAACTGATTAATTGCAAGCTCTATACCCGCAATAATTGGCATTCTTTTCGCAACCCATTTTCCAAACACATTGGCAGATGCGGCAATCCTGGATATATCAAGCATAGCCTTGAGTTCCGGGGTATCTGTCTCAAGATATTTCTGGATCATGGGTTCTTCAAGAATCTTTTTTATTTCCTGGTTTGAGGATGTCAGTTGTTCCATCAAACCGGATAACCCGTCTTTTATGAAGACCTGCCAGTCTTTAATACTCCCGGCCGTTTCAATAGATTTACCTGCTGAGGATAGTATTTTTAACCGTTCAATTTTAGCCTGTATTTCAGTAACATTGACACCATCTTTTGCCATCTGGCCTACATTTTTTTCTAAGATACGTTTAATGCGTTCAGCGGCCTTTGCTCTTTTTGTGAAACCTTCAAGTAAATCCCCTACAAATACTTCAAGACCATCTTTGGCTGCGTTTAACAACGCATTACGGTTTGCAGTC
This sequence comes from Deltaproteobacteria bacterium, assembly GCA_016931115.1. Taxonomy (GTDB): domain Bacteria; phylum Desulfobacterota; class DSM-4660; order Desulfatiglandales; family HGW-15; genus JAAZBV01. Next base: position 10,368 of record JAFGFM010000052.1, on the reverse strand, counting down.
TGCCATGTAGTCAATTCTACCTGGGCCATCTCTATAGTTTTCTGAAATTTAGCTCTCTGTTCGATATAACTGTTAAGTCTTTGAGGAAGATCCCTGCATTCAGGTTTCAGGACTTTTTCAGGTTCAGATTTTTCAGTATTTTTATCTTCAACTGGTCTTTGATTTTCATCCTTTATATTTTTCGCGACATATTCTACTGCATCCCTGAGGTCCACCACATTGGGATTATTCTCAGGATTAACAAGTAGTTCTATCTGCTCGATGGGCATAGTATCGCCAAAGAATCCGGTTCCTCCTCCTGTGGTTATTGACCCCGAATCATTTACATCATCAGAGGCAGTATCAAAAGGCTCTCTGGCATCGGCAGCCATTGACTCCAGATCATCGTCAAGCCCTTTATATGAAAGGGCTGTATTGGAAAGTGTTTTATAGGCCACCCCCCTTCCACTATCCAGCCGTTTGTATAGCTGCATCATTTTATCATATTCAGCCTGGGCTAAAGCTGCCCTCTCCTTTTCAAGCTGAAGCGCCTGCTGCATTGCAAGGGCCTGGGCCTTTTGCCTTGCCTCAAGTTCCGCTTTATCCCTTGCCGAGTTATCCATAAAAATTGAGGTTAAAAGGCTCTCAAATATTGTCCCTACCACCATCATCCTCATATCCTGTTCCGGATTGTATTTTTTTCCTGATCCACCGCCTCCGGATGATGACCCTTTGCAAACAGGATTACCTCCAACACAACTACAGTCACCGGGGTTATAATATCCGCTGTATATCCATGCCTGGATAGTCCCGTTGCAGTCCATCTCCTGCCCTTCCACCCTGAAATCCAAAAAAATAACAGGGCAGGATATCATTAGACTGATAAGTAATATCTGTGAACGTATAAAGATATTTTTCACTGCATATCCCATATTATAAGACCTTCAAGCTTTTTCAATACTGGCATGAGCCCCTGCCAACGATTTTACAATTTTCAAAATGCTATAGATGCTTTATTTCGCCTGCATCAAGTATCTCCCACTCATAGATCTTATCCTGAGCGCTTCTGGCGTCTCTTGCTTGGGGCACCAGCATCATGTACTGTTTCATATGAAATATTGCCTTATGATATCTTTCTATCTGTGCATAAAGAAGGGCAAGGTTAAAATAGGCCTCAGGATAGGATACCGGATCAAGTTCAATCGCCTTTAAATATAGATCAATGGTGCCTGGATAATCCTTTTTTTGATTCAGGGTGTTGGCCTGAACGATTACCTTTCTCTGCCCCTCTGACATAGAGGGCTTTATTGACAGGGCACGATAGTCAGCGGCCAGTGTTTCAAACCGGGCCAGATTTTCTTCATCCTTTATTTTATTTTTTTGATCAAGGCTCTTAATAGTAAAGAGCATGTCAGCAAGTTTGTATGCTGTATCTGGTTTATCGAAATGAAAAGAGATCAACCCTGCATTGACAACATTTGAATAATCCCCTGGCCCTTTTTCAACCTTAATCTCTTTTTTCAGATCCTTTAAGGGAACATGTAGTTGAGGACTTAAATCTATAATTCCATCTTTGACTGGGACAGAACTGAACCTTATGTAATCAAGTTCCTTCTTGTTATTATAATACCGGTGGGTCTGATTGCTGCCAGCAAATATCCTTATAAGATCATCAAGTCTTGCAAAGTTATTTATTCTGGGCATACCATAATATTTTATTCCTATCGACCCTAATTTACCGCTTAATATATTACCAAATGTCTTCTCAGCAACCTCATAACTCATGTTTTCATCCACCCGTGGCTGGTAAATTACCTTTGAGTTTGTCTCTGCCTGATATGCAGAATTTCCGGCCCCTGCATATGATGTGGGCGTAGCGCAGCCTGAAAATACTGAAATGGTGATAATAGAAATAATTATCATAGAAAAGTAACCTTTAGTCTTCATATCTGTATACTCCAAAATCAATTGTATTCATTTCTATATCGGACAAACTTGATCAATTATTCAGTATATTCTATGAACTTAATAAAAATTAAAGATGCGCGAGATGTTGATTGAATCCCGAAAAATTTTATAATTGACGTCAAATTAAGCGTGGCATATCCTTAAATCAGGCAAATTCGGAAAAGTAAAGAGACCATCTTATGTATAATTCAGCTATTATAAGGAGTCAGTCATGCGCTATATTGTAAAACCTTCTTTGGCCTTAAGTCTTTGTATTTTTATGGCTTTATTTACAGGATGCGCTACAGGGTCTGGCAGTGTAGTTTATAGACCTGTGATTCAACCGGATATGACCTATACTGCTGCTCTAAATGACCTTCAGAGCGCTGCACTCTCTTTCAAGATATATTCGACTACAGGCCCTTTTACCCCTGTGCGCGCCATTACCAACATCTTCGTAAATGAAAATGGGAAGGTGAGATGGGAGTTTAAACCTGAACCAGGCAAACCAGGAGCTGTTGAAATGTCCTTACTAACCCCGGGGCTGGATTTTGCTGTCAACGATTGGGGGCCATCATGGAAAATCACACTTCCGGATTTTATGGTATCAGGAAGTTTACCGGAGCTGAAAAAGGCATCAGATAACCTCTATTTTATTAAGAACACCCTGGAGAACCTTGCGGAGAAACAGAATAAGCTGCTACTTTCTTTTGAGCCAATAGCCGCAGAGTACCGATCACTGACAGTAAAACCTGAGATTACCGAAGAACAAAGGAGACTGATTGTCCAGGCCAATGCATCGGCTCAAAAAAAGGAATTTGCTATGGCTATTGATCTTTACATTAAAGCCCTGGAACTTGACCCAACTTCCTATCCCGAAGCCTATTTCAATCTTGCCCTGCTTTATGAAAAACAGTGTTTGTATACATTTGCCATTACCAATATGAAACAATATTTGATGCTCGTACCTGACTCTAAGGACGCGCGAAGCACCAGGGACAAGATTTATGAATGGGAACTTATGATACCAAAATAGTTATGTGTATATAAAAAAGTGAATTACCGGTAAACGACCTTCGATAGATCATCCACTTATTGAATTCGGGTTTTGAAAAACTCAGGAACCTGTGTCATCAATTTTTTTACCTTGTTGGAATATTGATTTTCATGTAGGATGATAACCGATTAGATTTTGTAGATTAGATTGCACATAACTATTAAAAGTTTATATTTGTTATTCAAACATCTTAATATATTTGGTATTAAAGTGCCTCCTGTAAATTTCTGTATCATACCATTCAAGACTCCAGGGAGATTATTATGTTTATAAAAACCTGTATAAAACAGATTTTAGTAATACTATTTTTGTTTCTTATTCCTTTTACCGGATATTTGCTTTTAAATGGGATAACTGAGCAGGATGTTGCTCTTGCTCAAGAGACAGATGATGACGATATTCTTCTTTTTTTGCCGGCCATTCTTTCAGCGCCAAAAAAAACGAAATCCCCGGTAAATGTCTCTGCCGTAGCTGGGGCAGGGCAGGTGACAATCTCCTGGGATGCAGTACAGGATGCGACATCCTATAACATCTACTGGTCAAATACATCCGGTGTAACAAAGAGCTCCGGTACAAAAATCACCGGGGCTACAAGTCCCTACATTCATTCCGAACTCACAAACAGTACAAAATACTATTACACGGTCGCTGCAGAAGGTGCCAAGGGCGAAAGTGATCTTTCATCTGAGGTATCAGCAGTGCCCTTTGCCGGATGGATTCAGACACAGATTAATCCGAATATTGGACGCAGCCTCTACGCAACCGATGCGGAAATATATGCCGCAACATACGATGGCGTCTTTTCAACAACCAGTGATGGCATGCCCTGGTTTTCAAAAGGATTAAACGGCGAGAATCGAAAGGATGTATCCGATGTTATAACAAGTAATGGATATATACTGGCAGCAACCCTGGATGGGGTCTATCGCTCTTCCAATAATGGTGAAACATGGGACTTGATGAGCGGATCACCCAGCATCTCTGCAGGCGGGGGTATTTATGGCCCTCATGTCTTTGCGAAAAACAGTACTCATCTGTTTCTTATTGCCTGGGCAAGGGGAATTTTCCGGTCAGCCGATAATGGTGAAACCTGGGAACAGACACCTTTGGGTAACGACGGGGGAGGAGATCAGGATTATGCATCTGGGGCTGTGTTCGTCTATACGGTTGGAGAACAGGTTTTTATTAATGGCGATAAACCCTTCGAAAGTGGCAATGTCATTTGGACATCTACTGACAATGGAGATAGCTGGAACTGGCTGGCTCCCCCCAATGAAGATCCCGTGGATTCTATTAAGGCGATGACCTATAATAATGGAAACCTCTTTGCATGCGGCACAATGGGTGTATATCTGAGCACGGATTTAGGTCTGCATTGGACCACGCAATATAGTAATACAATCGACGATCAAGGCCATTTAGTTGGAATTGGACAATTTAGAAACATTATTTCATATAACAATGTGCTTGTTACCGCAGTTGATTTTCACAGTATATTTATTTCTCATGATAATGGGGTCAGTTGGATCAGTTTCAATGAAGGGTTGATCGATGATTGGACATTTACCGGATTGGCTGTCAAGCTGCCTTACATATGGGCGCTGACCGAAGGTTTCGGCAATGCGTATCGTCGTTCAATTTCGGAATTAGGATATTAATTGTAATAGTCTTTTATTACTTAGAGTCTTAACCCTCTCTATTTGAGAGGTTTTTGTATCAAAATTTAAAAAGGCCGGGATTGTCCAGCCTTTTAAGATGAGACAATAAAATGGATACATTAATTGTTATAGTAATTTCAGCGGCAATAGGGACCCTGTTTTTTATCTGGTTTTCAAGGGCCGTTAAAAATAGCGCTGCCATGCGCGAATTTATCATGTCACACCATTGGCTGCTTCACCCCAATTCCATCTGCTACTGGCGCACTGCCATGGCTATACTTGGTTTTACACTCTATTTTGCTACCCCTTATAAGGCCATTGCCATATTTATCTTTACCTTTGCGGCCATACTTGACGGCGTGGACGGTGTTGTGGCAAGGGGATGCAATCTGGGGTCGCGCTTTGGAGAATGGCTTGACCCTCTGTGTGACAAGCTGACCTATCTCCCACCATTAGCAGGGTTTGCCTATATGGGTATACTCTCATGGAAACTGGTGCTGATCCTCACCATAATAGAATTTGCCGGCCAGTTCTTTGCCAGGCAGTTATTAAGCTGGCTAAATGTTTCAGGTGCGGCAAATAATTTCGGCAAGATAAAGGCCATTATCTGCTTCGCACTTGTTATACTGTGCGCCCTGCTTGATAAAAACCCTGAACTCCTCAATATCACTGACAGCATCCTCATGGCCTGCATTGCCCTTTCAGCCGCATCAGTCATCTTCAAGTTTATACCCAACCGGCTCTATGCGGATATACTCTCCGGACTCAATTTTATATGCGGGGCGATAAGCCTTGTTTTGACATATCATCACCATTTTGCATGGGCCATCTGTGTTATTATTGTGGGTCAGCTCTTTGATCTATTTGATGGGCGCATGGCATTAAAACATGGCGGCACAAAGGCTGGCCCATACCTGGATGATATAGCAGATTTTGTAAGCTTTGGTCTGGCCCCTGCGTATGTGGTTATAGAAAAGGGCGGGTATCTCGCATATATTATTGCAGTGATATATATATTAAGTGTTGCCTTCCGTCTTATCCGGTTTGTTAAAAAGGATAAAAACCGGACTGACCTACCCGCGGGTATCTTTAACGGGCTTCCCAGCCCGGCAGGGGCCATGATCGTACTGGGGGCATCACTTGTAGCGACACCGGTAATTTTGTGGGTGATCACAGTTATCTCCATTCTTCTTATGGTGAGTCATATCCGGTTTGCACATTTCGGGAGGGTCATACTCAAGCGAATACCTAGGCCCCTCTTTTTTGTGATCAGCGCGGCGATCATAGTTACCATCTCGCTCATCTTCAAAACAAAAAGCGCCCAGATGTTCGGATACCTTATCCTTGGCGCGATTATTGTCTATCTAATTACAGGCATTCTCCAGGCAAAAAGCCTTTCACAGTCGGCCCAGCAGATGTAAGCATGGCAGCGTCCAGCAGCACTGTTCAAGTGTTTTCAGATAACTAAAAAAGGTTAAAGCATCCTGTTCAGGTCAACATTGCCTGCACTTTTCCAGATCTTTCTTTCCTCTTCATATATGGCTTGCTTCACATGACAGTCCTTTGATATCACCATGGTGTTTCTATCTTTACCATACTCAGGTGTGCTGGGTTCATGAGCGAAAAGAGTTTCTGCTCATCAAGGTTTGATCCCACAAGGGTCGGGACTTTTGCTGCCACACCTTTTGAGAATGCATCAAGGGGTATCAGGGGCATGATCCTGCCATCTGCAACAGGTATGCATGGTGCCTCACCCTGGTCTGTTTTACGGGCGACCTGTGTCTGAACCTTTAGTATCTTTTCAACTGGAAGCTCTCTTATCCCATCAATGTCATTGGCCTTTAACCCTGCTATTTTAAGGAATGTCTCTGCAGTAAATATGGAGTTTTCAAGGGGGCGGGCAATAGCGCCCACAGCGCTTTCAATAATGGCCTTATGAAATAGCCCCTGTGCACAGGGGCGCACCATGAGAGAAGCAACGCTCATGCCGCCTGCCGACTCACCAAATATGGTTACATTACCAGGGTCTCCGCCAAAACCTTTTATATTGTCTCTTACCCATAAGAGGGCCGCAAACTGATCAAGTATACCTTCATTGCCTGTTGATGGGATCTTTCCTCCGGTTACATGATCAAGGTTTAAAAACCCCAAAGCTACCAGTCGATAGTTGATGGTAACCAGCACAACATGACCCTTTTCAGGAAGAGTTGTGGATCTGTACATTGCCTCAGAACCAGATCCTAATGAAAATGCGCCACCATGTATCCATACCATCACAGGCCTCTTATTATCATCAAGGCCCGGTGTATATATGTTCAGATAAAGACAGTCCTCATCCTGTGGTTCAGGTTTGCCTCCTCCGATAAAACCCGAAGGCATGGGATTCTGAGGCGCTATTGTGCCATACTCAAGGGCAGGTCGCACACCATCCCATGGAGCAGGAGGCTGCGGTAGCGTCCATCTGAGGGCGCCAACTGGAGGTGTTGCATAAGGAATACCCTTGAAAATAAAGATATTACCCTCCTTTGCCCCCTTTAGTTTTCCCTGCTTTGTGCTAACAATAGGTTCCTGTGTGTCCATAACTATCTCCTGCAATATTTCATTCATTGCTTGTTAAATCTGATTCTAATAATACGAACAATTAGGACACAGTGCGCTTGTCCCGCCATAGCTTTAGCGACGGCGGACTGTGCCACTACAGAAGTTGCCAGATAAAACCCCATAATTTTTTTCCTGACCGTAGGGGCAGGCTGTGCGTGCCCAGATTATTTGTATTGAAATGAGATCATGAAATATCTCAACTTTTCAAAACATTATTTGTTACCGCTGCCGCACAGTTTTCACCATCTATTGCAGCTGAGACTATGCCCCCTGCGTAACCCGCCCCTTCACCGCATGGGAAAAGGCCCCTTACATCAGGGTGCATGTATGTACCCTTATCCCTTGGAATCCTTACAGGGGTGCTTGTGCGGGTCTCCACACCAATGAGCTGTCCATCATTTGAAGAAAACCCATGCATCTTTTTGTCAAAATGTATAAGCGCTTCCCGCAACCCCTTAACCATGAACAGAGGCAGTTTTTCATGCATCGGTACAGAGACAATATCGGGTATATATGAAGAGGTGTTTAATGTTGAACTCTGCCTACCCTTTATAAAATCATCAGCCCTCTGTGCAGGGGCCGTCTGTGAGTTTCCTCCAAGCATGAAGGCCAGTTTTTCCAGTTCCATGCGGAGTTTCAAGCCTGCAAACTCGCCTTCATTTTGGTGTGCGGCCCAGTCTTTTTCATCAACAGTAACCACAAACCCGCTGTTTGCATAGGGTGAGTCGCGCCTTGATACAGACATGCCATTTACCACCTGCTCGTCTGGAGAGGTGGCAGCAGGCACAATTATGCCGCCGGGGCACATGCAGAATGAAAATGCGCCTCTTTCACCTGTCTGGCATGCAAGGGAATATGAGGCAGCTGGCAGGTTCTTGTGGTAATCTTTTGAATGATACTGGATCTCATTTATCAATGCCTGCGGGTGTTCGATCCTCACCCCCATGGCAAAGGGCTTTGCCTCAATGCGGATATCATGTTTTTTAAGCATGTAATAGATATCAACCGCGGAATGGCCTGTGGCAAGTATCACACTGTCACCTGTAAATTCAGCGGACCCGTTTACAATAACCCCTTTTACAGATTTATCTTTAATTATCAGGTCTGTTACGCGGCTGTTAAAATTGATCTCACCACCGCAGGATAGAATCGTCTCCCGAATTCCTGATACGATACCTGGCAGTTTGTTTGAACCAATGTGCGGGTGTGTGTCAACCATGATATCAGGGTCTGCGCCATGCTGGACAAGTATCTTTAATATCCTTTTTACATCTCCCCTCTTGGTGGAGCGGGTATAGAGCTTGCCGTCGCTGTATGCCCCTGCGCCCCCCTCGCCAAAACAGAAGTTTGAATCAGGATTAACGATATGCTTTTTCTGTATGGCGCTTATATCAAACCTGCGGTCTGTTACATTCTTCCCCCGCTCAAGCACAATGGGCTTAATACCCGCCTCGATCAATCTTAAGGCTGCAAACATGCCCCCGGGTCCGAAACCGACAATAATTACCTTTTTATCACCCTTTACTGGCCTGAACAGAATTCTTTCTTCATCAAATACCGGATGTTCATCCACATAAACATCATAGACTATCCTGAAGAGGGGGGCTTTTCTTGCATCAATGGAGCGGCGCAGTGGAATAAGGGTAGTTATCTCATCCACATTCACCTTCAACTGATGAGCTGCAACTCTTTTATGATGTTCCCTGTTAGTTATATTTTCAGGGTTAATGGCGAGTTCTATCTGTTTTTTCATAATAGTCCCCTGTTATGAGGAAGGTAGATAAAAAGTTTCAACTTGAATACCAGCCCCTTTTTCGTTTTTTAGGCCACGAAAACCTTTTTTTAAGTAACTCATACACGTTAAACACAATAGGGCATATCTCGTAATTTTCCACGACTCCCAATAGCCTGAATACAAATTCATCCTTGTGCAGGTGAGGAAATGACCTGCAATCTTCAGGCCGGTGCTCATAACAGGTGCATATGTTCCCTTTAAGAAAGGGGCGGGGGAGGCTTTTAATAACAAGCTCTTTTGAAAAGCCGTCATCATCCTCCTCAAGGTACTGGCTTATAAATTCCGAATCGGTTAATCCCAGTCCTTTTGCCATTCTTTCAATATCGCTCTCTGCCATAACAGTAGAAATTTCACGGCAGCAGTTACCGCACTTTTTGCAGTCGATCTCGTTTATCACCTGCTCATAAAGATTATGAACAATCTCATCCATCTCCTCTGTTTCCATATATGATTCCTTTAGGAAGGCTCGAAACTCAAGGTTTTCACGCTCTCTTTTTTCTGCCAGTTCTTTTATGATTTCAAGATCGGTTTGTATTTTCATTTATTTCCTCAAATATAATCTGGATTATATTCAACTACAATCCCTACACCTCTTTTCTCTTCCATCTACCCGTCATAAACAGAATAACATATCCGCATGTGAGCATAACAAAGCTTAACGCCATTGCCCATCTTACACCAAGCACCTCAAGCCCCCACAGTTTGGGGAAGATTAATGCCATGGGCAAAAGCACGAACCATGTTGTGGTCACCTCAAAGGTCATGGGAATCGTTGTATCACCCACACCGGTAAAAAAGTTCAGGAACACCGGTTCAAGGCCGCACATGAGATACCCCACTACACCGATTCTTAAAAACAGGGTTGTTACCCTGATAAGTTCCTGATCCTTTGTGAATATTGAAATAACCGCTTCAGGGTAAATAAAGGCAAGGGCACATGCGATAATTACAAATGACTCTGCGATTCCAATGGCATAAATGCCGCTTTTCCCTGCCCTTTCAGGTTCACCTGCCCCCAGGTTCTGGCCTGCAAGCACTCCTGCGGCAGATCCCATGCCCACCCCTGCCATAAAAAATACCATCTCAACCCTCTGGAGGACAGTATGGGCAGCAACAGCGAGGGTCCCGTATCGGACTATTAATTTCATTACTATCAGGTTGCTTAAATTTTTCTGGGCCATCATGACAACACCCGGAATACCTATCTTCAGTATCCTCCACATCAGGGCAAAATCTATACGCATACCCTTAAGGTGCAGTTGGAGTTGCGTCTTCCCTGTAAAAAGAACAAACAGGCTGGACATAAGCCCGATAAGAAGGGAGCATACATT
>JAFGFM010000051.1 GCA_016931115.1 Deltaproteobacteria bacterium | reverse complement strand
GCCAGGCAGTAGGACCCGGGATATTTGAACTGCTTGCTGTGCTTGGAAAAGAAAGGGTGATTGAGCGGCTTAAAAGGTCGCTATAATCCTGCCTCTGCAAGATCAGGCCCGAGATATCTCCTTTCATTCTCACCAAGGCACCCCAGTGCAAGGCAAATGATAGTCCAGAGGTGGATCGTGTGATAGCCGCCTTTATAGTGCTCACAAAGATCACGGATCTGGGTGTGACAGTTATGGCATGCTGTAATGCAGTAATCCGCCCCTGTAGCCTTTATCTGGTTGAATTTAATGGCCCCGAACTTGTAGCGGGCCTCAGTGAAACCAGACTGGAGATACCCGCCGCCTCCTCCGCAACAGTAATTTTCAGAGCGGTTGGGTGTCATATCAATAAAATTATTTTCGCCAACCACTGTCCTGACAATATACCGGAGATCCTCTGCAACAGGGTCGCCAAATGATTTTCTTACAAGCTGGCACGGATCATGGACTGTAAACCTGATCCCCAGCCCTTTGTTCCATTCGGAATTTACTTTGAGCTTCCCTTCCCTTATCCACTGCGCGTAATACTGCACAATGCTTTTTACCTCAAAATTATGAGGGATATTGAATTTTTTAAGGCCGCTCCTGAATGCATACATCTCGTGAGCACATTCAGTATTGAGCCACACTTTACAGCCTAAGTTCTCTACGGCCTTTGCCTTGACCCTGACTATATGCTCCCAGCTTTTAAGGTCACAGGCAAACATGCAGTAATTTTCAGCGGCCCAGCCCTCTGTGCCGTATGTCCAGTCAGCCCCGGCAAGATGAAGTATCTTCCACAGCGGGACCATTTCATCAGGTTCCATGGCCGGTTCCCTGGAGTTCTGGTTAAGAAAGAAATATGCCCCTTTCCTGTTAACAGGGGCATCGAGCTCTTCCCACCCCTCCTGTTCTTCTCTCACATCGAGAAGTGTCTCTTCAACAACAAATCGGAAGTCTTCTTCTGATATGCCCATGGCGCTGCATGTTTCGCTCTTTAATGCCATATCGCAGGAGCCGGTAATACCCCTGGGTTTTTTTTCTTTGGGCCATGCCTCTCTCGCGAGGCCAACCACTCCGGCAATATCTGCCTTTGCCGGGCACACTGAAATGCACCCCTCGCACATGCTGCACATCCACACCCAGGGTGTGGTGATGGCCTCTTCATCCATGCCCTCAGCTACCATTCTAATGAATTTCTTGGGATCCATCCCCTCAAGACCTGTTGCAGGGCACGCCTCGACACAGGCGTTGCAGGTCAGGCAGAGGCTAAGGTCGCAGTCATGAAGAAGTTCCGCGGTCTTGTTACTGAACCGGGCTTTATGATTGTTTATATTGGTCGTTTCATCAGTCATAAGTTAACTTAAGCCTTTGCTAAACATCCTCCCCCTTGCTTGTCAGACCATAGCTTTTGCGAAGGCTGAACGGGGGCGGGGAGTTTTTATACATTACCTGTATTTTCCTAAAACCTTGCGCCTTGAACCCTAAACCTTGAACCTTGAACCTTTTTTTTACCCCACACACCCCAGACTGGGATCCTGGAGCACGATAGTCCGCTGCCGACGCTTCTTTTTGACCTGACACAGCAGGGTCTTGTATGTCGGAAAACCTGAAATCGGGTCAAACTGTTTCAGGTCAGTCAGGGCATTTATATTGGCCCTTCTCCAGGCCTCTGTCCCCTGCGGCCCCCCGCCGCCCACAGGGGCATAGACATATCCTTCCATTACATCCCAGGTAACATCCGCAGTCATTTCTACAAAACCCCGGATGGTCTTTACAACAACAGAATCGCCCGTTTCAATATCCCTCTCTTTTGCATCCTTAGGATTCATCTGCACCATGGGGTTGGGATATCTCTCCATGAAGTCAGGTATGGCCCTTAAGCAGGACTTCATATCGGGTTTAAAGGGGCCTGTGCCCAGTATAAGGGGAAAGCGGTTGAGCATTTGCGGCTGACTCACAGGTGTTTCATAAGATTCCTCATATACAGGGAGCCCTTCGTATCCCATCTCCTCCAGGATCGAGGATCTGATCTCAAACCTGCCTGATGGGGTCTCGAAACCGGGTTTCCCGTCCCTTCTGAGTCCGCCGGTCTCCCACTTCCTGTACCTCATGGGCACGGGGTTTTTCCGCACTGTAAACAAAGGCGCCTCTTCCATATCGGCCCTTGTAATTCCAGTACCTTTTAGTACTTTATCGAGAAGATCCATCTCTGTTGCAGGGAATCTGTCTCCATAACCAAGCTTCTCCGCGAGCTCAGCAAGGATGGTAAAGCACGGTCTGCTGTCACCGACCGGTTCAATCATTTTTTCCCGAATCCGGATGGCATTACCATAAAAGCAGTATGAAGACTGCTCAAAAGCGGTTGTAGCCGGCAGCACAATATCTGCCCAGGCAGCATCCCTTGTGAACTGCAGGTCTATCGATACCATGAAATCCAGTTCATTAAATGCCTTCTGCCACTGGATAGGGTCAGGCCATGCAGTGAGGATGGAGGCACCCATTATAAAAAGTCCTCTTATTTTATAGGGATCCGAATGGAGGATCGCGCGTGGAAGCAGGCTTGCATGGGGTTCTCCGCCGCAGAAATTTGAATACACGGAGAAATGTCCGCTGCCTATGGATCTAACCAACCCCGGGGTTGCAACCTGGTGATCCCTGTTCAGCTCTATCCGGTTTCCCTGCTGGACAAAGCAGCGGCCTCCCTCCACATCGAGCTGACCTGCGAGTGCCCAGAGCACCATGACCGCCCTTATATTCTGCACCCCTGATTTTGTATACTCCAGGCCCGTATACATTACATAGCTTGCGCCCTCTGCATTAGCTATCTCTTCGGCCAGTTCCTCTATTAATTCCGGTGAGACCCCTGTGATGCCGGACACCTTTTCCGGGGTAAATTCCTTTACATACTCTTTAAACTCTTCATATCCCAGTGTCCAGTTCTCCACAAACTCATCATCAACTAGTCCATCCCGGATCAGGATATGAGAAAGCCCCAGAGCAAGCGCGCCGTCAGTGCCCGGCCTTATCGGCACCCACATGCTCCCCGGCAGTTTTGCCGAGGCAGTCCGCCTTGGGTCAATGACAATGATCCGCGCCCCTTCGTTTGCGGCCCTGACAATGCGGAGGAAGGTCTCGGGCGGGGTGGAGGTAGATGGATCAGTTCCCCATACAACAATCAGATCAGAATTATCAAGATCGGAAAACATGTCTATGTGCAGGGCGCCCATGGTAACCTTTGGCGCCAGGACCCCTAATGATGTGTAGCACGGCGCCCCCACGCCGAAAGTATTTGGCGATCCGAAAGGAAAGAGGATACTTGAAGCCAGATAGATCTCAGAACCTCTAAGTTGAAATGCATCCTTGAATGCACGTTCATAAGTCCCTGTACCGGCGTAGAACCCAATGGATTCAGGGCCGTGGCTAGCCTTCAATTCCTTCAATTTATTTGCAATGATGTCATAGGCCTCATTCCAGGTTATGGGCGTAAAATCGAGTTTACCCTTTGGCCCTTTTCGTTTCATAGGTTGCTTGATCCGGCTTTCCGAATAGATGATCTGTGCTGCGCTCCCGGCAATAGGGCAGAGCACCTTTCCCATGGGGGCCTCCGGGTCCGGGGTAAGCCGTTCTATTTTCCCTTCCTCATCAAAGTGAACGATCGCACCGCAACCGGGGCTGTGGAAGCATATCCCGCAGATTCCATGTTTTTCTTTTGACACCGGGGTTCTCCTTATATTGTTAACCTCTCTTAGCTATCAGGAACTGTGAGGTGATGTGTTCCCATAGATTCCCTGTCTTTCTGATTTTCCATTGAATAGCCCCTGTTTCCTGAATGCTGAATGGGGGCGAAAATATACCATCGCCCTCTTGAAGCATCCGGGAGATATTATCCATGCCAAAGCCCTTGAATGGCCCTTTGTTTCTTCCTCCGAGCCAGAGATCAGGGTGGCTTACTGTTTCATCCCACGAAAAGGGGTCTGAAAAGAGAAAACAGGCCTTTTGCTTGTCCATTACTCTGTTAGCTTCTGAAAGGTGCAAAGAGGGGTCAGGCACCTTTTCCAGTATATTAACTGAACTTGCCGTGGCAAAACGATCCGTGCGGAAAGGCAAGGCCATTGCGTCCGCCACAATGAAATCAGCGTTTTCAAACCTGAATGCAGTGTCCAGATGGCCGGACCTCCTTTCGGTGATCTCTCCCTCTAAAATCAAATCAAATTCCAGCATCCTTTGATGCATCACTTTTCGGGCGGCCCTGATAAAAGAGAGGGATGTATCTATGCCAACAGCCCTGTCATGGCTCTTTGTCATTTCCAGGGTGAGCCTTCCCACTGCGCAGCCGATATCCAGTGCCCACCCCTTACACGGGGTTAATGCCTCTGCCCACCTTTTATAGGCGTCTGTCTGATCGGGATCATTTAAAAATTCAGAGTAATGGCTCCACAGATAGGATGAACTCATGGAAAATGAACCATACCCTGTCATGTTTCTGATTATGGGCAGGCTCTTTTCCGGTACTACCACGGCGATACCATCATTGATATGATACCCACTCCCGCAGAGCGGACAGGTAAGGCTACCCTCTGTAATATCATCATCGATTTCTTGCCTGATTTCCACGGTCAGCCGTATCTCTTCATCAGCATTTCTGTTTAAGCATTCCGGGCAAATAAGCTCTTCACTCAGCCATTTCTTCATATCTGCTCCTTCACCTGTTTCCGGTCATTTGATTTATTTCTCATAATTAATCATATTTTCATGATTTGGCAACAATACCTCTGTTTTTTTAATCCGTGAGTCCCATTAAAAACCTTTTGACATCATCTCCTCTTTTGTAGGATATGACTGATAAAGGATAATGGAGGTGTTTTAATGGGTGACAGGCTCATAATATTGCCTGATGCTGATTTTATTGCGGAACTCACAGCGGAATATAAAAAAGAGGAGCCAGAGCCTGACCAGCTTTATGTGGATGGCCATGTGGGTCTCCCCTATTTTATGGCACGATATGCAAGGGGTAAAAGGTTTGATGCGCTTGAACAGGGGCCTGTAACCCCTGAAACCCTGAAAACTTCAGGTGTAAGGCTCTTTGCAACAGCCATATACTGCCAGGATAAATATAATGATGAAATGTCAAAGATGCATTTTCAGCAGAATTATGATTTTACCCTGAAGATTATTGAAGATATTACCCGTGTCAGGGGTATGAACGATATCTCTGCGATAAAAGAAGATAAGGAATTAATTGGCACCATCCTGCTCCTTGAAAATGCGGATGTTTTGGCAGACAACATCAGTCTTGCCCTTAGCCTCAGAGAGCGGGGCATATATATTGTCGGTCTTACCCATGCCGGTAAAAACAGGCTTGCGGATGGCAACTCTGTGCTTTACTCAGAGGGTATTACACCCTCAGGCTGTGAGGTTATCCATATGCTCAATGACAACAATATCATGATAGATGTTGCGCACCTTCACCCTGCCTGCTTTTACCAGCTCATGGACCTTGTAGAGAGACCATGTGTTTCATCCCATACAGGGATTCGTGAAAGGTGCAACCTCCAGCGAAACCTTGATCTATCGCAGGTGCGCCACCTGTGCGAAAGGGGCGGGCTTGTCGGTATCACATTTAACCCTGAGATGCTTACACCATCAGGCGAGGCCAGCATAGAGGATGTCTTTATACATCTCGATACGGTTGTTCAAAGGTTCGGGCCTGATTATGCGGCCATCGGCTCTGATCTCTGCGGTTTTGATCAGCCTGCTTCAGGCATGGAGAGCCATACCGGTTTAAAGGCCTTAAAGACAATCATGAAAGGGCATGGTTATACAAAAGAGGCGATAGAGAGGATAATGGGGCTCAACTGGCTCAGGATATATGAGGGAATCCTGTAGTTACACCTCAAAGGTCATATCCATTCCCACTGCAAAACACTCAAGCTCTACACCCTTTTCGAATATGATCCTGCGGCACTCTTCCACGATCTCATCAACGGCCCTGTCAGACCTGCCCTGGTTAAGATGAAAAAGCCCGAGCCTCTTCACCCCTGCCTTTATAGCCAGGTCAAGGGCATCCATGTATGTAGAATGGCCCCACTGTCTTACCTTCGGATACTCATCAGGGGTGTATTCTGCATCATGCATCAGGAGGTCTGCCCCCCTGCAAAATTCCATGTAATCATCAAAACAGAGACCGCCCTTATGCTGATAAGCCAGCTCATTATCCGTGAGAAAAACAAAACTGGTGCCATTTTCCCTGAATTTGTAACCGCTGCCCCTGTTAGGGTGGCTTATGGGCACAGGTGTTATTGTTAATGCGCCTATCTGAAGAGTAAATGGGCATTCAGGCTGATAATCAAAGGATGCCTTAAGGTCCGAATATTCTATTGGAAAATTGGGCTGTGACATGACCTTGCCCAGCATGCTCTCAATAAATTTCTGGGCAAAGGGGCACCCCTTCATGCTGATCCTGAAGTTTTCATTGTATATGGGTGCAAAAAATGGAAACCCCATAAGGTGATCCCAGTGCGCATGTGTGAAGAGCATATCAACAGAGTAGCGTTTTCGGGCAAGCAGTTCCAGGCCGAGCCGCCTTATACCTGTGCCTGCATCCACTATGACAAGGTCATCTTTGCCTGAACGTATCTCCATGCAGGTGGTGTCACCGCCATATTTTACATAATCTATTCCTGAGACCGGCACCGATCCCCTTGAACCCCAGCATTTTATATACATAGTCTAGTCTATGTCACCTTTCTAAAGGCTGTAAAACACAAGTTAATCACCTGTGTGTTTTCCTCTTTTCCAGGCAGCCTTTAAGTATTTTATGATAATTCAAGATACTTATCGGCAGATGGCAGCTAAATATTAAATATTATTCTCCGTGCTCTCCGTGTGCTTGTATGGTTGAAGTGACAGGCTAAGATTGAACCGCAAAGAGGCAAAGGGCGCTAAGGGATGCGGAAAATAACAAAATGCCATTCACCACGGGGAGCATCCGCCTTCGCTGAAGCTATGGCGGGACAGGCGGAGGACACGGGGAAACCATAAATCATGACTTAAGTAATTTGACATCTTTATTCCTGTCATTCCCGCAAAAGCGTATTGTCGTCAAGCTAAGGCGAAAAGCAAAAGCCTAAAGCAATATCTCACGCAGAGGCGCAAAGAACACTAAGAAAATCAAATGCTTT
>JAFGFM010000050.1 GCA_016931115.1 Deltaproteobacteria bacterium | reverse complement strand
TACGCCCTTCATGAATTCCCCAAATGCCTTTCCTGCCTCTTCAGGTGTCATGTCTTCATATTGCTCAAGGCTATTCTGTACCTTTCGCGCGGTAAAATTTCCACACGTTGTGCCCAGGGCGAGCAGGATAAAGATAATACCAAACACCATTAATGCGGTTTTCTGTGCGATCTTATGCACCTCGGTGCTTGCCGCCATCATGAGATAGAGATACCAGGCAAGGCCTAAAATTGCACCTATATAAGGGATAATCTGAAGCAGTACAGTTATCGGAGAGATAGCCATTGCATATGCCATACACCTGTAGGCTGTTTCATAGGGTTCCTGTGAGCCCATGATTTTCCAGATAATGAAGAGTATGAGTGCCCCTATAAAACTGCCAATAGCCAACATAATAGGATAATAGATTATGAATGCTAGCCCCATCCAGAATGATACCACACTTCCAAGGCTGAAGATTGAAAGGATTGCTGTGATCACACCTGAAACCAGCCCAAGGGCTACAGCAAAAATAAGGGGTTCAATAAATCCCCCTGTTTTAGGCATATCACGAAAAAACCCCACCGGATTTGTAATGACCTTCATTGCTGTATTCAAAATGTTTTTTACGTTTTTTTCCATGTTCTCATCCATACCCTGTTCCTCCTTTGTTAAAAACCGTTATTAATTTGAAAAACTGTTTTTTCTTTTATTAACCATCAAGTCAGCCAGCATATTTTTACAAGGTGTTCGACCTCCTTGAACTCCGGGTCTCCAGTTATGATTAATGCATTTTCTCTTATTGCGGAAGCAAGCACGAATGAATCAGCATAGGCTATGGGATATTGGGCTTTGATTTCAGCGGCTTCAAGCACAAGATCATTTGGACAGGGAATTATTTTGAGAGGCAGTAGTCTTATATTATCAAGCATACTTTGTGCAGGCGGTATTCCTAAAATCCCAGCGCAGCGATAAAATATTTCACCAAGGTTGATAATATTAAGGAACAGTTCAATCTTGTTTTCCCTGGCGCTGTAGAGCAGGTCTTCAACGAACTGTACACCTTTTTCCTCTTGAATCCAGGCCAGTATCGCATAAGAATCCAGAATATACTTTTTCTTCACGTTCTCGCTCCCGTTTACGCTCTTTAAGAAGTGCTTTTGTAAGTGATGGCTTTCCCTTAAGCGAACCCCTTAATGCCTTGATTGGGTCTTCAGGCAGTGGGGTAATAACTGCTCTTTTACCTTCAATTGAAAGCTTAACCAATTGTCCGGGTTTGATACCCAATTTTTCTCGTATCTCAACAGGAATCACTACTTGACCCTTGGTCGATGTTTTAACAGTAAGCATTTAGTTATACCTCTTAACACTGGTTGAACCGTTAAAAAGTATAATTTTTACTTCGCAGTATGTCAATATTCTTAAAATTAGAGCTTTTTACCCATTATTAAACATCTCTTTTAAATCAATAAAGGGGTTCCTGTATCTGCCCCATTCTTTGCTCTTTTCACCAAACTGGATTGCCTGGTTCGGGCACCACTGCATGCAGGCAAGGCACATCTCACAATGGTAACCCCATAAGGGTTTACTTTCGATCATGCTGATATTTTCCATTGGGCACACCTTCATGCATATGCCGCATGAGTTGCATTTATTGTCCGTGTAAAATGCCTTTGCCATCTCAGCAGGTTTAAAGATATGGGGCCTTGATTTCCCGGATCTCCTTGCATCTTCAATCAGGTCTCTATGTATACGTCCATCAGCTATTATTGAAGCTGCATCAGGTATCACCTCCGACTGTGCCTTCAGGCATGCCTCCTGCTCTGCTTTTGTACCTGGAGGAAAAAGTATCTGGGTATTGTCCGGCATGAGTATCTCAAATGCGGCAGAGAGCCCTTTACCTTTTTTCTTTAGAAGATCATCAAGCTGCATTAAGGATATGCCTGCTGACTCACCAAAATTGGCTATTGCAAACAGGTATGTATTATCAGGTATATTAAGCCTGTTCACAAACTCTTCTATTATTATTGGAAGACCGCTTACATAAACAGGAAATATAATCCCTGTGGTGCCGGAAACTGTGATCTTTTCGGAATCAATAAGCCGCTTTGTGATCCTGATAATTTTTGTATTGGTAAGCCTAAGGGCAAGCTCCTTTGCGATTTTTAGCGAGTTGCCGCTCCCGGTGAAATAATAGATCACAGTTTCCATATTAATCTTCCTTACCAGGTGAATATTGCAGAGGTCTGTAACCTGTTTACAGTGCCATCTGCCAGGCCTTTATACTCTGTTTTATAATAATTATACTCAATGCCAATAGTTAGCATGGGGAGCACCTTGAACATGGCATTCACAAAATAAAAGCTGTTTTTATCCCTGCTGCCGATAACGAGATCATCAGAATCAGGGTTATCAAAACTGAACCCGGCGGTGTACTGACACTTTTTGTTAAAGGCAAAATTGATTTGTGACCACATTCCTGTACTTGATATCTCATTCCGGGTTACAGTATTTATACCCTGAAGAACACCTCCAAAGTAGTCATCAAGATTTTCGCCGGTAAATACCTCTCCGCTCAGGGTGAAACGTTCTGAAAGGGGGATAACATAGTCAATGTTACCTGACCATGAATCATAATCGACTTTATCACCTAAAATCCATTCCACCTCTTCCTGTCCATAATGGCCTGATATACCTATTACATTCTTCTTTCCTGCCAGCCCCTTTGTAGTAATCGCAACCCTTGCCTGGACTGTTGGAAACCCTGCATCATCACCATCATTCCAACCTTTTCCTGTATCGTACTGATCATCAAGATACTGGTCTTCGCCAGTGGTGCCTGTTGTCCTTGAAAGGGCAACCTGCGTAAGTATGCCTGTAACATCATCAATGGCATTGTTGTAGCTTACCCGTATTTGCGGCCTTCTGTAACCTGTGTTTCCTGATGTAAATCCCGGTACATAGCTCAAAGAATTTGGATTAAGGGGAGAGATAACATCCCATGTCTGACCTGCAAGAAAAGTAAGCCCGCCCCTGGTTGTTTCAAGAAATGCATGCCTGAGCATGATTTCCGCCTTATTTTCATGTGCTACAGTGCCATCACCATAAAAGTCCGCCTCAACCCTGGCTTTTGTGATCCAGCCATCATATTGAGGTGCACCAATATCAAGACCCAGCCTGCTCTGTCTTGCAGTGATGTTAAAGGTGTTATCATTATCAACTGTACCCTCGCTCGGTACAAAAAGGACATAGTTACCGTTTACAGTCCTGCTGTCATTATATGAGGCATCAAGCTTGATATAGCCGTAACTTTTTATACTGAATCCATCAGAAGCCTTTGGCGCTTCCTTTACGGGTGCTGAGGGAGTTTCTGTACTGGTGATCTTGTCAGTAAGAATGGCTTTCAGTTCACCCAATTCCTTTTCGAGCGTCTCTATACGTGCCTTGAGTGCCTCATTATCTGATCCTGCAATTGCCTGCTGTGAAAGAGGTAATATGATCATGGTAAATATGATTAATAATAGTAACTGTTTGAGTCTTTTAGTTAAATACAAAAAATAAAACATTATTCTTCTCCGGATATATTTAAATTTTAGTTTGATATTTTATTTATCAGGATGCATCAACCTGGTAAAAAAAGCATCAGTACTCTATGTTTTATATGGAGTAAGTCAAGAAAATATTATGGTTTTCATAGGGCTATAAATTATTCCTGACCGGTATTTTTATTTTAGAGACAAGGCATGCCTTGTCTCTAAAAGGCGGGGGGTAAAACCCTATACTGTTGACTTAAACGATTTCTTTATTTCATATCACCATATATCTTTTCCCTGTCACCGCAGTTAAAGATAATAGAGAGTTCAAT
>JAFGFM010000003.1 GCA_016931115.1 Deltaproteobacteria bacterium | reverse complement strand
GGGAGTTCCCTATGCTTTTACTATATTTTCAATACCTTATAAACCCCTCTCTCCCTCACTGCGGGGTTTGGGGGTTATGCCATATAAGAATGATTAATACATTAATACTAAATCCCCATATCAGTTTCCCCGCTATATTATTTTTTATAGGATTATTGCTGACATTTTATTCAGCCATACACGTATGCATAAGAACAAAACATCTTTTATTCTCGCCGATTCCATCTGAAAAGTTAAATCCGCTGGAAAACAAGATTCTATACACAGGACAAGTAACAATGGCATTGGGGTTTTTGGCTTTAGTGATAATGCTATCACTATTTGGGTCCAAATACTTAACAATAGATGCATATGGGAACAGAAAAATTGAACAACGAGAAGGCCTAGTGCCCGAATTAACCCGTAATTTACAGCGCAAAAAAGCTCGCAAAATAATCCAACGACTCAATTCTTGGGATAAAGCTGAAATAAACTCCTATGAAATAAACGAATACCATAGCGGTGAAACCGGGGGGTGGATATCCTCTAACAAAGAAGAATTAAACAAATTGGGCTACATGGCAATCTGGGATAGCGAAAAATTAACATACGAATTGTTTTTCGGTATTGGCGTCATCGATCCCAATCAAGAGGAACATATAACAAATTTACTCAATAAAAACAATATACAATTTTTTCTCGAAGGCTCTGTGGTTTATGAAATAAGGGTTATTGCAGAAAAATCCGAAGAAGCAATAAAGATATTAAAAGAAGAATCGGAAAAAGAAAAATACTGGGTACAATATAATAATAAAAGCATAACAAACAAATCCAGCGGACGCTAACGCGCCGCTGATTTTTGTGTTCGGCCACCAATTGAGTCAGAATAATGAAAACAAAGTCCATGTGTGGAGCAATAGGTGTCACCCATTAAAGGGTTAGGGGATAAAATCTTTGCAAATATGGTATTTTGGTTGTAAATACTATTTGGTTCAGAGATGGAGACAGGAATGGATACATATTTTGCATCGCCGGAAAAAACAAATGATAGTGAACTTGTAACCGAGATAGAGATTGTGAGCAATAATCCTGTAATGTCAGGATTACTCCAATCCATTAGCGGTCTTCTCGCCATCCTGGATGAAAATCGACAGATTGTTGCTGTGAACGACTCATTTATACAAATGCTTGGCATAAAGGATCAAGAGAATGTCCTGGGTTTGCGCCCTGGGAATGTCTTGCAATGCATCCATTCTGAAGATAAACCTGCCGGTTGTGGTACGACAAAGTTTTGCTCCACATGTGGCGCTGCCATAGCAATCGTATCAAGCCTGGAAAAAAACACACCTTCAGAAAGAATCTGCGCTATTACAGCCAATAGGGGTGGACAAGAAATAGATATAGCCCTGATTGTTAAATCTAACCTGATTAATATAGAAGGCAAAAGATTTGTTTTATTATTTCTGCAAGATGTAACAAAACAGCAGCAAAGGGCTGCGCTCGAAAGGACATTTTTCCATGACATTAACAATATGCTGTCCATATTGGTAGGGACAAGCGAACTGATTGTTGATGAGGGGGTCTCCGAATACAGTAGAGACATTTATCAGGCATCAATACGCCTGCTGAAAGAGGTCTCGATTCAGCAATGTTTGTCTCAAGGCGATTCCTGTGATTATCTACCGGCCTGGCACGAGTTTACCACAGATCAAATTGTTGAAGAAATTTTATCGTTCTTCAAAAATCACCCAACTGCCCGTGACAAAAATCTTGAAATAGCAAGAAATTATCCGGACCTTTCAATCAAGATAGATATTTCATTGTTGCTGCGTGTTCTCTGTAACATGATCATAAATGCCCTGGAAGCCACTGAAAAAAATGGCACGGTGAAGGTCTGGCTTGAGCAGGATAACAATTTTATTACTTTTTGTGTATGGAATGCACAGGAGATACCTCAAGACATCGCTAATAGAATTTTTAGTCGAAATTTCAGCACAAAAAAACAAGATGGAAGGGGCATAGGCACCTTTTCGATGAAGTTATTTGGAGAAAAGCTTCTTGGCGGGAAAATTAGTTTTTCGACATCTGAGAAGGATGGCACCACTTTTAAATTTAGTTACCCTGTCTAAGAGTCTGTATTTATATACTACAAAGTCACACAGGCCGGATTAAAATCCACATTCGGATGATCCTTATAAAACCCCGCCAGGATGTCAGGAAGAAAACAGCTCCCAATGGTCTGGGGAATTCTCAGTGATATTCTCCCCTGCCTGCTCTTTGTACCGGTTACCGCGCCCATGGCCTCCTGTTCCAATGCAGTGATTTTTTGTGCATACTGCAACAGCTCCTGCCCCGCATCTGTGAGGACAATGGCCCGGCCCATCCGTTGAAAAAGGGATTTCCCCAGCTCTTCTTCCAGTATCCTGATCTGTGCGGACACAGAGGACTGCGCATAGTTAAGCATCTCAGCAGCTTTTCTAAAATTTAAAAGCCGCGCAACAGTTAAAAATGCCTTCAGGTTCCTTAATTCCAATTCCACTCCTTTGATCAATAATTTCGATCATGCTTATCTAATTAATCCGTTAGACACAAAAATATCGATAATATATGTATAGGTTAAACACAAACAATTTATTAGCAAAATTTGAATATTTATGAAGAGTGAATTTTTTAACAGATGATAGAGAAAAAAGGAGAAGAACATGAAAAATCATATACTGACAAACCTGCTTTTGATATTTACAGTTTTATTTATTATGTCGACGATAACCCAGGCAAATGAAAAACCTGCCCCCTATAAGATAAAAGTTACAAGCAGGGAAGTAAAAAACCGGATTGTTGAATCCCGTGTTCGCAATCACAGGGTGGTGATTGATCAGCCCACAGATTTCGGTGCAGATGATCTGGGGCCTACACCGCCCGAATATCTGGCCATAGCCTATGGCTCCTGTGTTGTCTCTACATTGCGTTTTCTGGCTGTTCTGGACAAGCTGGAGATTCAAAATATTGAAGTCAGGGTAGAGGGAGA
This sequence comes from Deltaproteobacteria bacterium, assembly GCA_016931115.1. Taxonomy (GTDB): domain Bacteria; phylum Desulfobacterota; class DSM-4660; order Desulfatiglandales; family HGW-15; genus JAAZBV01. Next base: position 11,650 of record JAFGFM010000003.1, on the reverse strand, counting down.
GGTGGATTTTTCAAGGATAATGGGGCTTACAACATCAAACCGTGCAGGGCTTTCAGGCCTGCGGGTATTTATCAAATTTGAATCTACCATGACTGAAATAGAAAAAAAGGCGTTTGTCAAAAAGGCAATGGAACTGGGCGCAGTGCTGGATAATGTGCAAAATAAAACAGATATTTCATATGAAATTGTTGACTGATTTTAACCTCATGTAATTTGCAGGGCAAGTATACTTAAATTATACAAAACCAATTGGTGACGGGTTACATATGTACAATCTGTCAGCAGAACGCATAGAATCAAAAAAACCTTTTCACTGGGATTGAGGGAAGATAAAGATAAAAATTCTTTGGATAATCCATCCTTCATTGTCTGTCATAAACTGATTAGCCTCTCTGTTCTTGACCCTCCAATTATTTACGCATATAATATGCGTCAAACATCATGGGAGTAAATATTATGAAATCAGCCACTGTCGGAGAGATCCAGAAAAATTTCAGCAAAATATTGAAGGATATACACCTTGGAGAGGAAATTACTATTACCAGCAGAGGGAAACCAATAGCAAAAATAACTGCTCTTGGGCCAAAAAAAAATATCATCTGGCCGGATTTTGATGCTGAGGCTATTGAATTAAAAGGAAAATCTATAAGCCAACTGATTATTGAAGACCGTGAGGAGCGTCTATAATTGATATATGTTGATACCAGCGCAATAATCAAGCTCTACATAAAAGAACCAGGTTCTGTCCAGGTTTCAGAATGGCTTAAAAAGAATAACGAGCCGATTCCTTTAACTGGTTTAATAGAACTGGAGCTAATCAATGGGCTCAAGCTTAAACAGTTTCGTAATGAGTTAAAAACTGATGAATTTGAAAAAATTATAACGCTAATAGCTGAACATGAAAAAGCAGGGATTTTTTATAGACCGACAATCAACTGGCAAAACGTTTTTTTCTTTTCATTCAACCTTTCTAAAACCCATACACATGATTATGGCACAAGGTCTCTTGATATCCTGCATGTGGGATCAGCCCTTGTGATAAAAACCGATACTTTTTTGACAAATGATACAAGGCAGGCTCAATTGGCTAAAAAGGCCGGGTTGAAAACTATTAATTTTACCTCTGTCAGTAAATAATCACATCCTTTCAAAAAATAGATTTAAAGCAAAAAAACAGAAAAGAGTGAAAAATATGGATAAAGAGATCATAAGGCAGTACAGGACATTTTTAAAGGACAGCATCCGTAAGACCATTGACTTTTCACAGACTGATCAGAACAGAGGTATTTCGCCCCCACCTGTTGAAAAGCCTTTTTCAAAGGAAAAGAAACGCGTTGATCTAATCAGAGCTGATCAATTCAATGACATCTGCAAGGTTGACCTTAAAACTGCCATACAAACCCGTGAAAGCCGCAGGACATACAGCAGCAAGGCCATCACTATTAAGGAGCTCTCTTTTCTTTTATGGGCAACACAGGGTATACGCCAGCACCTTGCACCCGGTCATGCATTAAGAACAGTGCCTTCTGCAGGCTGCCGTCACGCCTTTGAAACATATCTCTGCGTGTTCAATGTGCAGGGTCTTGAGCAGGGGGTGTACCGCTATCTTCCGGTTGAGCGCCAGCTTTTACTTGAGTTCACCGATGAGCATCTGAAACACAAGGTTGTTGAAGCAACATTCAGGCAGGGCTGGGTCGCTGACTCGGCTGTCACCTTTGTCTGGACAGCCATCCCCTATCGTATGGAGTGGCGGTACGATATAGATTCAGCCAAGGTGATAGCAATTGAGGCAGGTCACATATGTCAGAACCTGTACCTTGCCTGTGAGGCAATAGAGGCAGGGACATGCGCCATTGCAGCATATGATCAGGAAAAGATGGATGAATTACTCAAAATAGACGGGGAGGATGAGATCACGGTTTATATTGCCCCTGTCGGTAAAAAATAAAAATGTCAATATTGATGGTTTCTTTAAAAAGCTGAATCTCACACAAAGGCACAAAGTCACAAAGGTAACTACTTAAAATAATTTGTTTTTCTTGGTGTTCTTTGCGACTTTGCGTGACAACTTGCCTTTTTACAATGTTGTCAATATTGTCGATCTCATGAAAAGTCGAATTTAGCAAATTGGTGTCATGTTTGGTGACTTTTTACTAATTCATCAATATTCTATTTATTTTTTATTAAAGGTAACATTTATGACGATAAAGAATAATAATCATTTTTTGACTTACCGGTTTTACCCTTAAATATGTGACATGCCATTACTTCTTATGATGGAGGATATAGATGGTTATACTTTGGCTCCTGGTTTTCGCCTGCATTGTTGTGCTTTTTATAAAGACCAATGAAATAAAAGGGTTTCAGGAAAGGCTGCGATATCTTGAAAAAAGGGTTAAGTTTCTGAATGATAATCTCACTGAAGGCATAATATACAGTAAAGAGCGTTTTGATAAAAAAACAGAACCGGTAACAGAACCGCCTGTTCAGGCAGAAGAAATACCTGTAGAAATCAAGGAAGAAGAGGTACACGAAGAGGCTATAGAGGCGCCACCGGCTGAGGAACTTCCTCCTCCGCTCCCGCCAAAGCAGGCTGCATATCAGGCGTTTGATTTCAAGTATGCCCGGACTGAACCTGAACAGGGCTCTCAACAGGAGACTCGTCAAACTACCATAGATGAAAATGAACTTGTTAAGAGATGGCAACAGTTCAGGGCGAATGTGGACTGGGAGCAGTTCACCGGTGCAAAGCTATTTGCATGGATAGGAGGTATTGCACTCTTCATAGGGGCCGGGTTCTTTGTGAAATATTCAATAGACAGGAATCTCATCCCGCCCATAGTGCGCCTTGTAATTGGCGCAATAACAGGGCTGATACTGATTATTGTATCAGGGAGATTTGAGCGGGGCAGATACGACATAATGCGTCATACACTCGCGGCTGGAGGCATCGGCGTGCTCTATAGCGTAATATTTGCAGCTACCCTCTACTATCACTACATATCAAATTATGCAGGGTTCGGCCTGCTTATTGTTGTATCGGCTGCCGCATTTGTCCTTGCCATCTATCATAAAGGCATTGCAGTCTCTGTCTTAGGGGCCATAGGCGCATATGCCACACCGACCCTTGTAAGTGTTGGCGGAGACAACCTCTATCTCCTCTTTCTCTATCTTGCCATTGTCAACATCGGACTTTATCAGGTGATGAAAAGGCTAAAGTCACCTCTGCTTATGCTTGTAGCAACATCAGGGACAATCGTATCGCTCGCCATTGGCTCTTTATTTGCGAGACCTGAACCTGCAGGTATAACAATAGCAATAGTATGGATTTTAAATACTGCACTTTTCAGCCTCTTTATTGAGCTGTTAAAACCGGATGACACAGATAGCAAATGGCTGCTCTGGTCAGGGATAGTCCTCTATATTGCACTCCTTGTGATCGCATTTATCACCATGATAAAATACAGTGGATCAGCCCCCATGCTCATTTATACAGCCGCCATGTGCGGAGCGATAATTCTCGCAAGAAACAACAGGCGATGGTATTCATGCGTGATCCCATACTCCGTGCTTACATTTATTGCCGCCATATTATGGTCTTTATTCAGGTTTGACGCGCATGGTATCGGGTGGTCATTCCTGCTTTATCTCATTTACGGCATTGCAGGCGGCATTGGCCCTCTGCTTCTTATCATGAAATACGGGCCTGACAAAAAGTTTCTCTCATGGTTCAAGACCTTCCCTGTTGCTGTCGCAGGCGTAAGCCTTTTAGCAATCCTGAAAGACCCTGATGTCTCATTCTGGTTCTGGCCCATGACCCTGGGTCTTCAAGTCCTTGGAATTTTTATTACCATACTCTTTGGAGGATTCTTACAGATAGGGATACTTGCACTTCTATTTATTATCAGCGGGGTGATATGGATCACTAATATCCCTTCATATTTTATAGGATACGGCTTCTTCAGTTTTACATTCATTGCCGGTGCAATACTCTCCCTTCTTATCTTTATACTTGTAAAGAGGCTTTCCGAATGGCGGGGCATGTTTAAATTAACCTTAGACACCACAGAGCCATCAATCAACCTGAAATCACCCCTCATGGAATGGATGACTTCAACGCCGATCATGGGTATTTTTCTGCTGATTGCTGTGTCCTTTATAAATCAGCGGCCTCTTAACCCGCACCCCGGCATGACAACCATTCTCTGTTTTCTTGTACTGACCCTTGCGATCGCAAAACGCCTTTATTCAGAACCAATGGGAATGGTAGCACTGCTATCATCTGTATTTGCACAGGCCATTTGGATATTTAACCCCATGAAGAGCCCTGAACTCTATTTAAGCGCCCTTTGCTGGGCAGGCCCATTTTTCGTCTGTTCAGTCATCATACCCTTTTTCATGTTCAGTTCATTTGAAAAATGGAAGAGGATGTGGATGGTCTGGGCGCTCTTTGAGCTGTTTCAGGGTATATTTGTAATAGTGGCAGCCGATCACCTGCTTGACAGGGCATTATCCGGCTGGGTACCGCTTATCCTCGCCATTATAAAACTACCCGCAATTATGAGGCTTATTAAAAGGCTTGAGGCGAAAGAGGAAAGAAACCTGATACTAGCCCTGCACGGAGGTATCCTGCTTTTCTATGTATCAACAATACCTGTCATGTTACTTGATTATGGATGGATCGGGCTGGCCCTTGTTTTTGAGGCTACTGCCCTATTATGGCTTAACAGGCGCGTTGAACACCCCGGTTTAAGATGGGTATCCATATTTATGGCGCCGGCAGGGCTTATAATACTGTTATCATGCATTAATCAGATGAAGGGGCCAGAGAGCATTATTATCCTGAACCCGGCGGTTTTGTCTGTGGCGGCCTGCGTGGGCGCCCTCTCCCTGGCTGTTAGATTAAGCCCATACCCTGAGCCCATGCTCAAAAAAATAAATCTCCCTAAATATTTTCTGTGGCTTGCTGCAGGCACAGGCTTTTTCCTTCTAAATCTCCTGGTTGCGGATATCTTTGCAGGCAGGGAGATGATGCAGGATGGAATAACACTGAAATTTCTACCCCGCGGCAGTATGCTTCAATCAATAATATATAACATTATATGGGCCGGTTTCGGCACAGCCCTGTGGCGGGTCTTAACTGTACCCAAAGCAATGCGCTATACTGGACTTGGTCTTATAGTCTTAAGCACAATCTGGCTTATTATTGCCCCATTCACCGGCCCTTTAGACCTCTTTAAGATGGGGCCATTTTTTAACCTGGGGCTTATTGCATACCTGCCTGTTATTGGTTTACTGATCTTTTTATTTTTTAAAGAGCCCGCAACAGGAAAGATACTCAGCACAAAAAACCTCTTTCTTGCCATGTCACTTGTTGCAGGCATGGTATTTATAAAACTGGAATTGAGCACCATGCTTCAGCCAGGGTATCCATTGATGCTCTTCCGCAGCAGCAACCTCATCATGGCGGTTTGTCATGCCTTTATCTGGATAGCATACGGCTTCTGCATGCTCTTATGGCCAAAGTATCTAGCGCGGCCTTTCAGGGTGGCAGGGCTTATCCTTATCATGTTTGGCATCTTAAAATCCATGATCCTGCCTGTAAGCTTCAGGATGGAGTTTGCGGATATGGTGCCAGCGATCAACATGACGACACTTCTTTATCTGCTCACTATTATTATGCTCATCTTTCTTACTGTTAAGAAGGGGAACTCAAACTGGCCTTTAACTACACTTAAACCAGGGCCATTATGGGGAGTAACACTCGCAATATTCGCATTCTGTGTCATGAACATAGAGATAGCCTCAGCATTCGGCATAAAGGGCCGCCTATTCAGCCTGATGACATATGGGAGTTTGTCACACCAGCTTGGTTACAGCCTCGGCTGGCTTATCTATTCCATATGCATGCTCATAATCGGTATAAAAAAGGATATTGTCCGGCTCAGATGGGCATCATTGACCCTCCTTGTCATTACCGTGTTAAAGGTATTTTTCAAGGACCTCTGGTCTCTGGGCCAGTTATACAGGGTGGCATCTTTCATCGGGCTTGCCCTTGTGCTGATACTTGTCTCCTATCTCTATCAACGATATCTATCCGACAGGAGGAAAGATGCGTAAGTATAAAGAAATCATATTTTCAGGGTTTTTATTCATCTCCCATGCAGCCATATTACCTGCGCAGGAGAATAAACCGGAGGAAAATACAAACTGGCTTTCTGAGGCTGAGATCAATATCAGTGAAACAGGTATGATTGAAACCACCCTCCTCCCCGGCCTGCATCATATCCCGGTTGCTGCATCATCGAGAGATACCGGGCTTGATCTGGCACTCATTGGGCCTGATAACAGACAGAGGCCATTTGAACTCTTCTGGACAGAAAGAGGTGACATGCAGCTAATAAGCCTTGAGGCATCGTCACTCAAACTTGATAATCAAAAAAGGCTTATATGGGAGGGCGTGTGCCCTGAGAATTTCATCGTAAAAAAAATACTTGTAGGCATCTCCGAAAAAAACCCTGTAGGGAAGGTGGATATTGAAGGGCTCACCTCTTCAGGGTGGAGGATGCTTGAAACTGATGTTGTCCTTTACAGGGCAGCAGGTGATGACAAGGCAATAGTAGATATCCAGGAAGGGGAGTATGAGAGGTTAAGGCTCTCCTTCAGTGGCTATGACCTCAGATTTAAGGAGATCCCTGCCTTTGTGGAAAAGGTTGAGATAGAGGGGGAGATCAGTAAAACAGGTTATAAAGAGGAGGTCATAAGGCCTGAAATAGAAAAGGTCTATGATGATGATTCCACTGAGATACAAATAACCCTGCCTGGCTCTGGCATCTATATTGAGAAGATATTTATCACAACAGGTTCTATATTCAGGGGATCATGGCAGCTTGGCTGGGACACCATCTCTATGGGTGAACAGCACTTCATGGAGATACGCAGGGGGGAATTTTCTCTAACAGACAATGAAAACCCTTCCCTTGTGATAGATCTGGGGATGCAATCAAAACGTGAGGCCATAATTATAAAGCTTAAATCAGGGAAGTATTTCGGTGAGATCAAGGATGTAACCATTACAGCAAGGCTCCCCCGCATGATATTTTTTGCTGACCGGAAAGGGGTATACACCTTAAAAACAGGGCTTGGTAAAATAGCCAACGTTAAAGAGATGAGATTAGCCAAGGAGACCGGGCAAAACCAGCAGGTTGTTTTTGCTGATCTAATTAAAAACCCGGGGTGGCAGCCTGAGCAAATACCGGATGATACCGTGCTCAAGGGTGGCCCTTTTAATGATGAAGGATACAACTGGAGAACAGGCTTTCAAATAAATAAGCCAGGATTTTTTAGACTCGTGCTTAATGAACAGGCCGGGCTTGAGGCGAACCGTCAGGGGTTAAGAATCGTTAAAGATGGTATGCAGGTGCCATATTTTTTCGGGCGCAAGGAAGATAGAAGGATAGATATTAGTGAGGAGTTTGAATATGACAGGGAAAACAACCGCTCTATAATGCCACTCACAGTACCAGGTGTTTCAAGACACCTTAAGGATATAAGGCTTTCAGGGAAAGGGATCTTTAAAAGAGAGGTTGCCATCGAAACCGAGAAACCCGGAAGGGTTGGATGGCAGCAATGGCTTAAAAAAGAGTGGATAAGCACCCGCAACGAGACATCACATTTTGATATAAGCGTAAATGAACTGCCCTCATCAAGAGGTGGTATGCGTCTTATCATTGATCATGGGGATAATCAGCCCATTTTGCCTGAAAAAATAGAGGCCATATATCAGTGTCAGGATCTCTTTTTTTTGGCTAAAGAATCAGGAGAGTACATGGTTGCAGGAGGAAACCCAAAGGCAAAGGCAGCATCCTATGACCTCTCCATTATCCAGGATTATCTCTTTAACAGGGTGCCGGGAAAGATCATGATGAATGAGACAGTATCTATTCAGGGCACAAAGTGGAGCTTAAAACTGAGCAGCATCTTCAGTGAAAAGGGTTGGGGGCTTTATGCAGTACTGGGGCTTGTGACATTGATCCTGCTTGTAATAATTGTGCGCCTGTTTCCGCGTAAATAAACAGCCTCATTGACTATAAAAACAGTAACGTGTTATATTCCGGTAAAAATTGCATTAAACCTTTCAACGATCAAGGATGCTGGACATGGTTAAAGAAAAAGAGATAGCTGAGACTAATCTTTCCAAGGCAGTGATAGACCTTCTGATTGAAATCCCCATGTTTGATCAGATCAAGTCTGATGATCTGAAGATCCTAGCCAGGAGCATGAACTTTATGGATTTTCAGCCCAGGGAGGTTATTTTTTCCGAGGGTGACAAGGGTGATTTCGTCTGTTTTGTCACAAGGGGCGCCCTTGATGTTGTCAAAAAAAATGAGAAGGGCAAGGATGTGGTAATAGCTACGCTGGGTAAGGGCCGCTCTATTGGTGAGATGTCTATTATTGATGATTTTCCAAGGTCAGCCACAGTAAAGGCAAAATCACAGACTACACTACTGATACTTACGCGAAAAAGGTTTGAAGATATGCTCGAACAGCATCCCCAGATCGGGGTAAAACTGCTTAAAGGGATTGCCAAGTTCATGAGCATGAATATGAGAAAAACATCAAGCCTTCTGGCTGATTATATGCTGCCACTGTAGGGGCACCTATTAGAAAGTAAGTCCACAAAAAATACTACTGCATTAACAGAAGAATCTATTTTTATTGCAGCTTCTTATTTTTCTTGTCGAACTTGGGTTATGCAAACAATATGAAAAGTATGGATTGATATTTGAGCCACTTTCTGCTTTATTCAGAGCAGCGTATCCCTTTTGTCCAAGGCTGTCTGAAAAAGATATTCTGGTTAGACAAGTTATGATGAAAAATGAATACATGTAAATTAATGAGAAAAGGAGTATTTAGATGACTAAAAAAGTATTCTTGAATTCATTATTGGTTTTTATTTATACAGTAGTCATATTTTTATCTTTTCACACAGATATTTATGCCCAGCCCACGGTGGTATCGACCGTACCTGCAAACGGTGCCACAGATGTCAGCCCTGATCTTGAAATGGTTTCAATCCATTTCAGTGTTTCTATGGATCCTTCAAGCAGAAGTATCACATCGAATTTCCCTTACTCTTCATGGACATGGACCGAAAATAATACTGTACTTAACTTAATAAAAAACACGCAGACACCTCTTTCAAAAGGGGTAACCTATATGATTATGCTCAACCCTCAAGGGAGTGCAGGATACCGCGATGCACAGTTAAACCCGCTTCCGGAAACAACAATTTTTTTTACTGTACCGCGTAGTGAAAATACGCCTCCTCCTGAAGTAGCGTCTACTACGCCTGCAAATGGCGCCATAAATATCAGCAAAGACCTGCAAACCGTTTCAATAAGATTCAGCAACCCCATGAATGCAACATCTGGTATTTTTTCAACTAACTTCCCTTCTTATACAAAATCATGGTCTGAGAATAACACGGTCTTAAGTATAACAAGAAACGATTTATCAACCAGCCTGCAGGGCGGTTTTACTTACGTTTTTGGTCTTAATCCATCTGGCTATGAGGAGTATCATTTTATTGACAATGAGGGAAATTTTCTAGCTTATACAACCTTCTCATTTACCACGGAAGCGACAGATGTTACTCCCCCATATGTAATATCTACAACACCAGCTAATGGCGCCATAAATGTGAGCCGTGACCTTCAAAGCATCTCTATCAGGTTTAGCGAACCAATGAACCCCGGATTCGGGGGTATGGCTAATTCAAATTTTCCGGAAGCAAGCGGGGCATGGTCAGAGAATTATACTGTTCTTACGCGCACTAAAGAGGATTCTACAGCCAGACTGTATAGCGGGGGGCTCTATAGCTTTGAACTGAACCCATCATGGGCTACTGATCCGTTTCTTTTCCGCGATACTCAAGGCAACCTGCTTCCTTATACTACATTCTCTTTCATTACACCTGAAGAGTATGATGAAAATTTTATGCTGATAGAAGGAAACCCGGGTAGGGGATTCCACTGGCAATATCTGCTTTACATTCCAGAGAATTTAAGGAAGCGGACTGTCATCATGGTTGAACCCAACAACTCAGGAACAGTTAGTGATGATATGGACATTCACAGGGCAATGGCAAATACTCTTGTACAGCGAAATGCTGACTTAACCAGTACCCTGAATGTGCCAGTTCTTGTTCCGGTTTTTCCAAGGCCTGAAAAAGATGAACTTCTAGGCACATATACCCATGCCCTTGATGAAAACACCCTCAGGGCAACCGCTTATATTGATGGCAAAAGTATTGCCAGGCTTGATCTTCAACTGATAGCCATGATCGAGGATGCCAGAGAAAGGCTTGAATCCAGGGGACATACTGTTGCAGAGAAGGTATTTATGATGGGATTCTCTGCGTCAGGTGCCTTTACAAGCCGATTTACCGCCATACACCCTGATATGATCATGGCTGCGGCCCCCGGTTCGCCCGGAGGATGGCCCATCGCGCCTGTCACAACCTGGGAAGGAATCCCGTACAGATACCCTATCGGGTTATCCAATTTTAGGAAATAACCGGGAAGCCGTTTGATCTGGAAACATTCAAAAAAGTTCCTCAGTTTATCTATGTTGGAGAGATAGATAGAAACGATGCCTTTGATTTAAGAGGGTTCCCAGAGGAAGATGCGATTGCGGTCTGCAATCTTCTTAATTGCGAAGAGAATAATCTGATTGCTGAACGATGGCCGGTTGCAGAGGAAATATACGCTTCAATCAATTCTGTGGCGGAATTCAGAGTTTATCCGGGTGTTGGTCATGGCATTACCGATCAGATGTATTCTGACATTATGGCCTTTTTTAAAAAACATGATAAAAGGCGCAAAGGCAATTCGGCTGTAATTCAACTTTTACTTGATGATTAATTTGAAAAGGGTGGATTAGTTTCCAGTCATTGCTGTTTTGCTGCAACCTGGACCTCTTTTGAGGTGTCCTTCTAAAATTGAAAAGCATTTTTGTAAATTAATCGCTATTTCAATAAGTTGAGTAAAATAATAAAGATATTTTTCTCCTGTCCCATAAATTTATGGGACAGGAGTGTTTATTGCACCAGATGCCTTTAAACGCCTGCCCCTGTGGGGATATGAACTCTTGGAATACAATTGAAATAAGATATTGAATTATGAACGAGCGTCACGCTTAACTACTTTTTTGTCATCAAGGTTGCGCCTCTTTTTGAACAGCCTGGGCTACCAATTTTACACCAAGTGCAGAGCATACGCGGCTTATCGTATCAAAACGCGGGTGAGAGTTTGGCCGCAGGGCTTTATATAGTGACTCTCGGGATATCCCTGCAGCATTGGCCACCTCTGTCATTCCTCTTGCCCGTGCAGCTACTCCAAGGGCGTGTGCCAGCTCTCCCGGGTCTCCGTCTTCGATAACAATCGTCAAGTAGGCGGCTATATCCTCTTCACTTTTCAGGTGCGCCGCCATATCAAATTCCGACATTTCTGATATTTTTTTTCCCATTATTTAATCATCTCCAAGGTTCCCATTGTGTACCCTGTCAATTCGGCGTGCCAATCGAATCCTGGTCATTCGGTCCTTTATCCCGTCGAGCCATTTATCAAATTCAGGTGTTGTTTTGATC
>JAFGFM010000049.1 GCA_016931115.1 Deltaproteobacteria bacterium | reverse complement strand
GATGATCATGGTCGCCCCTTTGTAGATGATGGGCGATGCCTGTATGAAGAGCCCTCCGGAATGGAATAGAGGCAGAACAATGAGCATTATGTCGTCGAAGTGAAGTTTAAAGAAAATATCAGCATTCAGGCAGTTAAAAAAGGTCTTGCAATGAGACAATACTGCGCCTTTGGGCTGACCGGTGGTGCCTGATGTGTACATGATAACATGAGGCTCCTCCGGATCAGTCGGCCCTGGCGACCCTGCAAATGTGGGTTTTTGATCCTGAAAGGCGGCTGTCTCAGAAGAATAATTCAAGGTTCCGGAAAGACCTGATTGTTTGCCCACAAAAGCCAACTGCATCAAAGGCAGGACATTGCTCGGGTTGAGTTTTCTTATATCATCAGCATACTCAGTTCCAAACACGAAAAGCCTGGGGCCTGAATTCTTAAGGGTATACTCAAGTTCCGGTCCTGCAAGACGGAAGTTAACAGGCACAAAAATGGCCCCTAAACGCGAGCATGCCACATAGACTTCAATGAATTCAGGACAGTTGTTGAGCATAACAGCCACCCGATCTCCCTTCTCTATACCCAGAGATTGGAGCCAGCAACTGGTTTGGTTAACTCTCTGGTGGAGCTCGAAATAACGGATCTGTTCTCCTTCGAAAAGGATAGCGGGTTTGTCAGGGTGCAATTCGCTCCAACGCTCAACCCACCAGGCTATGTTCATAGACTTGATCACTTTCGCTCCATTTCGTGTCTTTATTATTCATACATAATAGATTTTTTTCCAGAATTCAGGGTCTGTTTTTTCTTTCCAATCGGGATCAAATCTGTCTTCGAAAAATCCTTCCAGTCTTGCAAACCATTTGCCAAACCGTGTGGTGCCACTTTTATGCGCACCTAATATGTCTCCAAGGAACATTGCTGTTTCAGAAATTTTGTCCTTTGGTACATAAGCCAAAGCTCCTTTCTTGATCGATTTGACGAAGTTGTCCTGGCTAAGGGCATGGGCTGTAAGCATCAGGGTCGGAACGCCTTTCTTTGTAGTTACCTCAAGCAAATCATAGCCTTGCACTCCCATTATATCGAGAATGGCGGCATCATAGGTGTGCTTTGAAAGAAGTTCTTTTGCCGCTGCGAAGTCACCGGCAGTGTCAATAATGCATATATCCAGTATTTCCTCGAGTGCTCCCAGAACATCCGGTTCATCATCGACAATGAGAATTCTCTTTCCTCTCAACATCTCAATTGACTTCAATGTCACCTCCTTCAGGCGGTTGGAAAATTTTCACAACGTTATCACATCAAGCTTGGAAGATATAAAGCCAAACAGGGAAACGCCATGACCAATCCCATGGCAATGGCATCGCAGCCTAAAAATGGCAGTCCTGCTTTGTAGATATCTCCCATTGTGGTATCAGGTGGGGCGACACCTTTCATGACAAAAAGCACAAGACCAAAGGGAGGCGTTGTTGTTGCCATTTCCATATTAATCAGCATAATTGTGCCGAACCAGATAGGATCAAAACTGAGTGCTTTGATTATGGGTATATAGACTGGCAGGGTGACCATCATAATGGTCAGGGGTTCCATGAAAACCCCCATGAAAAGCAGGATTATCTGCATAAAGACTAAAATGAACATGGGACGCATATCCAGGCTGCCTGCCAACTTAACCAGACCTAAACTTGCCCCGCTGAAGGCCAGGATCTGAGAAAAGGCCATTGCTCCTGTCATGATCATAAACATCATGACCGTAATCTTAAGGGTATGGGATATGGAGCTGGTCATGGCTTCCCAGTCCCAGCCTTTGTATATAAATACAAGCACAAAACAGCCAAGTGCCCCCAGGGCCGCAGATTCCGTGGGCGTTGCAATGCCTAAGAACATGAGACCGATTACCAAAAAAACGATTGTGCCCAGAGGAAGGACATATTTACAGGTCAGGATAATCTTTTCAGAAAACGAGGGCCTTTCAATTTCATAGGATGGTGCCAGTTCCGGCTGTAACAGGCACCTTATAACAATATAGGCAGCATAAAGAAGTGCCATTATAATCCCTGGTATGATAATGGCTACCAGCATCCCACCAACTGAAATCCTGCTCAGGGAGGCCAACAATACTCCCAGGGCACTTGGTGGAATCATAATGGCAAGCCCGCCGCTGCCTAAGATAGGGCCGATACTCATCTGTTTTTTATAGCCCCTCTTTTCCATCTCAGGCACCAGCACAGAACCAAGCATGGCGCATCCTGCCATTGCAGAACCGGAGAGGGTGGAAAACAGGGTCCCCCCTCCTATGGCCAGCATGCTCAAGCGACCCGGTATACGTCCCAACCATTTATCAAGTGTGCCCATCATCTTTGGGGCGATCCCTGAACGGAACATAATCTCACCCATGAGTATAAACAAAGGGACCGGAAGAAGGGCAAAGGTGGCCACGGACCTGTAAATACTCCGGATAAGCTGTGTAAGCCCTGCTTCTCCTCCCCAAAAGACATATACGCCGATAATGTTTATAAATAGGAATGAAAAAGCCACCGGCACACCGATGACAAACAGGAACATCAAACAGATAAAAATCATCACAAGCGTCATCCACCATTCCATAACAAAAGGCCTTGCCTCCCCATTTAAGCTTCAGATTTACTCGATTCAATAAAAAACCCTGCAATAAATCTTCCGGTCCTTCTTATGAACTGAAGAAAAAGCATCAGGCTGCCTATGGGAATAACAACAATAATTGCGGAAACTGATATCTCCATGGCAGTAGGCGTATAAATACCCCTGTGTAAATAGTCCAGGGTTACGCTAAAGCCAAAGACCGTTAAGGTAATAGAGACAAATATTCCAATAATAGAGCTGATTATCCCAAGAAAAGCGATGGTCTTCGGTTTCAAGCGGTTCAGGATAATATCCACCTTCACATGCCCGCCCTCACGCAGCAGCCATGCCGAACCTAAAAATGTGATATACAGAAGCATGACCTCTGTGAACTCGGTAACCCAGATCTGGGGTCTATTGAAAAAAGTTCGCAAAACAACTTCAAGGCCGACCGACAGCATAATAAAGATAAGAATGATGCCTGCCAGAAACATCATGATATCCATTATTCGATCAAAGATTTCTAAGAGCTTTTTCATTGTCTTCACCGGGGCTTAGAGGTCGTAGCTCATGGCCGTAAGCCATGAGCTACGAACTATCAGGATATAGATTAATACATGAACTAAAAAAGACCATTTCCTAAAAAAATATTAATTCCCTGTCAGCTTTTTAAGTGTAGGAACAAGATCCGGTACCTTTTTGCTCAAGTCTTCCCACTCGGCATCATATGCGGCATCGTAGTATTTCTTGTTTTCAGCGTCCGTAAACTT
>JAFGFM010000048.1 GCA_016931115.1 Deltaproteobacteria bacterium | reverse complement strand
GAATTATTGGGTGGCCTTATTCTAACACCTCCTTATGCCCTGAATTATATCCTTGGAATTGGCACTGATTTATATTCCGGGTTACAATTAAAGCTATATATGAATTTAATTGTTAATTGTGAATGGTGAATAAAGTTACAAGCTCAAAGCTGAAAGACCAAAGCTGAAAGTGGTAAAAAAAAACACAGTGTCAGACCTTGAATATTGAAAATAAAATAAAGAAGGCTGAAGCAGTTTAGGCGGTAGGCTGGTAGGGAAAGGCAAAAGCTCAAAGCTGAAAGATTGAAGCAGGCTGTAGACTATAGACTATAGACTGTAGACTAAAGACTGTAGGCTAGTCGGGAAAGCAATAACATTATTGCCAAGTAATATAATTTATATTAAGATTAGTTACATTATTAATATGAGATTAGAATATGATAAGAAAACCATTTTTTATAAGGGCTGAGTGGGACGAAGAAGCAGCTGTGTGGGTTGCTACAAGTGATGATGTCCCAGGTCTTGCGACTGAAGAAGATACACTGGAAGGGCTTATTGAAAAATTAAAGATATTAATCCCGGAGCTTCTTGATGCCAATGGTTTTAATGAAGAGTATGGCATTCCTTTTGAAATATTAACCAGACGATTTGAGATTGCTCATCGAAGCATCATATAATGGCCAATTTTACCCGAGATCTAAAACAGTATTTGAGGGAAGCAGACTGTTATCTTGAGCGCCAGGGAAAAGGTGATCATGGAATATGGTTCAGCCCTATTACCAGAATTCGATTTGTTGTTGATAATCATATCAAATCACGTCACACCGCAAATGCCGTTTTAAAACAGGCTGGTTTACCTAAGAAATTTTAAAATTTTCATGAAAGTTAGAAGCTCATAGAAGGCTGTAGCAGTTTAGACTTTAGGCTGATAGGGAAAGAAAGAAAAGCTCAAAGCTGAAAGCTCAAAGCTGAAAGATAACGCATAGTGCATAGTGCAAAGCGCATGGCGGAATGAAGAATAGGCTGTAGCAGTTTAGACTTTAGGCTGATAGGGAAAGAAAGAAAAGCTCAAAGCTGGAAGGGAAAAAAAGAATAAAAGACAGAAGGCAATCACCTTCGTTAAAGTGAGTCGTATCTCCATTGACATGTGTGTATTTGTGTATTAGATTTATGATCAATCAGCTATAAGGAGTAAGTTTGAAAAAATCAGAAATCGAAAAGCTTCTTATAAAAAATGGTTTTGAAGTGAAGCCGGGAAGCAGGCATGATATATGGAAAAAAGCAGGATTTCCACCTATTCCTGTACCAAGGCATAAAGGTGATATCCCGAAAGGTACTGCACAAAGAATTTTAAAAGATGCAGGCATTAAAAATTAAGGGTTAGGGGTGGTAAATAAAATGAAAACAAAAGGATATTATGCGATCTTTGAGGAAACAGATGACGCCATTGAGGTGCATTTCCCTGATTTAAAAGGGTGCGCTACTTTTGGAGAAACTATGGAGGAAGCCTTTGAAATGGCTGTGGATGTGTTGGCCGGATGGTTACAGGAAAGTGAACCGCAATTCATAAAAGAACCATCTAATTTTGAAACAATTAAATCCCACTATTCAAATAAAGATGTTTTTATTATGAGGATCCCGGTCGATGAAAGAATCAAACGAAAATACGAAAAGAAACAACGTCTGAATATTTCAATCCCTGCAAGTATAGTAAAGAAAATTGATATAGCAGCAAAAGAACGCGGTGTTAACAGGTCTGAGTTTATTGCCGAAGCAACAATGAGGACGATAGAGTAAAAAAAGGCTATAGCTATTTAGGGTTAGGCTGATAGGGAAGGTGAGAGGCCAGAGGCCGGAAATCGGAAGACGGAGGTCAGTAGGCGGAAGATAGTATGAAGAAAAAGGTTGAAAGCTCAAGGTTCAAGAAAAGAGCGTAGAGCGCAAGGGGTTTTTGCTACTGACTAAGGTTCTATTCGGTTGGCACTGAATTTATCAAAATCACGGTCATAACTGTACAGGATATTCTGTTTATCTCCCTCAATGCATGAAATGATATAACAGTCGACGATTTCCAGATTCCTTTCTCTCCATAGATCAAGCGCGCGCTGCACTATTTTTTTATCTTTGATCCTGACTCCTTTATATCTTAAAAGCTTTGATAATCCATCAATGATTTTTTCTTTTGGTACCTTGTAGAAACTCTTGAGTACAAAAATCACCTGGAACAATACGATCAGCTTCAATTCAACGTTGATTTCACCTCTTTCAATCGAGCTGAAAAAAGAATGCAGGTTTTGATATTTCGAATTTCCATCTGCGGTAAGAAATCGTAAAATTATATTGGTATCAATTAAAGATATCATTTTTCCCAACCCTCAATGAAACCATTTTCTGTTGCATTTAATATATCTTTTTTATCAATCTTTTTATTATTCCTGGCATAATTTTTAAAAATACCGAACAGATTATCTGTAATTGATTCCGGTTTTTTTGTTTTTGGTTTAGGTTTAAGTAAAATACCATTTTCAGCTGGTATTACCTGAATATTATCGCCAATATCAATGTTGTATTTTTTCCTGAGCATTACAGGAATAACAACCTGACCTTTGGGAAAAACCTTCATTTCCATTTGTTCAGTTGTATTTAACTCTGAAGTCATAATTAAACCTCCTTTATGAATGGTTATACTTGAAAAATATTACAGTATAACTGTATTGTCAAGAAATACTCTGATGAAGAATAGACTGTAGCTATTTAGGCGTTAGGCTGGTAGGCAAGAATAAGATAAAAGCTCAAAGCTCAAGGCTGAAAGCTGAAAGAAGGCTGTAGTAGTTTAGACTGTAGGTGGTAGGGAAGCACAAGATTATCAAACAATTTAATAGGTAACTAATTAATGGAAGCAAAAAATATTGCTAAAACAGAGCTGAAAAGCCTGATGAAAGAGGCAATGATAAGCGCTTTGAACGAAAGACCTTTTAAAATTCTTGAGTTAACTAAAAGGTTGTTGAATTAATCAAGGAAAATAAATATAATTAATAAAGAAAAAGATCTTAGATATTAATGGATTTGGTAGAGGTGTAAAATTAAATTACGGATTACTGAAGAAATATGGAAAGAAGGAAATATGTATGTTTCATATTGCCCTGAGCTTGATATAGCTTCATGCGGAGAAGATGTAGGGCAGGCAAAAAGAAATCTTCATGAAGCAATACTTATCAATATCGAAAAAACTAAAGAAATGGGAACGCTAATGGAATTTCTGGAGAATTGCATATTGAAGCCTCTCCTGACAATATTTTTACCGCAAGAAAAGAACTCATTGGCTTTACCCCTTATGGATTGGACAATCGTTTCTTAATCCTTGTATAATTTATCAAGGTCTTTAATATGCCAACGATCAGGAATATCCCAGGACCGTATCGTTTTTTCTTTTACAGTTTTGATTGTAACGAAAAAATGCATGTACATGTTCAAAGGGATAAAATGATTTGTAAATTTTGGATTCAGCCTTTGGCCTTGGCTATGAGTCGTGGTTTTTCGTCCAAAGAGCTAAATGCCATACGTGAACTTATTGAGAAAAACAAAGACTGGATTATGGAGGAATGGTATGAACATTGCGGTACAAATTCAAGAATTGAGAATTAAAGATATAGTCGTCACCCAAGATGCTATTACAGCCCAACTTACGGATGGGCGATCAATCAGTGTCCCGCTCGCCTGGTCTTGGCGCTTATCTGAGGCGACACCGGAGCAAAGAGCGAATTGGGAAATTATCGGCGATGGTGATGGTGTTCATTGGCCGGATATCGACGAAGATATCAGTGCAGAAGGCATGTTATATGGCATTCCCGCTCCCAGACCACTGGAAAACAGGGGAGGCACATTGGCGGGACGTCCTTAAATAATAAAATAACTTATAAGAAGCACTAAAATAAAGGCTGTAGCGATTTAGACTATAGGCTGATAGGGGAAACAAAGAGAAGCTCAAGGCTCAAGGCTCAAAGCTGGAAGGGAAAGGAAGGCTGTAGACTATAGGCTATAGACTTGTAGGTAAAGCAAGAGAAGAAGGATGAAGCAGTTTAGGGGGGGCTATGATTAGCCCCCTTTTTCTTTTTATACAGAGAAATCTTCTGAGAGGATTAAAGACATAAATATTTGAACCGCGAAGGCGCGAAGTACGCTAAGAAGCTCAAAGCTCAAAGTTCAAAGCTCAAAGCTGGAAGGGGAAAAGCTCAAAGCTCAAAGCTCAAAGATGAAAGCAGGAAGAAGGCTGTATTTAGGAGCAGAAGAGACAGGAAGAAGTTTCTGAAACACCTTGAATCAGCGAATAAAAGGTATCATGCTGTTATACATGCCTATTGTCTGATGGATAACCACTATCATATCCTTCTTGAGACCGCATCAGGAAACATGCCCAAAATAATGGCTCATATAAATGGCGCTTATACAAATTATTTATGAATTCGGCGCTACCAGAGTTGTCATCTTTGGATCTCTTACCCATGATGGATTGTTTAATCCATGGTCTGACATAGACCTTGCAGCATGGGGCATCAACCCCGAGATTTTCTATTCAGCTGTTGCTGCGATGACCGGATTATCCCCTTTTTTTCGTATTGACCTTGTTGATATAAATGATTGCAGGTCATCAATTCGGAAAGCTATAGAAAAAGAAGGCGTTGAAATATGATTTCAAGGGTTGTCCATGTTGCTGTTCGTATCAGATCAGAGCTCGATGACCTTGAGGGCCTTCTTTGCAGGATACAGGAGGGCTTTAAAAAGGCAAAACAAAGTGGTGATCTGTTTTATCTGGATGGTGTTGCCCTTAACCTGCATGGTATATATTCCGGTTTGGAAAGAATTTTTGAATTGATAGTAATAAATATAGATGGAACAAAACCATCTGGAGAAAACTGGCATAAAGAACTTTTGAATCAAGGCAAATCCGATAAATAACGATTTAGAACAGGGGTTAACTGTCTCCCAGGTGGCTGAAAAGCACAGCTGGCCAGGACCTCTGGTCTGGGCGCTTAAAATTAAGGGGAAAAATGACCGGGATAACTGCGGTGAATTGCAATGGGGGAATGAATGATAGTTGAAGGTATTTAGTTTAAAGACTGAAAGAAAATTAAAAAATACTAACAGCCCACAGCCGAAGAAGCTTTAGCCTGTTTTATAATGCTGACTGGAGGGACGTATGGGATACCCCTGCTATGGATGAAATTTGTGAAGAGTCTATTTTGATAAATGATTATGCAAAAATAATTGAAAAGAGCGGCCTGGAGTATAAACGATTTTACCTGGCGAATGCTTGGCCGGCCTGAATATTGAATTATCGCTATCGGATTTATTTTTTTCCATTTTTTATTGATAAGAGTTCTCTTTTTGAGTAACAGAGTATATGGAGTTAGGTGTTGCATGTCAATAATATTACCCCACCATATTGTAGGTTTATCCAGCATTCGCAAAATGAATAATATATAAGGTAACGATCATGCCCCGGGGTCGTAATGTTATTATAACCAGGCTTAAATTTGGGAAATCAGGGCAGACCCATCCAATAAATCCTGCTATATTTTTTCATTTATATACAACTTACCCGCAGACCATAATATTCCTCTTTTCATAATTGTAATTGCTTCTGGCACTTCAAAATCTTTTGCTGTATGTCCAAGCGAAGAATAAAACACACGCCCCTTCCCAAACATTTTTTCCAAACCACAGGCATTTTAGCCCCATCAATCCAATAGGCATGTTCGCCATTAAAGGTGGTGGTTGCCAAAACATCATTTTTAGGGTCTACATGCAAATATTATTCGGAAAACACAAAAAAATAGCTGGATGTTAGAGATAGGTGTGGGAGCAGGCTATAGCATTTTAGGCTGCCGTCGTCGCTAAAGCTTTGCCGGGCCAAGGTAGGTTGATAGGGAAAGCAAAACGAAAAACAAATACTGCAAGGCCCTTTTAAATGAGCCTGTTTAGATTTAAGGCCCAGATGTGATAATAACTCTTCTGCGGAAGCTTCACCCCCTGACAGTAAAGCGAGAATATTGTCCGACTGTGCCCCTGACTCTGGCCTCGACTCTGCTCTTGAATCCGACTCTAGCTTTGATGGACTTGGGACCTACTTGAGACAGGATTTGTCCCAAGTATTTCAGATTTATCTACTGAATTAAGCGGTGGGAAGTGATAGCAAATCAGTTTAAATATTTCAATAAACGGCAGGGAGTGTTTCAGTTGGTTATATCAGGATTTTAAAAATCATATTATTCGTGGTTAAAAGAATAATTCTGAATGGCTATATTGTTGTGTGTTTCCTGTTGGATTATAAAAATGCTTGAGCTAATCCTGAAAATAAAAAAGGCTGATTTTTTATCAGCCTTTTGATGTTTTTTATTGAGATGCCGAGACACAGAGTTGAACTGTGGACACGCGGATTTTCAGTCCGCTGCTCTACCGACTGAGCTATCTCGGCATGTTGTGAAGAGCCTTATAACCTTTCCTTTTATTGTGGTCAAGATGAAAATCAAAAAAAGATTTTGATTTTTTGCCTCTAAAGCCATGGCCCTTTTTTATTTTCCCGCATACCTTTCATCCAAAAGTTACTACTTTTTATCCTCTGGTGTATCAAGGTCAAGATCAAGGTCAAGATTCTCAAGGTCTATTGTCAGATCAGTCATTGAATCATTAAGATTGTTGCCTTCAAGACTGTCCAGATCAAATGCCTGAGAATCATCAATGGTCTCAGATTTTCCTATGTCCTGAGAGTCGCCTTCAGCCCCTTGTATGTCAGCGCTGTCAAGCTCAAGTTCTCCTGTCTCCTGATTATCCAGGTCCATTGCCCCGGCAAACAGGTCACTCCCTGTGCCTTTAAGGTCTTCTTCATCAAATGAGAGGTCTGACAAATCAATGCTGTCATTTTCTTCCGGGGTGGCCAAATCCTCTTCGGAAATAGCAAGGTCCTCCAGGTCAAAGCTGCCTGTCCCGTTGTCGCTAAGGTCCGAAATATTCAATGTCTCTGCCATAGAGGCGCTGGTGCTCTCTGATTCATCTGTATCTTCAAATGTGAGGCTATCCAGGTCAAGACCTTCATTATCTTTATCTGTAATGAGGTCGCCATCATCAAGTGCCAGATCTCCAAGATCAAGTGAGTCCTCTTTGTCTTTTTTACCAGGGCTCTTCGTTTTTACAGTGCCATTACTCTCTTCTATGTCGAGGCCTGGTGAAGTCTCCTCATCAAAGGTCAGGTCTGAGAGATCAAGATGGGATGTCCTGTTAACATCTAATATCTGGCTGTCACTATTTTTGGCAGCCAATTTATTAACCTCATCGGAAAAGGAGTCAATCTCCAGCTCTCCGGTGTCATTTATCTTCAGGTCACGCATATTCAGTTCAACGGTGGAAAAACCCTTTTCACCCTTCATTGAAATGTCGCCAAGGTCAAGGGAGAGGTCATCCCCTGTATCCGCTGCCGCTGACACTGCCGGGGGAGCAGCCACCTCTTCTTCTGGTTCAAGTGACAGGTCTTCATCATCGACCAGCTCAAGGTTATCCATTTCAGAGGATTGATCATCCATACTGATCTCAGGCAGTTCAAGTTCTGTATCATCAGAAAGGCTGATTTCAAGATCCTGATCGTCACCAAAATCCATATCGTTTTCCATAATGGCGGGTGATTGATCATCAAGAGCAGCGCCTGCTCTCTGAAGGGCAGCGGCGCTATCCAGAATAAGCCCTGAACTTGATTCGTCTCCTGCGCCTACCAGCATGCCCAGCAATGAAGGGGCGTTATGCATGTAGCCATGCAGGTTTAACTTTGTCTGCTCCTCGGAAATGTCTTTATTACATTTTGGGCAGAATTTATTATAATCAAAACTAATATAACCGCACTTTGGACATCTCATGTTAATACCCCTTAGTATAAAGTGGTTTAAAAAGGGTTTTTATAAATGAAACAAAAATTACATATTTTTCAATTTTCGTCAAGTATTTAATATTAATTGGCTTTTTCATTAGGTTTCATTTATCAGCCCTGTGTCTATCCCTCTTTTATTAATGATTGCCTCTCTTGCCAGTTTATCACACCTTTCATTTTCCACATGCCCCTCATGACCCTTTACCCACAACCATTCTATATCATGAATTCTGATCAATGAATGCAGCGTTTCCCAGAGCTCCCTGTTTAGAACAGGCTTTTTCTGGGAGTTTACCCAGTTATTTCTTATCCACCCCTTTATCCATTCTGTTGCCCCCTTAATGACATATGATGAATCAGAGCAAATTTTTATCTTGCACGGTTTCTTTATTGCCTTAAGTGCCTCAATAACAGCGGTCATTTCCATACGGTTGTTGGTTGTGGCCGGGTCATAACCCGATATCATACGTTCATGTGACCCGTATTTCAGTATAATTCCATATCCCCCTGGCCCGGGGTTTCCGCTGCATGCCCCGTCAGTATATATTTCTACAGGGGCCTTGATATTTGTTCCCATTATATTCCAAATCCAGGCGTAGAGCCATATGATACTTAATCAAAATAATCCTTTTTATACACAAAAACCGTTATCAGTTGAAACGTGATCGAATACCGATCTTGATCCGAGGTTTTTCCACATAATTGGTTTTAAGCCTCAATTCACCATTAAAAATACCCTGGATGTCGGGGTTATTTTTAAAAACCACCCTGTACTGCTTTCCTACCTCCACTGTTTCCAGTGAATAACTTATCTTGCCTTTATCAAGGGTAAACCCTTCCGGCTCAATATTCAGGGGCTTATCAATGCCTGCTGATATCAAAACCTCAACGCTCTTTCTTTCCCCTCTTTTACCTGTAAGGGTAACTATTGTTGAAGGGGTTATCCTGAAGAGCGGTTTTATGGATGCCTCAAATGTAAGGTGTTCATTTCTTTTTTCAGGGTCATTACTGAACACCCCTATAGATTTCCTTAATTTACCCGACCTACCCATAGTATTGACTGTT
The DNA here is from genome assembly GCA_016931115.1 of Deltaproteobacteria bacterium. Taxonomy (GTDB): domain Bacteria; phylum Desulfobacterota; class DSM-4660; order Desulfatiglandales; family HGW-15; genus JAAZBV01. Next base: position 10,883 of record JAFGFM010000048.1, on the reverse strand, counting down.
ATCCTGATCCTGCCCTCTCCGCCCGGAGGGATTGCCCTGTCAAAATCGGCAACAGAACAGCCTCAACCCGGGTTTATTCTGTTTATCCTGAGTACACCATTCCCCTTGTTGTAAACCCTGTAGGTATGCTCAATAACTGTCCCTTCCAAAACCTCCCCTGCAACAAAACTCTTTTCGCTGAAGGTAATTTTTGGTGTCAGAGTCTCCTCTCCTGAAGCTGCCAGACAGGAGATTAATAGAATGAGTAGTGATAAAAAAAATGCCCTTTTTTCCATAATGTAATTTAAACCGTCCCTTCACATTCATGCATTTACAGGCCATGACAATAAAAGCTGTATGATATGTATGATATATGTATACAAAAAGGGGTAATTATACAACCCTTCTTATTTGCGATACACAGTGATCTAAATCTTGAAAACATTGTAAAACAATAATATAAAGATTTTTTCATATAACACAGCATATTTTTTAATAACAGATAAATAGTATTTTTCCTTTTAACTGAAGATAGATGCATATTATTGTAACCCATTATTTTATAAAAACTTCTGCAAAAAACAGGCCATTATACGGGAGGATTTAAAATTTATGTCCAGCCATGATGAAAAAACCCTTTCCGGTAATGACATCTCTTCAAAAGGCCCTGATATTTCAAAGGATAACTTAAGAAAAAGCATAACCTACGTAACTGATATCTTTGATGAAAGGTACAAGATATTTCTTGAACAGGTCAGCGACGGTGTCTTTGAAACAGATATTTATGGCAGTTTTATCTATTTTAATAATGCATTTTGTAATACACTTGGACACTCAAGGCTTGAGATCCAGGGCCGCGACTTCAGCAGGTTCATGAACAGTGAAAATTCCAGTAAGGCATATGAAACCTTTACAAAGATCTGGATTACCCAGAATGAGGCATCAGACCTTCAATGGGAGATTATAGACAGCGAAGGGAAAACCAGACAGATCGAGGTCTCTGCCTTTCTCATCAAGGACAAAAACAATAAGAAAAAGGGGTTCAGGGGGATAGCGAGGGATATCACCAAGAAGATGCAGACGATTACAGCCTTAAGGACATCCGAGCTACTCTATAAAAAGGAGTCAAAGGCCAGCAGAAAGGCCGAGCAGATGGCAAGGAACCTGCTTGATTTTGTCCCCTATCCGATGATCGTATCAGACCTGAATGCAAATATTACATATCTGAATCCTGCCTTTACCCGCACATTCGGGTGGAGCTTTGATGAAATCAAGGGGTCAAGGATACCCTTTGTTCCTGCCCATCTTGCAGAAGAGGCGGTCCTTGCCCGGGAGACCCTGTTAAGAGAAAAGCAGATGAGGCTTGAGACCAAGAGGCTCACAAAGGATGGAAGGGTGCTTGATGTCATAGTAAGAGGGGCGGTTTTTACAGATGAAGAAAATGCCAATGACGGTGGTAAGCTTTTTATAATCAGGGATATCACTCAGGAAAGGAAGCTTGAGCTTACCAACGCCACATTCCTGCGTATAAGTACTGCCCTGCCTGAATACCCTGTCCTTGAAGAGCTGCTTGATTACATCAGCGGTGAAACAAAACGGCTCATGAATTCGGAAAGCGCCTCTATTGCGATACTCGACCCGGCACAAAATGAGATATTTTTTTTAGGGGCAGCCTATGATGATTCTGAGGTAAAAAACCGCGTAAAAAAGGTACGTTATTCCGTTGAAAACACCATTACCGGAAGGGTAATAAAAACCGGTAAGCCAATTATTGTTCATGACACTTTAAAGGAACTGGATTATTGCCCGGGCGTTGACCTGCAGGCAAAAATACATACCAAAAACCTGCTTTTTGTCCCCTTGAAAAGCCGTGATAAGACAATTGGTGTACTGGCTGCCGTGAATAAAAAGGAGGGATCTTTTGATGACACTGACCTTGAACTGATGAACATGATTGCCGGCACAGTTGCCCTCTCTATAGAAAATGCGAGATTTTCTGAAGAACTCAGGGTTGCCTATCATGAAGTTACAATGCTTAACAAGGCAAAGGATAAGGTCATAAACCACCTTTCACATGAAATTAAGACCCCTGTTGCTGTGCTTCTTGCAACACTTAATATCCTGGCCAAAAGACTTTCTCCCCTGCCCAGCGGGACCTGGGAAACAACCCTTGACAGGGCAAAGCGGAATCTTGAACGAATACTTGATATACAGTATGAGGTAACTGATATCATGCAAAACAGCGATTTCAGGGGGTACCATCTGCTGTCCAACCTTCTGGATGAATGCGCTGATGAGCTTGAAGCGCTTGCAGCAGAGGAGCTTGGTGAGGGGAAACTTGTTGAAAGGCTCAGGCGCAGGATAGATGCCATCTTTGGCCCGAAGATTATTAAAGCGAGGGATATTGATCTCATATCCTTTACAGAAAACCTGTTACAGCGGATAAGGCCGAATCATGCCCACAGGGAGCTTGAGATAAAAAAGACATTTGATCTATCACCTCCGGTTCACATGCCTGATGATGTTCTGGAAAAAATCATTACAGGCCTTATAAAGAATGCCATTGAAAATACACCTGACATGGGCAGGATAGAGATCACTATCAGGCCTGAGCTGACGGGCACAGAGTTTATTTGCAGGGATTATGGTGTTGGCATAACAGAAGAGTATCAGAGGCGTATTTTTGAGGGGTTTTTCCCAACCCAGGAGTCCATAAATTACTCTTCAAAGAGGCCCTATGACTTTAATGCCGGAGGGAAAGGGGCGGACCTGCTAAGGACAAAGATCTTTTCAGAAAAATATCAATTTAATATCGAGATGCATTCGGATAGATGCAGGTTTATACCAGGCGAGACCGATATCTGTTATGGAAATATTTCCAGATGCCAGTTCTGCAAGGTGAATGAGGATTGTTACTGCTCAGGTGGTACTGTTTTCAGGCTATTTTTCCCGGCAGGGTAATTTTCATTGTAATATTGACAATTTATTGAAAATTCGTTATCTCAAAACATAAATCTATAGACCATACATATTTGATCAATTTACATATTACCCGGGCAGTCAATATGGCTAACAGTTACTGGTATATCGGGGGCAATGAATGATTATTAACTGTGAAAAATGCGCATCCAAATTCAACCTTGACGATAACCTTATCAAGGAGAGCGGTTCAAAGGTAAGGTGTTCAGTCTGCAGGAGTGTTTTTACTGTCTACCCCCGGATGGCTGAAGAGGTTGATTCTGATGCTGAGCCTGAGGAGACTGTAGACCTGGATTCATCTCTGGGTTTTGAGGAAGAGAGTCTATCCAATGAACCTGGCCCCGGCAATGCTGATGATTTTGACAGGGTCTTTGAAAAGGTCCTGAATGAAGATGAGGAAATAATAGAGGAGGAAAAACCTGTTACTGAGGCACTGCCTGCATCTGTAAAAAAAAAGACAGTCAGGCCGGGGCTGATACTCATCATTCTTGTTATTGCCTTTGTTGTAATACTTGGAGCCCTTTCAGTATATCTCTTTGCCCCTGCGCTTCTGCCTGAAAAGGCTGATAATCAAAAAAAACCCGATTCTGAAACAGAGGCTGTTGATGAAGGAAACAGGAGGCTTGAGTTTGTTGACCTGAAATGGGAAACATTTACTGGAGAAACATCAGGTGATCTATTCATTATTAAAGGGAAGATTATCAACAATTATCCCCAGCCCAGGAGCCATATACTGGTAAAAGCCACTATTATAGATGATAAAAATAACCCTGTTGCAGAGAAGTCTGCATACGCAGGAAACACCTTTACAGAAAATGAACTCAGTGATATCTCCCTGGAAGAGATAGATCGGAAGCTGAATATCAGGGAAGGGGAAAACAGGGCAAATGTAAATGTGGCGCCAATGGAGGCTGTCCCCTTTATGATCATCTTTAATAACCTGCCTGAGTCCATGAGCATGTATGATTTAGAAACTGTAAGCTCTGCCCCCGGAGAATAGTTAATCTCAAGACACTCTTCTCAATCAGGGGCATTTACACGGGGCCTTGTGGCTTAAGGACAGCAGGTTAAAAACGATACTGAACCCCTGTTGAAAACATCACGACCTCTTTTTTAAGACCTACCAAAACAGCTGACCCGGATGATGTGTCAATATAAGAATCGCCTTTATAATCAACAATTGCTGCGCCTAAATCGATCTTCAGGGTTTCATTAAAAATATTGTAGACAATGCCGGCGCCAAATGAATCAGCATCCAGTTCCGGGGCCTCTTTAAGTGCATGCTGCGCATCCATGCCTGTCTTTGTGTGCAGATAACCAATGCTTCCTTTCAGGTAATCATTAAATTTATACTCAATGGAAACACTTGTTTCCCACCCATCCTCTATATACTGTTCAGCACCACCCCAGCCTGCATCCTCCTGGAAATAATAGATCATACCGGTATCTATTTTTAATTTTGGGCTTACAGTATATGCAAGGCCAATAGAAAAGAGCGCTGGCAGGTTTCTCTCATGTTCAGCCCCATTAATAATGCCCACTGCCTGACCAAGACCATAGGGTAATCCGGTTACTGTATCCTGTTTCACCTTATATTTAAAATCCAGTTCTGTCTCTGTCTCATATTTTATGCCAATATAAACAGGGTCAAGATCAATGCCAAGCCCAAGTATTGCACCCCACCCATCTGCATTCTCTTCTTGGTCCAGCACAGCGCTTCTTACAGGCTGCCCTGCCATTGTGCCCAAAGAGGTAGGCATAAGGTCAAATGCGGCCCTGCCCTTTTTATCTGCATCAATAAAACGACCTGCAAAAGAAAGAGAGATGGTATCATTTATCTTATATGCACCGCCTGCGGTCAGGCCGTAATAATAGCCCTCGGCATTAAGTTTTTCATCTGCTGTATCGCCATATATTGCTGCGCCTGCGAGCTGGTTAAACATGTTTCTTAATCTAATGGCGCTGATACGTGTGGTAGCATTGCCATTTTTAAAGTCCACCTCTCCCCCGCCTGCAGGGATAGTAAAAGAAAAAAAGCCAGCCCATTTATCGTTTTTATAAAGCCCGAAAAGGGCGGGCACAAATGAGGGTGTCTCCTGCTTAAGCGCTGTGCCATCTACCGTGTTGGTATATTCCTTTAATACATAGTGGATTGATAGATTTCCATGATAGCCATCCGCCATCTTCATCACACCGGCAGGGTTATATGCTATGGCATCAAGTGAGTCTGTTGCCGCATTTCTTGTAAAGGTACGAGCATATTCGCCGCTGTAATTGCTCCTGTTGTCAATGCCCCCGGCCAGGATACATGGGCCTGGTATAAGAAAAAGACAGGTAATACACAAAACAAGATAGACCTTTTTCATGTCTGACTCTCTCCTCTAATTAAAAAAAACGGTAAATAAAAAAACAGCGAGTTAATATGATGAATAGACTGTCCCTGAAAGACAGGCGCAGAGTTTACGGATAAATCTCGCTAAGGTCAAGTAAAAAGACCTGCCAGATATGGGTTCATTCAGCCGTATGCGGATGCTGTGATTAACTTGATTTACAATCAACTTTTTTCTTTAAATCATGGGGATATTAGGATAACCTGCACCAATTATGATAGAGACATACGTTAAGATATTATCCAATACCTGCATAACACCGGGTATATTTCTTTTAAGGTTTAGCTCACCAGGGCTGGCAGCAGAGGCAAAACCTGGCCAGTTCATAATGGTGAGGGTAAATGATGGGATTGACCCCTGTCTGAGGAGGCCATTTAGCATCAGCGGCACAGAAGAGGAAGGTGTTGTCAGGGTACTGTACAAGGTGGTTGGAAAGGGTACTGAAATCCTCTCAAATAAAAGGGCAGGGGACAGGCTTTCTGTTTTAGGCCCGCTTGGAAAGGGTTTTGATATAACTGACCCGGGGCAGCACCTCTTTATTGTTGCAGGGGGCATAGGCATAGCCCCCATGTTTTTTCTTTCCCAGGCTGTTAATAAGAAAGCGGTTACCTTTTTAGCCGGGTTCAGGAGATCAGATGAGATAATGGATCCTGCCTCAGTCGGTATAAAACAGGATATCTCTATTGCCACAGATGACGGGTCAATGGGTTATCATGGCAGGGTCACGGACCTTCTTGAGCAGGAGATAATAAAACAGAGGGATAATGCCATCGCTATTTATGCCTGCGGCCCCCTTCCTATGCTGAAGGCACTGAGCAGCATATCAAATAAATATAGAATACCCTGCAAGGTCTCGATGGAGACCTTTATGGCATGCGGTCTTGGGGCCTGTCAGGGTTGTGTAGTCAGATCAGCATCTGCCCTGGATCAAATATCATATTACCATGTATGCAAGGATGGCCCTGTCTTTGATATCAATGAAATAGACTGGGATAATATATGACCATAAACCCTGATATATCTGTACTCTTAAGCAGTTTGGAACTTAAAAACCCTGTCATGACTGCATCCGGCACATTTGGTTACGGGAAGGAATTTGAGACTCTCTTTGATCTCAATCGGCTCGGGGCAATTGTTGTGAAGGGGATATCCCTGAAGCCCATGAAAGGTAATCCTCCACCCAGGATAGTTGAAACACCCGCTGGCATGCTTAATGCCATAGGGCTTGCCAATATCGGTATAGAAGGTTTTCTTAAGGATAAACTCCCGTGGCTCAATACCCTGAACACAGAGGTAATAGTCAATATTTACGGGCACAGTATTAATGAATATGGTGAACTTGCGAGCGCGTTCAAGGGAGTAAAAGGTGTCTCTGCCATTGAGGTGAATATCTCATGCCCCAATGTGGACAAGGGGGGGCTTGTGTTCGGGAAAGACCCTGAAATGTCAGGGAGGGTAACAGAGACCGTGGTAAAAAACACGGACAAACCTGTCATTGTAAAACTCACCCCGAATGTCTCAGATATAACTCAGCTTGCAAAGGCGGTGGAACAGGCAGGCGCCCATGCACTCTCTGTAATCAATACCCTTACAGGTATGGCAGTGGATATAAATACCAGGCGTCCAAGGCTCGGGAATATATCAGGAGGTTTATCAGGGCCTGCCATAAAACCGGTTGCGCTTTATATGGTCTATCAGACCGCACGTGCTGTAAAAATCCCTGTCATAGGTATAGGCGGCATATTGAACGCCCATGATGCACTGGAGTTTATGATTGCAGGGGCAAGCGCTGTGCAGGTGGGGACAGCGAACTTCATTAACCCCAGGGCCACCATCGAGATTATAGAGGGTATCGGGAATTACTGTATTGAAAAGGGCATTAACAAAATCAAGGATATTGTGGGAAGCCTGATCACTGCAAGACAGGGATAGTATCCATGCCGGATGAACTTGATAAAAAAATCATAGGGTTTTTTCAGAAGGATATACCTCTTGAACCCATGCCCTATAAAATAGTGGCTGATCAGCTCGGGGTTTCAGAGGATGAGGTGCTGAGCCGGATCAGGGAAATGATAACAAGTGGGGTAATCAGGCGACTTGGAGCAACCCTCTTTCATCAGGAGGCAGGATTAAAGGCCAACGCAATGGTGGCATGGTTAATCCCCGAAGAGGAGATTGATGAAATCGGCAATATCATGGCCGGGTTCAGGGAGGTTACACACTGCTATCACAGGAGGCCTCAAAGGGATTGGAGGTACAACCTCTTTACCATGATACACGGTGATACAAGGGAAGAATGCAATGAAATGGCCCGGAAGATGTCAGAGCGGACAGGGATGAAGGATTATTCAATTCTCTTCAGCGAAAAGGAATTCAAGAAGAGCAGTATGGAATACTATTAAAAACAGGGCTCAAGGCACAGGGCGCAAGATAAAACTTAAAATCGTTAACCGGAGTTTGTTGGAGCAGCAAGATGGATGAGAGATCAAAGATACTATTTGAGCAGGCTAAAAAATTTATTCCGGGTGGTGTGAACAGCCCGGTTCGTGCAGGCAAGTCTGTTGGCATGGAGCCTCTTTTTATTAACAGGGCGGAAGGGTGTTATCTGTGGGACGAAGAGGGGCGGAGATATATCGACTATGTCTGTTCATGGGGCCCCATGATCCTTGGGCATTCGCACCCGGCAGTGCTCAAGGCGATTCAAGAAAAGCTGCCCCTGGGCACAAGCTTTGGGGCGCCGACCGCTATTGAAGTGGAGATGGCCGAGGCAATCATTCAAATGGTACCATCCATTGAGATGGTAAGGATGGTAAATTCAGGTACAGAGGCTGCAATGAGCGCAGTCCGCCTTGCCAGGGGATATACAGGCAGAAACATCATTCTAAAATTTGAAGGTTGCTATCATGGCCATGCTGACAGCCTTCTTGTGGAGGCAGGGAGCGGTGTGGCGACACTAGGTATACCCGGGAGCCCCGGTATACCGGCAGAAATTGCAGGGCTGACCATCTCCCTTCCATATAATAATATTGATAATCTGAAAGATGCATTTAAAAGATACGGGAATGATATAGCTGCAATTATTGTTGAACCAGTCGCGGCAAATATGGGTGTAATCCTTCCTGATGCAGGATTTCTAACCGGGCTTAGAAATATCACAAAGGAAAACGGCGCACTGCTTATTTTTGATGAGGTGATAACCGGTTTAAGGCTGAGTCCGGGCGGGGCACAGGGGTATTACAATATTATGCCCGACATCACCTGCCTGGGTAAGATTATCGGCGGCGGGCTCCCTGTAGGTGCCTATGGAGGCCGGAGGGATATCATGCAGAAGATTGCTCCTGAAGGGAACATATATCAGGCAGGCACGCTCTCCGGAAACCCGATTGCAATGGCGGCAGGTCTTGCCACCCTTAAACTGCTTAAAGATAGCGGAATTTACAAGGGGCTTGAAGCAGGCGGTAACAGGTTATTTACGGGGTTAAAGGATGCAGCCATTAAGGCAGGTATTAATATTGTCATAAATCATATCGGCTCATTGGGCTCCCTCTTTTTTACAGGGGAGCCGGTAATTGATTTTCGATCTGCAAAAAAGAGTGATGCTGCCCTGTTCAGGGCCTTTTACAGAAAGATGCGTGAAAAAGGTATTTATCTCGCGCCGAGCCCATTTGAGGCAATGTTTTTATCCATTGCCCATGATAATGATGTAATAGACAGGACAATTGATGCTGCATATCACTGTTTCAGTGATATAAAAAAATAAGATTAAATCAGGAGTGCCCTGCCTCTTAAATCCAGGGTAAAGGATGTTGACTTTGTGAAAAAAAGTGTGATAGAAACCGGGTTAAAGAGATTAAAACAGAGTAAATCCAGCTTGATATGGATAATGAAACAAAAAAGATGTTCCGTACCATAGGGGTGCTGAGTACAACTGGACTGACAATGGCCCTCTCTATAGGTATAGGGGCCGTGGCTGGGCATTATATTGATAAAAGGTATGACACTAACCCCTGGTTTTTTTTGATTTTTCTGTGTTTCGGGATTGTCGCAGCCTTTAGAAACCTCTATCTGATGTATAAAAAGGCAAAGGATTTGGGCGACGCATAAATGGAATGGGAAATATTCTATGAAGATCTGAAGAAAAAATACTGGATAGTCTTCCTGTTAATATCTTCAGTCAGCTTATTTACGTTAAGTCCTTCCCATACCTTAGGTGTTATTGCTGGCAGCATGGTGAGTATGGCAAATTTCATGTTTCTTCAGCACGCCTTTAAGAAGGTCTTTGGTACAGACTTTAAACGGAAAACCAGGAAAATCTCTATTTTTTTATATTACTATTTTCGTCTTTCGGTACTGGGTGTAATCATTTTTATCCTGTTGAAACATAAGCTGGTACACCCTGTCGGCCTTATAATAGGATTGTCAACCGTTGTTATCTCAATAACAGTTGTCGGGGTAATCATGGCCATTAAGACCGGGGGGCAGGGGGCATAAATAATTTGGAGAGTCATTTTTACTATATAACAGAGATTTTAAGTTTTTTTGGTTTTGAACATTTTGCCCATAAGTGGCAGCATGTTACCCATTCATGGTTTGTAATGTTAATAATGCTTGCCTCCGGTATTTTTCTTGTGAGGGGGATTAAGACTCTGCCTGGTAAGAAACAGTCATTCCTTGAATATATAATAACCAGCATTGAAGGTTTTATAATCTCTATTACCGGCCCTGAGGGTAAGATGTTTTTCCCCTTTATCGCCACGGTTTTTCTTTATATCCTGATATGTAATCTTTTGGGGCTTATACCGGGGTTTTTTTCACCGACAGCAGATACCAATACAACCCTTGCCCTTGCCCTTGCAACTTTTTTTTACACACACTATATCGGTATCAAATACCATGGTATCAAATATGTAAAACATTTTTTAGGCCCTGTACCTGCGATAGCGCCCTTAATGCTGCCCATTGAGATAATAGGCCATTTTGCAAGGGTGATGTCCCTTACAATAAGGCTTTTTGGTAACATCTTCGGTAAAGAAAAGATCCTGGGTATTCTTTTTGCGATCGCAGGGGCATATCTTGCGCCTTTGCCTGTAATGGTTCTTGGGCTGTTAGTAAGTTTTGTGCAGGCGCTTGTGTTTATGCTGCTTGCAACAGTATATTTTGCAGGGGCCATGGAAGAGGCCCATTAACAGATTGTAGCAATATGATTTTAAGATAAATATCAAAAGGGAGATTTTTTATGTCAAAAAAAATTATGGTAACAGTTATGGCATTCATAGCGGTTTTAGGTTTATCATCAATGGTATATGCAGGTGAAAGCGCATCTGCAGCAGGGCTGTGGGCTGTTGCCTTTATGGCGATCGCCTGCGCCTTTGCTATCGGGATTGCAGCTGCAGGCACCGGTATTGCCATGGGTTATGCTATAAACGGGGCCATGCAGGGGGTCTCAAGGAATCCGGAGGCAGGCGGCAGGATATTCACAATGCTTATACTTGGTCTTGCACTCATTGAATCACTCTGTATTTATGCTCTGCTTAT
>JAFGFM010000047.1 GCA_016931115.1 Deltaproteobacteria bacterium | reverse complement strand
GAATTATTGGGTGGCCTTATTCTAACACCTCCTTATGCCCTGAATTATATCCTTGGAATTGGCACTGATTTATATTCCGGGTTACACATGAAAGAAAGATTCATGATAACTGAAGAACTCAACCTTATTAACATTATATATTTCATTACATATTGTTTTCTTTCTTCGCGACCTTTGCGACTTTGCGGTAATTTTTTCTTTTAAACATCCACAGTGTGGACAAGGAATCAAATCACCCCACTCTCCATTTCCTGGGCATCAAAATCTTCTTCCGGCAATAACTTTTTTTCAGATTCAGCCATTTGCTTATCAATCTTTGCACAAAACTCCCTTAGCGTTGGTGACTGGCTGATCGTGTAAGGCGGCATATCAACATTTAATACTTCCTTTATACGAAACATAACCATCATTGTCATTAATGAATCTCCACCCATTTCAAAAAAGTTATCTTCCGGATTGATTTTGTTCTGTTGAAGTACTTCTGCCCAAATCTTGCTGACGATGGTTTCGGTTTTGGTAAGTTGTGGGGTTTTTTTATTGTTGAGTTGTTCGTGTGCTAACATAGGCTTTCCTTTCTCTTAATATTATGAACCGCAAAGACGCTAAGAACGCGAAGAAAATTTTATTATTTCCCCTGCTGCAAGCAGTATTGGTTTACTCGATTAGGATAAAACTTGGCGAACTTCGCGTTTTGAGGGAGCAAAGCGAACGGGCGGTATATTTTTCTATCGTTTTCATACCAGCGTAATTTGCTTCCTCAATTCATTCCTGTTTATTTTCCCAGAGGCTGTTCGTGGTAATGTATCAACCATGCTTATTTTTATATTACCCGAATACTTTTGGACCATGGCAGACAATTCCTGTTTGAATCTGATTTCATCAATTTGTTGTATATTCTTTGGTAAAACTGCCATCACTATAGCTTCACATCTTTCTGAATCTGGCACTCCGAATACAACTGCCTCATCAACCATAGAGTTATCACTTGCTATGCGCTCCAATTCATTGGCTGAAATATGCTTATTATTGCAGATGATAATATCCTTGATGCGATCAGTGATAAAAAGGGTTCCATCTGTATGCTGATATCCTAGGTCACCGGTTTTAAACCATCCATCTTTTATAACATCATTGGAGGTATCAGAATCAGACATATAACCCTGCATAACCATTGCCCCTTTTATACATATTTCACCCAATTCTCCAATTGGGTGTGGCTCTCCTGCCTTATCAACCACCTTGATTTCAACGCTCGGTAATATTGGCCCTGCTAAATTGGGATTATCTATAAGTTCAGTACTGGAAACATTACTGATTGATCCGCATGTCTCTGTCATCCCATAACCTGTGCCAATGCTTATTGAAGGGAATCCATCGGTAATCTCTTTTATAAAACTCCGGCTTAGTGCTGTTCCGTGTATGTTAAGGTTTGTTAATGTTTTTAGTCTTTCGGTTGCGCTCTCTGATCTTAGTAACTCTTTTATCATATCTACAGATGCCCCATTAATTGACCTTACATTTTCCTTTTCAATAAGTGAGGCAACCCTGTTTGTATTCCACCCGTTCATTAAAACTATTTTCCCGCCAAGGTAACACATGAGCATAATATTGGAAAACCCGCCAATATGGAATAAAGGGGATAAGAGCAATGAACATGGCTGCTTATTTTGTATATTAGCTTGCACCCCTGGTCCCTTTTTGGGTGCACGATAATTCATCATATACCCACCCAGCATCATATTCATTAATCCGGTTGTCATGTTGCGGTGGCTTAGAATAACACCTTTAGGAGTTCCTGTAGTACCCGATGTAAATGATATTAAGGCTTCATCATCAGGTTCGGATTTTGGTAATTCTTCAAACTGAAAGGCAATTATTTTTGTCTTTATTTCATCATCAAATTTAATATTTGAAAACAGTATAACAGAACATTTTGAGTTAACCGTACTCAGTTTGATTATACCAGTCTGATCACATAATACTGCTTTACAGCTTGTTATTTCTATAGCCTTGCAAACAGTTTCTTTTTCAGAATCAGCATGGATAGTAACTGATACTGCCCCTGTCATATAGATAGCAATAAAGGCGATAATCCACTCTGCACTATTTTGCATCAACAGGGCAACCCGATCTCCTTTTGATATGCCATATTGACACTTTAAAATATGGGCGAAAAATTTTGCTTTTTCAATAGTCTGACTGAATGTTAACCGGACTTCACCATCTACAATGAATTCATTTTGCTTAAAGGATGCAGCTTTCAGAAAAACATCCTGCAAGGTTTTAGGCCCATGAGGAAATATTTTGAATGGGACACCATTAATTACAGTATCCTGGAGTTCAAAGGGCGAGCCTTTTTGTATAAGTCGATTAACTATACTATCCATTTAATGCTCTCCATTTTTCGAAACTAAACTTCTCAGATAAAATAAAGGCGTAATTCGTATATTTAACGAAACAGTATGAAACTTTGCGCCCTTTGCGCCTTTGCGGTTAAATTATTTAAAGTAAACGCTAATCAAACAATTTACCTTCATAAAAATCCAGTTGTTCAGGAATTACCGGGATCAACCCTTGTGGTGCCATCTGGAATATTCGATCTGCCAGTTTTATTGTTTCAGGTCTGTGTGCTACTATTATACGACTCATCTTCAATTCTTTAATAGCGGTGTTAACCAATTTTTCATTATCAACATCCAAATGACTGGTTGCCTCATCAAGGAACATAAGTAGAGGCTTTTTATATATTGCCCTGGCAAGTAATATCCTTTGAACCTGACCACCTGAAAGGGCTACACCCAGATTTCCCACAAGGGTATTATACTGCATTGGCATTGCCACAATTTCTTTATGGATTGCCGCCAGGTCAGCAGCATGCTCTATAGCCTCCTGGTCAGGGATTGAATCAAAAAAACAAATATTGTCGGAAATTGAGCCTGTTAACAGACGGTCATCCTGCATAACCACACTGACTTTACTCCTGAAATGTTGAAACCCGATCTTTTTTATATCCATCCCATACATCATTATTTCACCATGGGATGGTTGATAAAGACTTGATAGCAGTTTTAATAATGTGGATTTTCCGCAACCAGACGGGCCAATAATGGCTACTGTTTCTTCATTTTCCAGTGTAAAATTCACATTACTGAAAATGAATGGGTAATCTTCTGAATACCTGAATGCCAGATCCTTAACCTCTATAATAGGTTTAGATGCTACATTTATGGAAGGGACACCTGAACCCTCCATTTTCTGTTCAACATCTGTATAAACAATATCAGCAAGCCTTGTTAAGTGGACATCCAGCAAACGATATTGAATTGCTGTATCCAAAAGGCTTAAGGCCCTCCCCATAAATGACCCGCCCCATGATGTAAAGGCCATGAGCATACCGATTGATAATTCAGTATCAAGAACGGCCTTTGCGCCAATATATAATATGAGTACTGACCTCAGGCTTGAGGCAAACCCATTAACAACCCCGATCCAGATACCGAATTTCTGAACCCTGAGCCCTGTATTTATAACATCCACAAAATAGTTTTGCCACAGGGAGAGACGGTCTGTCTCTTTACTGAAAAGCTTGATGCCCTGCATAGCTGTGATATTTTCCATAAAATTTGTATTTTCTTTTGCGGAGGCTACTAACTGTTCTTCTGTCCTGTTACGAATCCATCTGTATGTAGAGAGGCGAATTATTGCATAAAAAATAACCGCCACAAAAATGATGATTGAAAGAATTTTACTATAAATGAGCATCATCACCATGGTTATTATGACCATTAGGCCGTCAAGGATGACTGCAATAATGCTCGAGGTTAAAAAATTCTGGATGTTTCTCTGGGAACCAAACCGGGAAACAATATCACCTATATGACGTTTTGCAAAATATTCGAGCGGCAGTTTTAAAAGGTGTCGGTAGATATTAACAGCAAATTGGAATCCCAGTTTGGTTGTAAAATGCATAACAACATAAGAGCGAAGGACACCTGTAACTGTCTGGATAAATACAAGTAAAAAATATCCGATTATCAGGATTTTTAATAATTCAATATCCCTCGACACAAGAACATCATCAATAACCAGCTGTGTAAAATATGGAGATGTAACATTGAATAATTCAAGCAACAAAGAGAGTAAAAGTACCTAAATTATTCCTCTTCTTAAGCCCGATGCCCTTGTCCATAACTGGCTTATCTTTAATTTTTTTACTTCATCTTCTTCCTTAAAATCCTTTGTAGGGGTTAACTCAAGGGCTACCCCTGTAAAATGCTTTCCGAGTTCTTTTAACGTAATGTCTCTAATACCTACAGCAGGGTCATGAATAATTACCTTGTTTTTTAATACTTTCTTAAGCACTACAAAATGGTTCATGTCCCAGTGCAATATTGCCGGCATTTTAAGTTTGCCTATTTCCTCAATCTCAACCCTTACGGCCCTGGAAGACATATTCATCTTCTCAGCAATCTTTATTACATCTTTCAGGGTTACACCATGCTGTGAAACAGAATACTTGTTTCTTAATGAGATGATGTCGATCTTATGCCCAAAATAGCCTGACATCATTGCAAGGCATGCAAGAGCACACTCCGAATGCTCAGTCTGTATTATGGTCGGTAAAGAGCGTCCGGATTTAAAAATAATTCCATCCATTTATATTTTTCCTCTCAGGCTGTAGAGCGGTTCAAGAAGCCATTCAAATAATGTACGTTCATCAAGGGTCACATCAGCAGAGATCATCATACCGGGTCTTAAATGAATCTCTTTTCCATAGGCTTTAACATGCTGCTTACCTAAATTAGCCACAACTTGATACACAGGCTCCTTAAATGATAACCCTGATGCCGGTTCACCTGGCATAATAACGCTTTTTGCAATCTGGTTTATTGTTCCTGAATAGGTTCCAAACTTTTGATACGGGAATGCCTCATAACTTATATTTACTTCCTGACCGATTTCCATAAATCCGATTGAGCGTGTTGGTAGAAACAGATTCGCCTGAAGCTGTGATCCTTCAGGAATTATGGAAAACATGGGTACAGAAGGATTCATCCTTTGACCCACATTTGCAACAACAGATGTAATTCTACCTGAAACAGGCGCAGTAAATACTAATTGTCTTTGGCCTTCAACCTGGGCTAATTGCTTGGTAATTTCTGATATCTGGCTTTCAATATTGGAAATTTCACGCGCACTGTTTACTTCCAGAGATTTAATGTGAAGAGGGATATTTTCAAGGTTTGATGTTGCCTCCTCCAACCTCATTATAAGTGATTGAGCCTGTTGTTGTTGCTCAAGATACTTCCTGTAAAAGGTTTCAACATCTGAGGATGAAATAAAATCTTCAGAGAGCATTGTTTTTGCCTTTTTATAATTATTCTGTTCTATTTCAAGTGTTTCATTCTGAATACTTATTACCTCTTTTAACCGCTCGATTTCGGCTTTTAGCCTTTTTGCCTCTGCTTCCTGTGCTGCAATCTCTGTTTCAACCCGCTCTTGTTCGATTTTTAGTCTTTTCCTGAGAAAATTTTCCTGAAAATTCAATTCCTCCATAATTTTCTGACCGATATACTCACCACCATTAGTACGCTGATCAATCAAAATGCTGAATAACTCTTCATTCTCATTTACATACATACCCTCTGTCACGTCCAGATTAGCGAGTATCCCTGCCTGCGGCGGAAAGACCGTCACCATACCCTGTTGCGGTACTATGATCCCTGATACCTTTTCTTTTCTGGCATAATTGTGTTCCACCAGAAAGATAATTGCTATAATGGTTATTAATACGAGAAAGGCTGACAAAACATAATATGAAACCGGTTGAGTCAGGATAATATCACCATATAATTTTTCCCTCTGGTGATCCACTGCCTGTTTTCTGAATAATGGTAATGACATTGGTTAAACCTTTGAAAAAATGTTTCTGGATACTTGATGCTGGATGCTGGAAGCTGGATACTTGATATTGGATTCTGGATATTTTTTCACCACGGAGAACACAGAGAGCACGGAGAGAAAGCTGAAAAGATGAAATTTATGTGACTTCTGTTATCCCTGGTTGGATATAGAGATGTATGCCATAAACAGGAAGCTTTATACCTGCATCCAGTATCCGGTATCCAGTATCATTGATTTGGCACTATCGGCTCCAACTCCACCTTTGCCGCTCCAAGCAATGTCCCTGTCGCATATGCAAGGTCAACAAGTGCTATCTGGTATTCAGCTATAGCTACTATCTCCATGATCTGTGCTTCTGCGAGCTTAGTCTGTGCATCAAGGACATCTGTGGATGAGGCAAACCCCAGCTCATACTGTTTTTTTTCTGTTTGATACTGCTGGTCTGTAAGCATAATTGACTGCCTGCTTGCCTGTATCCTCTGCCAGTTGGCCTCCAGTTTGTCAATCTGATTCAGTACCTCATTCTCAATTTCTGCTTCTTTGCTTTCTTTTGTTGCCAGCCTCTGGGTACGCTCAAAGATTGCCCTTCTATAATTGCTTTTTGCGGCTTCATTAAACAAAGGTATAGAAAATTGAAGACTGAATCTGTGGTCATTATAATCGTTATCCAGCAACATATCATATAAGCCATGCCTGTCCTCTCCCAGGGCATTAATATTATATTGATACTCCATGGTGACAATAGGGAGCATCTGATTTTTCATATATTCAATATTGCTATTGTCCTGTGCCAGTTGTAGTTCCAGTTCAAGAAGTTCCATACGATTTTCAGTAGCATTATTAACTACAAGATTAGTATCAAATTTATAATGTATTGGATCGGGGAGAGTTGCAGGGACTATAATTGTCTTTGTTCTCATACCCAGCGCCTTTTTGTTCATCATCCGCTTAAGCGCTCTTTCAGCATCCCTTACATCATTATCTGCCTTGATTATGGCCTCAAGTTTTTCTGCCATGCTGGCTTCTGTTCTTATAACTTCAATTTTGGATTTTAAACCTAATTCTACAAATCGTTTTGTCTGTTCAAATAAGGCTTTTGATAGATCATATTGCTGTTTCCGCACTTCCAGTAATTTTCTGGTTGCGTACAGTTTCCAGTAGGTAATATCAACATTTGCAATAATACGTATAGCCTGAAGTTTCGTTCTGGTATCAATAATATCACTGTTATATTGGGCCATACGTATTCGATAGGTGTTTACATTCCTACCAGCATTCCTTAACAGCGGCTGACTGATAGATATACTCGGAGCTGTATAATATGATGGATTTAATAATGTCCACACAGATGTTTCCTTTCTGCGTGAATCAACAATATTGAAACTAAGGGTCCCACCTGTCCTGAGCGGCATATTGACCCCTATGTTTGCCGTATACTGGTTGATGCCTGTCCCATCAAGAAGTGACGATTGAGGCATATCAGTGTTGTTAAATTCAATTTTACCAGAATAAATTGCCTCAAATTTTGCCTCTTCCTGATTCACTCCTTCGATCGCAATTGAAGGATTAATAAGCTGGACACGAAGGTCCAGATTGTTCTCCAGTGTAAATGCTCGACACTCAGCAAGAGAAAGCGTTATATCATCAAGCTCAGATTCAACCGGCACTACTTTAGTTTCCTTTGTCTGTTCCACATCTTTTAAATCTAATATATCAATTTGACGCACTTTTTCTCCAGGTACAGTCATCAGGGCTGGAACCTCATAATACTCTCTCACCTTTTCCATATATGAACAGCTTCCAAGCATGAGCATGCAGAATACTAAGAGCGCAAAATAAAAATATTTTTGTATCATTAACCTTATAAGCAATTTTGAGACTCCCTGAAATTGGAATGAAGAACAGATGCTTTTCGAAGAATGATGCTTGATACTGGATACTTGATCCCTGATACTTGATACTGGATAACATCTAGAATCCAGTATCCGGAAACCAGAATCCGGCATCTCTCCCTTTTTGGGCAGGCTACCGCCATTTGGGTGAAAACATCTGTTTTAACCCATTCAATACTTTTAAATCAAAAATCCTGGATTTATTTGGTAAGGGAATTAACTAAACAGTTCTTCCTTACCGGTCAGCAAAAAGACAATGCTGAAAGCGGCACCACGGTTCGAGCCTGCTCCTGTAAAATATCAAGCAGGATCAATGCTCTTTCATTTCCGTGCAGTGACTGAAAAACACCTGTCTGTTCTATATTCTCCAGCAGAGACACCTTTACTCTGTCACCTGTTCTGAATTTTTCTGTCTCATCAAGTACTATTAAGCCATTTTCATCCTCCCGCGACCGCAATTCCACGATAATCCAGTCAGGAACAGGAGGATAATATTCACCGAATCTTACGGGTCTTATGGCACCCCTTGTGCTTGCAATGCTCTGCCATTGACATTCGTAAGGAGCCAGATGAATGAATAAATAACCCGGGAAAAAGGCCTTTTTTGTTAAATCAATACGCCTTGCATGTTTGCGGACCACCTTTGTCTGCGGGAAATAAACCTTATAACCCTGATTTTCAAAATTAACTTTGGCAATCTGTTCTTTCATCGAATGTGTCTGGACAGTAAACCATTGTCGATGATCACATGCGTTTTTACTTTTTGATTCAATATTCAAGGTCATTGTTGTTCTAAATTAAAAATTTAAAATTTACATCATCTTTACTTTTTATTACCAGCCCGGCTGCGTAATTATGGGCCGGTGTATACCGTCGTATTGTCCAGCAGTCTTCTTTCATAATATTTTTATTATCTGTAACAGATAATATGGAGTCTGATGGATAATATTTACCAAGGCCGCGTAGCCCTTCACCTGTTGCCTTTAGATATGCCTCTTTGAGTGTCCAGAGAGTATAAAAGGCTTGTTCTCTCTTATCCAGTGGCAATGAAAGCATTGTTTCATACTCATCGGGAGCAAAATAACGTTTAGCTATTGACAGCATATCAGGAGCAGAACGCATATATTCAATATCAATACCGATTGATCGATTTAGCGTTACTGCACACAATGCATACTGATTTGAATGAGACATGTTAAAACAGAGTCGCCCGGTATTTAGTTCAGAAGATAAAGAGGGTTTACCTGAAGAGTTATAGTCAAACTGAATTCCCGAAGGTTCTAAACCAGTATATTTTGAAAGGATTTTTCTTAATGACCCGCGGCCTGCCCTGTATCGCTGCCGGTCAATACATGAAAAATATCTGTTAGCCTTTGACAATTCATCAAAACAAAGCGTTTGCTCTAATGAATTAACCTGACTGATTGGCAGGTCAAGCCAGATACGCCATACATGAACCTCATTGCAACGAATGTATATGTCTGAAGCGGGAGGACTCCATGTACATTCAATTTCCGGCCAATTTACATAAGGAGAAGCTATTAAAGCATTATCTTTAGCAATCTGGTAAAGCATCATAACTAACTAAACGACCTTTCTAACAACATTAAATTAAGCGTCTTTTTCAGGCTCAACGATAGATAGAATTCTTTAACAGCATGTTATTTCATGCTGATAATGCAATCTAATATCAAAGCCAGAATAATAAGACTACTCTTTCGGTGGATGCTTTTATGAAAACAAAGAAAAATGATCTTTCACAATAAAGCAAGCCACCACCGTGATACAAACAAAGACTTAATTTTTGTTTAAAACTAAATAATACAGGTAAAAATTCAAAACTGACCAGGAGTAGAATAGATTGCCGAAGTAAAATCCCCCTCCCAAGGAATTATGAAAAACATTATCGACAATTATCTGCCTGTTTAAAAGCATGGTTACGAATATCTGATTCATAATATTGTTGTCAAGATAAAAATTTCAAAAAATACATATACTTTTTTGCAAGGGCTTTTATCTCTTTTCGCCTGCATTCATTGCATTTAGTTTTATTAAAGCTGCTCCAAGATCAAGGTCTCTGCCTGCCCGTGCAGTGGCAAGATCTGGTTCAGGCACTATTATATCCGGGGTAACTCCCCTTCCTTCTATCAACATGCCATCAAGCCCAGTATAATTGATTTCAGGTATATTTATGATGCCTCCACCCGGGAGATTATATTTTCTTGATATCTGAACATACCCCTTTGTTTTATTTCCAACCACTATGCCGCGCTGGTAATGTTGCATAACATGGGCAAATATTTCAGCAGCACTGAATGTATTTTCTCCGATCAAAATTACGACCGGTTTTGTATAACCTGATTTTTTTCCGCTTATTTTTTGTTCGCGTATTTTTCCGGATCGAAAGGTCCGGGTGCCAATATTAATGTCATCCTGAAAGAATCTCTTAAGAACAGATTTTAGTAAAAATTCCATTCCCCCATTATTATAACGAAGATCAAGTATTAACCCTTGCGTCCCCTCTTCTGTATTGATTTTTGTTTTGATAGAACCAGACACTTTAAAGGAAACAAAATTTTTAAGAAGCAGGTATAAATACCCTTCAGGGAGTATGCGGGATAATACAGGCTCATAATGGATGTCCTTGTCATCAATAGTCCATCTTAAAAGTGTTTTATCCTCTTTTTCAGGAGAAAGGGTGATTAAACGCTCCTTTTCATCCTGATCAATAAATATATAAGACTCAGGCTTACCAATATCCAGTATGGGCACCCTGAAGGTGGGGGCATTTGTGGCAGTATCTAATTTTCCATCAATAGGGGGAGTACCTTTTATCTTATCCAAAATCCACCCCCTCTGCACCCCGGCCTTTTCTGCAAGACTCTCGGGAAATACCTGGGTTACAACTGCCTTACCTTCATAGGCCTGCCACATAAAACCCGTGGATATTGGTTCAACATAATCTTTATACATATCCTCAAAACGCCCGGTCATGCTTGCCCTAAGATGGGAGCCGCCCAGCTCACCAAGCATTTTATTGATAGTCCTGTAAAGAGCTTTATTATCCTTTGCAGCAAGCGCGTCAGCCCGGTACTTTTCACCTAAAGCCACCCAGTCTTTCCCATTAAAAGTGGGGTCATAATATTTATCATTAACCAGATTCCACACCTTATCAAAGACCTTCTGGTTGAGAATGACACGCTCTTCTGTTGGAAGAAGGCTTGTATCTATAAATTTTGCAGGTCTGAAGGAACATCCGCAGAAAAGAAAGATACAGCAAAACAAAATATAAAAGATTATTTTTTTTGATATCCTGCCAGAGTATTTCATCTATTAACTCCCTTTTTTCGGTTACATATCACCCCTACGGGGCTTTGTATTATTTGCTATTATGTTTTTCTATTAACATGCCACCCCTTTGGGGTTTAGATATCCTATAACCTAAAAAATGAAGTATTGAAAAGCGGTTTATTATTCTATATATATTTATCCTGAATTATTATCAGGTAAATGAAAAATGGTTGCTTTAGTTTTTGTTCAAGAGTGATAATAAAATTGTTTACTCTACAACTCATACCATTCTGTTCTGAAACCTATTGCCTCGATCCCCACCGGAGGGCTCATGTCTAAAAAACCTACCTATGAAGAGTTAGAACAGCTGGTCAGAGAGCTAAAACAGCAGCAATCCACACACCTAAAGACAGATGGGGCTTTAGATGAAATCGTACAATGGTACAGCTCTATTCTGGAGACAATCAATGAAGGGGTAATTATACAATCTGCATCAGGTTCTTATTTAACCTGGAATAAAAAGGCTGAAGATATCCTAGGGCTCACTTTCATGGAATCTTCAGGGCATAAGATAATAGAATCGGGTCTCACTTTTATCAATGAAGATGGATCAAAGTGTGAGAGTAAAGATCGTCCATCACTAATAACCCTTCAGACAGGAAGGCCCTGTAAAAACCAGGTTATGGGCATATACAGGTCACCCGGTGACCTTTTGTGGGTCTCAGTCAATACCAACCCAATATTCAATAAAAATGAAGAAAAGCCATATGCGGTTGCCATATCTTTAACTGATATTACAGAATTAAAGATGGAAAGAAATACCTCTAAAAATCTGCTTGATGTGGCAGGGGTAATGATCTTAGCCTTAAACAGGGCAGGAGAGGTGATACTCATCAACAGAAAAGGGTGTGAAATTCTGGAGGGTACTGAGAAGGACTTTCTTGGTAAAAACTGGTTTGATATTTTCACACCAAAGGAGCTGCTTAAAGATATTAAAGATACATATACAGAGATGATGAATAATCGGATAAATATTCATGAGTATACGGAATATAAAGTTCTTACCATGTCAGGTATAGAAAAGGTTATTGCCTGGCATAATGCAGTTATCAGGAATAAGGATGGTGTTATTACCGGCATGCTCAGCTCCGGAGAGGATATAACAGAGAGAAAAAAGGCAGAAGAGTCTCTGCACGAGAGAGAAGAGCTGTTAAACAAATCACAGGAGATGGCCTCTTTAGGCGGGTTTATATGGGGGAGACATGATAATTCCCTTACATGGTCAAAAAACATGTATGCGATTCACGGAATAAAAGAAGGGTCTGTTAAAGGCGATTTAGGTGAACTATCGATAAAACTGATCCACCCTGAAGACCTTGGCAGGGTAGAAAAAGAAATTTCTCAAATGCTTGAAGATACAGATACCTGGGATGTAGAATTCCGCATTGTGCGTCCAGATGGTATTGAAAGGATCATCAGATCAAGCGGCAAACAGGAGTATGATGCCAAGTGCTCTTCTGCCAAGTGTTTTGGAATTTATCAGGATATCACAGAACAAAAAGAGGCAGAAAAAAGGCTGCGGGAAAGTGAAGAAAAACTATTGAGATCCAGAAAAATGGAAACCCTGGGTCTTTTAGCAGGCGGGGTTGCACATGATTTGAATAATGTGCTTTCAGGGATAGTCAGCTACCCTGAGCTGCTCCTCCTTGATTTACCTGAAGAGAGTAAACTAAGAAAGCCCATCCAGACGATACATGAATCAGGGAAAAGGGCGGTTGCCATTGTAAGTGACCTGTTAACAATAGCAAGAGGGGTTGCAACCCCGAAAGAGCCCCTTTGCCTGAATGATATAATCGAGGATTATCTCACCTCTCCCGAATATAAAAAGCTCAGGCAATACCACCCTGATGTAGAGATCAAAAGAGAGCTTAAAAAAGAGCTCCTGAACATAACAGGCTCTCCTATCCATATCAGGAAGGTCATCATGAACCTGGTTTCAAATGCCGCTGAAGCGATTGAAAAGAGAGGCATAGTAATTGTATCCACCATGAACCGTTATGTGGATAGCCCCACAAAAGGATATGAGGATGTAAGGCCCGGTGAGTATGTTGTTTTGTCTGTATCAGATAATGGATCTGGCATCAGCCCCGAATACCTTGAAAGGATATTTGAACCGTTTTTTACTAAAAAGATTATGGGTAAAAGCGGGACGGGTTTAGGGCTTGCTGTTGTATGGAATATTGTGCAGGATCATGAAGGGTATATAGATGTTAAAAGCAATAAACAGGGAACTAAATTTGAGATATATCTACCAGCTATCAGGGATGAAATACCTGCCAGGGATTTACCTTTACCAATAGATGCCTATAAGGGAAATGGTGAAACGGTGCTGGTTGTCGATGATGAAAAGAGCCAGAGGGAGATAACCTGTAAAATGGTTGAAACCCTGGGTTACAGGTCAGAAGCTGTTTCAGGCGGAGAGGATGCTGTGGAATACCTAAAGGCGCATAATGCAGACATTATACTTCTGGATATGATTATGCCCCAGGGGCTAGGTGGCCGTGAGACATATGAGCGGATCATTAAACTTAATCCGAAACAAAAGGCCATCATTGTAAGCGGATTCGTTGAAACAGATGAGATAAGAGAAACCCAGAGACTTGGGGCCGGTGCATATATAAAGAAGCCATTGATATTACAAAAATTAGGGGAGGCTATTAAAGAGGAGTTGAGCAGATCATAAAAAAAGACTTTTTATTAAAAATAGTGTAAACAGGTAGTGTCAAATCGTATTTATCAAATAATTAAAATTCAAAAACAGGAGGGTTTATCATGGGATTTATCCAGGAATTCAAGACTTTCGCAATGCGTGGTAATGTGGTGGATATGGCTGTCGGTATTATCATTGGCGGGGCATTCGGAAAAATAGTTTCATCATTTGTCGCAGATGTGATCATGCCACCCATAGGTGTCCTTGTAGGTAATGTCGATTTTACTAAACTGGCAATCACACTTAAAGAGGCCACTACAACAGCCACGGGTGAGGCTGTTGCTGCGGTTACATTGAACTATGGCAAGTTCATACAGTCAGTAGTGGATTTTGTGATAATAGCGTTGGCAATATTTATGATGATAAAATTCATGAACTCACTTAAAAAGAAACAGGAAGAGGCACCCGCTGCACCACCGGCCCCACCAGCAGAGGTTGTACTCTTGACCGAAATCAGGGATGCACTTGTTAAGAAATAAGCTGATTCGAAAATATATTTGAATATATTAAAGTATTCTATTTTATGCGAAAAGATTGAACCACGGAGTACATCCGCCTTCGCTGAAGCTATGGCGGGACAGGCGGAGAGCACGGAGAGTTTTAAACTTTTATAATACTGCTTAATGGGATGCGGGTTTTGTAGGGTCAGGATTTATTCCTGACCGTTTTCAGGTGGGGTATAAAACCCAATGTTGTTGATTTGCGCTTCATAGTACGTCATTCCCGCGAAGCCTGCCCTCGAGAAGTCGGGGGGCGGGAATCCACTTTAGGTATTAAAAAACAAATGGATTCCCGATCCAGCCGTCGCTAAAGCTATGGCTTGGCAGGCAAGTCGGGAATGACGATTAATAATTTAAATCAACAGTATTGGGTATAATCCGCCGTCGCTAAAGCTATGGCGGGACAAGAACTCCACACTACTCCATAATATTATTAGGGGGGAATGAATATGAATCCATTTAAAAAGGGGATAACCAGACGTGATTTTGTTATTGGTGTTGCTGCCACCACGGTCGGTTGCACATGCCTTAAAGTTGATTGTTTGAAAGCATA
Source organism: Deltaproteobacteria bacterium (assembly GCA_016931115.1). Classification (GTDB taxonomy): domain Bacteria; phylum Desulfobacterota; class DSM-4660; order Desulfatiglandales; family HGW-15; genus JAAZBV01. The sequence continues at coordinate 13,475 of JAFGFM010000047.1, read as the reverse complement.
CGCAATGGAATCCAAACAGGATGTAAAACAAGCAAATGAAATCCTTGTGGCCCCTTGCGGACTTTATTGCGGCGCATGCCCCATGTACATTGCAACCCAGTCAAAAGATAAGGGAAAGCTTGATGCCCTGGTTAAACAGTTTTCAGCAGGGGCTATGAAGCTTGAGAAGGAGGATATCCTCTGTGACGGTTGTATAGGGAATGGCAGGGTCGCCTCCTTTTGTCGTGACTGTGCAATGAGAAAATGTGCTTTAGGCAAAGAGGGTGTTACGCGCTGCTCAGACTGCAAAGATGAGCCATGTGAAAAAGTAACAAAATTCAACAATGATGGCATGCCTCACCATGGGGAGGTGCTGGAAAATCTCAGCCAGATCAAGAAAATGGGGATTGAGAAATGGGCAAAATATGAAAAGGAGCGCTGGTCATGCCCCAAATGCGGTTTACCAGTGGCATGGTATGACAGGAAATGTCCAGGATGCGGCGCACCCAGATCAGATAAACTCTTCACCCTGCGCCCATTTCCAAAACAACCGTGACATTCTTTTTTAGATATGCCATTTTCTGACCTTTCAGGAAACTTGCATTTCAGAAACTCTGTCATACATCCCGGTGCAGGCGAACTGTTCTATTTTATCACCTGGCAGTGCTCAGCTTTGCGGGATTAATGGTTGCATGGTTTGCATTCAGGGAGGGGGGTGTAAATGAATTTGATATTGAGGGTCAGATAGAACAAACGTCCATGTAATGCTTCCCCGTTAGTAACAATAATCATGTCATTCCCGCGGAGGCACATTGGCGTCATGTTAAGGTGAAAAGCAAAAGCAACTAAAGCTATATCTCACACAGAGGCGCAAAGAACACCAAGAAAATCAAATGCTTTTTAACATAATATATTTTTTGTTTCTTAACTTTGTGAGCTTTGTGACTTTGTGTGAGAAATGATTTTTTTCTTGAATTATGAATAGATGTTTTTTCCAGGGATCTTTATGTTTTCCATTACCAAGTAATATGTTTTCGGCACGATATTTTTTTTAACTTGATACCAATGCCCGAAAGCGGGAATCTATAACCTGTTAAAATACTGGATTCCCGCCTGTCCATCCTCCATAGCAGGCTACTGCGGAGGACGGACGCGGGGATGACGACAACATACTAAGTTTGACTCTTTTATCTGTTAAGAATCGGAACCTTAAAAATTGAGCCCTGCGCGTATCCCGATGGTGCGAGGTGCCCCGTTCTCACCCACAAACCCCGACTGCCCATTCGGAAATTCAAAGGCAACGGGTATGTATTCTTTATCAAAGAGGTTTTTAGCCCAGACCTCAGCAAACCAGTTTGAGTTTTCATATCCTGCACGGATACTGGCAATCCAGCAGGAACCCTGTGATTCAGTATTTGCTGTATTGTAAAAATATTCGCCTGTACCTGTTACTTCCGCCTGGATAAATACTGTTGAATCAGGACGTATATGCCACGAATACCTGGTACCGGCATTTGCTGTAAACTCTGGGGCATAAATCAGATCATTGCCCCCAACACCTATCTCACTGTTAACACCATCAGCCCCCGTACGAATGCTGGTTGATCCGCTCCCAAAACGTGTGCGGTTATAACCAAGTGATCCAAATATATCCCAGTTCACTAAAGGTCTTGCAGTGAATTCCAGCTCGACACCGGAGCTTTCTGCATCACCTGCATTATCTATGAAATAGGTCTGGCCATATGGCAGGTTAAGCTGCATGTGATCCCACATAATATGAAACAGCGCCATGTTGACCCTTAAGTGATCTTCCAGCCATGAGGTCTTGATACCTGTCTCATAGTTCCAGCTTGTCTCTTCATCATAATCCTCTTTACCAGGGGGTGACGCGGGATTAAACCCGCCTGCCCTGTAACCCCTGCTGATGCTGCCATAAATCATTTTACCTTTTGTAAGATGCCGCGCAATGCTTACCTGGGGTGAGAGCTCTGTAAAATCGCGGTCTGAATTCAGATATACAGGATCATACCCTGGCAACGCCGGGGTGTAAAATGTGCTAAGATCAGCATCTTTTTCTTCATGATCAATACGGAGACCAAGTGCCATATCCCATAAATCCCATGCTGAAAGAGTTGTCTTTGCATAAGCCCCAATACCTTTGTCTTCTAGTCTGGCGACCGGTGAGGTCTGTCGCAGCATAAAAGGAAGCTTCGGGTTGTTAATATCATTAACACTGGTCTCTTTATAATCCTGCTCAAAAAACAGGATGCCTGCCTGCCATGTAAGCTTCATATTTTCATTTAACATAATAGAATGATCTTCAGCGGATCTCCACTGGAATTCCTGGCTCAACTGGACATTTCGCATTTCCGAGTTCCTGAGCATTAAAGGGTATGGTGTATAATCAAGGTCTGTTGCACCATCTGTCTCCCACTTTACCAGGCCGCTTATTGAGGCAAAATCAATTTTTTCGCCATGATAATCAAGTATCAATGTCGGGGCAAATATATCACGATCAAGATAACCCTCATAATCACGCTGACCGTGAAACGGGTTTAATCTCAGAGAGGTGAGATCATGAAGAGCATAGTCTCCGTCCCTGTCCTGTTCATAAAACATGATAAAGCGTGCCGAGAGGTCATCTGAAGGCAGCCACTCCATCTGCAGCTTGGTGTAAAGATCCTCTCGGCTGTCTATGTCATTACCTGTAACATCATTATCACTGTATCCATCACGGCTTGAATAGCCCGCTGCAAGACTGACGCCCAGTTTTTCTTTAACAAGGGGCCCGCTCAACCTGAATTTCCCCTGGGCAAGATCATAGCTGCCATATTCCCCTTCCATGCTGTATTCCCATTTTGCAAGGTTAGGTCTCCTGCTAAGGATATGTATAACACCGCCAACAGTATTGCGCCCGTAAAGCATGCCCTGGGCTCCCCTCATGAACTCTGCCTGATCAACATCAATAATGCCTATGTTTGCCGAATACCCGTGCAGCTGCGGCACACCATCGAGATATGTTGTTACAGCCGGGTTATTTGGGCCGGAACCGATCCCCCTGAAATAGGGCTGGCTCAGTATCCTCTCTGAAAACTCGACCATATTTATATTGGGGACATATCCGGCCAGATCGCCAATCAGGTTTATTCCGGCATCTTCAATCATCTCCATGTCAAAAGCCCCTATACTTGATGGTGTTTCCTGTACAGAGGATGGGCTTTTAGTTCCAACAACCACTATTTCCTTAAGATGGTATTTATTATCTTCATCCTGTGCATAGGCATAAGGGGCAATTATCAGTAATAATGTTGTTATGAGCATTATCAATTTAATTTTTTCAATCAACTCCTCTTTTCTCATTTCCACTTGTCTCCTGTAATATTTTATTAACATCCCAAAATGATGTATGTTCGACATTCGTTGTTCACTATTTAAACACCAGTGCCCCGGTTGGACAGGCGTTCACAACCTCCTCCGCGGTTTTTGACAGCCCTTCTTCAATAGACCTGTCAAATGGCACTGCCACCTTCACATCAAAGCCCCTTCCGATAAATGTAAGGCCCAATCTTTCACCCTGCTTTTCTGTTATCTTCACGCATATGCCGCAGCTTATGCACTTTCCCGGTTCATAGACTATATCATGGACACCTTTCATGCGGACAAATGTGCGGCGTGCCCCCACATATTTACCTTCCTTTGCGCCGTATTCATCAGCGAATGTGCGCAGCCTGCATGCGTTTTTCTTTCGACAGTCACAGTGCAGGCAGTAGCGGGATTCACTGGATGCCTCCTCTTTATCCATTTCATCAAAGGTGTTAATAACATGAGGTTTGTTTGTACCTGTGGAATCTGTAAAGAGTGAAAGCTCTTCCTGTCCAATCTTTCCCATCCTGCTGTTAAAGGGTCTCACGTTTCCTGTAACAGCCTCTCCCTTGAGAAATTTCAGAATGCCTTCTGCTGCCTTTCTTCCATCAGCCAGAGAACGCACAGCGAGTTTCAAACCCTTGCGGATATCGCCTCCTGCAAAGACATTGGGCATTGATGTCTGGAGTGTATCCCTGTTTATCTTCAGACCCTTCTGGTCAGTATCAAGCCCAAACATTTTAATGCTGTTTTCAGACACATTTCCAATGCCCAGGAAAACCGCATCAAATGATTCCATAAGATCCTTCAGCGTCAGATCCCTTCCTATGTGAACCCCCTGCCTGAATTCAACACCAAGACACCTTATCTGCTCTATTTCTGCATCAAGGATTGATCCGGGCAATTTCTGTTCCGGGATCTCATAACGAAGCATTCCCCCTGGTTTATCATGGTCGTCAAATATGGTGCAGGAGACGCCGTTTTTCTTAAGATGGTATGCTGCACCTAACCCTGCAGGCCCTGACCCTATTATGGCCACCTTTTTATTTATATCCGAAAGCAGGTCAGGCTTATATGGTGACTTTTGGGCAAGATCAATCAGTGCAGCGCACCGCTTGACAAGCTTAATAGATATGGGTGCATCCATCTGCCCCCTGCGGCATACCTTCTCGCATGGTGCAGGGCATATATAGCCTGTAACTGCTGGCAGCGCAATGTGCTCCTTGATAGTCTCTATAGCCTTTTCATATTGCCCTTCAGCCATATAACGCAGCATGGCAGGAATATCCATACTGGCAGGACATGCAACCTGGCATGGCCCCATGCAGTCACCTGCATGATCGCTCAACAGCAGCTCAAGGGCAGTTTTTCTTGCAGCATAGATTTCAGGGGCGTCATTTGTTACGATCATCCCCTCTTCCGCTAATGTTGCACACGAGGGGACAAGGTTTCTTTTTCCATCTACCTTAACCACACAGATCATGCAGCTTGTAAGGGGTGGTATCTCCTTTAAATAGCATAGTGTAGGAATTCTGATACCAATAGATTCAGCAGCCTCCAGTATGGTAGAGCCTTCAGGAACCTCTGTAATTTTCCCATCGATTGTTAAGGTTAAAAAACCTGGTCTTTCTGTACCTATTGACATTTCGGATCTCTCTTTTAAAGGCACGATGCGCCGTGCCCCTACGATTCACAATATCCTTCTTTTTCGATAATATTCTTTTTTATACAAGGTTTTTCCTTCAGCCTTTAACCTATAGCCTTTAGCCTTTAGACTTTAGACTATAGACTATAGACTATAGACTAAAGACTAAAGACTAAAGACTGCATTACTCCACAACTACCGCCTTTTCCGGGCATACATTTTTACATGTGCCGCAGCGTATGCACATATCAATATTGATCTCATGCCTTTCATAGGGCTTAAAAGTAATCGCCCCTACAGGGCAGTGCTGGGCGCATATGGTGCAGCCTATACAATCCTCTGTGACCTTGTATTTTATAAGGGCCTTGCATTTACCAGCAGGGCATCTCCCATTTACATGTGCCTCATACTCCTCGCGAAAATATTTCAATGTTGATAGCACCGGGTTTGGGGCAGTCCCGCCAAGGGCGCAAAGGCTCCCCTGTTTTATCTGGTGAGCAAGCTCTTCAAGCTGATCAATGTCAGATGGTTTGCCTTTCCCACTGCAAAGCCTGTCCAGTATCTCAAGCATGCGTCGCGTCCCGATACGGCAGTATGTGCATTTACCGCATGACTGGTTCTGGGTGAATTGCAGAAAATACCTGGCTATATCCACCATGCAGTCTGTCTCATCCATAACAACAAGCCCGCCTGACCCCATTATAGCGCCTGCATCAGCAAGGGATTCATAATCAACAGGGATATCTGAAAGCCTGGCAGGCACACACCCTCCGCTCGGCCCCCCTATCTGTATGGCCTTAAATTTTAGGCCATTTGCAATGCCGCCACCTATCTCCTCTACTATTCTTCTCAGGGTTACACCCATCGGCACCTCAATAAGACCGCCGCGGGCAATCTTACCTGCAAGGGCAAAGACCTTTGTCCCCCTGCTCTTTTCTGTTCCCATTTCTGCAAATGCAGCCCCGCCGTTTCGTATGATCCATGGAACAAGGGCATAGGTCTCCACATTGTTAATAAGCGTTGGCCTGCCCCATAAACCCTGTTGAGCAGGATATGGCGGCCTGAGTCGCGGCATACCCCTCTGCCCCATGATGCTTGCAAGAAGGGCTGTCTCTTCACCGCATACAAATGCACCTGCCCCTGCAACAATCGTGAGATCAAGCGAAAAACCGCTGTCACAGATATTGTCACCCAGAAAACCACGGGCATGACACATCTTTATGGCTTCCAGCATACGCTCTATAGCAAGGGGATATTCTGCCCTGATATAAAGATATCCCCTGTTTGCGCCTGCGGTGTGGGCAGCTATTATCATGCCTTCCAGTACCCTGAATGGGTATGATTCCATGAGCATCCTGTCCATGAATGCACCAGGGTCACCCTCATCCCCGTTTAATACAATAAAGCGTTCCTTTTCGAGCTGCTCACGTACTGCACGCCATTTTAGATAAGTGGGAAACCCTGCGCCACCCCTCCCCCTTAATCCGCTTGCCTCAATTTCTGAGATCACCTCATCAGCCTTCAAATCTTTTAAAGCCCTTTTAAGGGCCTTAAATCCGTCAAATTCAATATATTCATCTATGTTTACAGGGCTCAGGCTGCCGCAGTGTTCTGTAGCGATATTCCTCTGACAGTTAAGAAAATCCGCCACATGCTTTTCCCTTTTATCAATGGCATAACGGGGTGTTGACTGTGATTCACCCGCACTGAGCAGGATATCCAGCCCCTTTGAAATCACCGGCATTAACCTTTTCTTAATATTCCCCGGCCTGAAGTGTTTTAACAGGATATCCTTCGCATCTTCAGGCCTTACCCCTGTGTAGAGGTAGCGGCTGCCGTTAGATAGCAGTATCTCCATGAGAGGTGTCTGATAGCACATGCCAACGCAGCCCACATGTTTTATACTGGCAGGTATACCTGTCTCATAAATTATCTTTTCGATTGCATCCTTTAGGTGACCGCTTCCCCTGGCCTGACAGCATGAGCCCAGACCCACCCTTATCTCCCCCTTAATATCACCAGATAATCCCCTGGCTTTTACATGAGCGCCCTGTTTCTTTTGTGCCTTATGATAAGCCAGATAATTCTTTATTGTATTTTCTACCTTATCCGGTGTCAGATGGCCATATATTACATTACCTATCTGTACGACAGGCGCAAGCGTACAGCAGCCAAGGCATGCAACAGGCTCTATAGTAAAAAGGCCGTTTGAATCAGTATCCCTGTTTCCAGGGATATGAAGATATCTTTTAAAGGCATCAAATACCCCCTGGGCGCCCTTTACATGACAGGCTGTTCCAAGACATACACGAATAATATGCTCCCCTGCCGGCGCAAATCTGAACTGATCATAAAAACTGCTGAACCCGGTAATTGCCGCCGGTGTTATCTCCGTCTTTTCACAGACCGCCTCAAGCACAGACTGGGGCAGATAACCATACTCCTTCTGCACAGCCTGGAGGATAGGCAGGATTTTGTCAGGGGTCTTTCCTGTTGATGCGATTATTTCATCTATTTTTTTTAGATCAGGGGTTTCCATTTCCAATACAGTATAAGTGCTCCTCTCCTCTTATATAGATGCGTCCCGGCATAAAGGCCGGTGATGCAAAACATTTTTCGTTCAAGGCATTGCTTTCTTCCAGGTTAAAACCTTTTTCATCCAGTGTGCCTGTGAACATGATCCCTTCCACAGACAGAACATAAAGTTTTCCGGCGACAAGTGTCGGGGAGGCATTAGTGTTTTCGTTAAAATCATGTTCATAGATAAGCTGGCCATCTTCTATATTAACAGCATAGAGGGTCCCATAGGTATCCAGAAAATAGACCCTGCGGCCATCTGAAACAGGAGATACTATTGTTGGCCCTACATCATCATTCATCCATGCAATATGTGTGGCAGTAACATCTCCAGCGCCATCTGTGCGTATGGCCACATTATGCAGGTCCGGGGCTATTGCAATAATCCTGTCTCCTGCAAGGATAGAAGATGCCCCCACATCTCCCTTTACACAGTTTGCTCGCCAGATCTCTTTCCCATCTTCAGGGTCATAGGCTATCACCCAGGGGTCACCCACTGTTATCAGTTGATACTTATCACCAATTGGGACTACAAGGGGTGAGGTCCAACTGTTGGGCACAGGCCTTTTTGCCTCCCAGACAAGGTTACCGGTTGCCCCATCAAATGCATATAAACTGGACTTCTTATCCTCTGCGCCGGCCTGATCAAACTGCACAAGTACACGATCCTTCCACACCTCAAGGCTGGAGGCATAACCGTAAAGGCTTACTGGTATTCCAAGGCTCTTATGCCACAAAAGGCGGCCACTGAAATCAAAGGCTGCGAGATCACCTGTTGCAAAGATAACATATACCCTTACCCCGTCTGTTGCCATTGTAGGCGCTGCATAACCGGTATCTTCCATGACCTTAAATTTTTTATCACCCACAGGCGCAGTGGGCACATCACCGGTCCAGAGGATGCTGCCTGAGGATGCATCAAAACAATAGACCTGTCGTTTACCCTCATTCGCGCCGGATAAAAATATGCGATCCTGCCAGGCAATGGGTGAATTAAACCCGGGCAGGGGTATTGCCGTTTTCCATAAAATACCTTTGCCGCCTGCTGCATCCCACCTGGTTGGAATATCAGTAAGGGGTGTTACACCTGCGCCTCCAAAACCCCTGAAACGGTTCCAGTTTCGGGCCAGCTCTTCAATAGAGGCATATTCCGGCTCTTCAGATATGCCTGCATTAAGCTGTGAGATCCATTCTGTCGGGGTGTTGCGTTCAATAAGAAGCCATGTGCCTGTCAGGAGACATGCAAAAACAAAAAGGGCAATCCTGCTCTGGCCAAGGCTGCGCCTCCTGAAAGGTTCAGCTATTTCAATGCATGGCCCAGGGTTTATTCCATTTGAATATGCATGCCACTTTAATGCCCCGATGGTTACTATTGCGCTTATTAAAAGCATCAGGGAGGAAAGGGCTGAAAAATCAATCTGCCTGAGCCTTCCAGCGCGATAATCCCGGTCCAGTTCCCTTATCTCTCTTATCAGGGCTTCATCATCCGGCTGACTCAACAACTGCTGTTTTAATTCAGTAATAACCGAATAGGTGTTAACGCCTGAGACATACTGCTGATATCCGTTTATGATAAGCATCGTGAGAAAGACCAGAGAGAAAATAGCCCCTGCCACAGCAGCTTTCTTTAGAACCTTTTGCAATTGTATACTGTTACCGGATTCAGGGGCCTTTGAGATCATCTACTGCTTAAACCTCCGGTCTCCTCTATTTTCTCCTGCTCCTTTGGGCAATACCTGAAACACCTGCCACAAGATACACATCCGGCCCGTTCAGCCTCGTAATCCCTCTGCCTGGGCCTCAGGCTAAGAAGAATCAGCTTGCCTCCGAGGATAAACCCCAGAAAACCGCCAAAAAACCAGCCGCCCTTTTCAAAACCCGCCCGGATAACCGCAGCACGTTTATAAAGGGAGCCTATGGTTTCGCCTGAAGACCTGAAGTACTGGCTTGCATCTGTTGTGCCCTCTGCCTGCTGGTTTTCCTCCATCCAGATCCTTTCTGCCAGTGCAACCGCCGGGTGAGTGCGGGAAACAGAAGGGGCAATGCTGTTACCTGTCCATGCGCCAATCGCAATGATGAAAGGGAGCAGAATCAAAAACAGGGCAAGGCGCTTTTTATCATTTGCATAGGAGGCTTCAGGCCATTCATGCACAGGCGGTCGAATGGCGCCATATGGACAGGCCTCTTCGCAGAGCCTGCACTGATTGCAGTCAGTCGGCGTAATCCTTACCCGCCACCTGGAGAGACGCGATAACTGTCTTAAAATAACCCCGTAAGGGCAGAGAAAACGGCAGTATGGACGACCGATAAAAAAACCGATTACCAGTAATATCCCGCCCATGATCAGTATATCAAGGTTCCCGTTTCTTCTGAATATTGCCACATAGGGGTCATATTTACATATAACAAAAGCACTACCCATGACAGCAAGCCATACAGCAAGGGCAAGATACACATATGCAAGATACCTGAGCGTATGTTCCAGCCAGACAGGCACCTTTACAGGCTTTATAAGGGTAATGTCCTGAACAGCCCCGAGCGGGCATACCCCGGCACAGAAACTCCTGCCGAAAAGCAGCGTGAATACAAGGGGCGCTATAAAGAAGAAAACAGTAAGCAGAGGGACTACATAATCTTTATTGAACAGAAACAGAGACATGTCCTGTATTGAACCAATGGAACAGACACACCCCTTTCTGTAGAACCCGAAATATGCAAGGGAGAATACCATAAGGCCAAACAAAGCCCTCCTGCTTCGCTTTTTATGAACAAGCCATGAAGCTATGCCAAGGGCTGATAAGAGGACAATGGCATCGATAAGCGGCCACACCCCGCCTCTTGGCATGGGCACTGTATATTCAGGGCGCACATAACCGCTTTCAAACTGGGGAGGGGGAAATCTCTCGCTTGAAAAGATATTGAGTGTGATCCCGAATAACACCATCATAGAAATAAAATTAAATAATATTCTGAATCTCAAGCCTTGCCCCCATTTTTAAAAAGATAGGGTGAGTTCACAGGCACCCTTTTGAATGCATCGGAAGGGCATACAAGGGCAATAGCGCAATTGTTACAGTTCACACAGCGGTCATGACGCACCTGCATGTGCAGTGAGCCGTTGCCAAATCCGGCGCATGTCTTTACACATTTGGCGCAGCCTGTACACAGTGATTCATCAATGGTGTATTCGTAGTAAGGGTCTTCAACAAAGTTGCGTTTAATGGCACCCATAGGACATATCTGGTTTTCACCACCTTCATTAATGGCGTTGGGCTGAGGCTCAAAAAACCCGAAACATATCTTGCAGTACCCGCACATCTCATAGGAATGCACGCATTTTACAGCCGACTCCTCAAGCACGCATGCAGTTTCACAGTTTCCGCAGGTGGTGCATTTATAGGGGTCTATCTGCCAGGCATATGTCGCAGTATGCCCCCGATACCAGCCCACTCCGATAACGCCGCCTATGGCGACAAGAGATGCGCCACGCAGGGCATCACGCAAAAATTCACGCCTGGATTTTCTTTTGTCGTTATAATTTTCCATAACCAACCTCTAAAACATCTGATTAGCGCCCTATCAATGTATTCGAAATTTTAAATATCATCGAATTATGTTCGTCATTCCCGCACAGTCGGGAATCCATTTTTAAATTATATCTTTGTAAAGATCCTTCCATTCTGGATTTTTATCTTCAATTAATCTGATTTTCCAATCACGGTTCCATTTTTTCATTTGTTTCTCTCGAAGTATAGCCGTTTCCATCCTATCGTGTAACTCATAGTAAACAAGATCATGAACACCATATTTTTTTGTAAAACCTGGAACAAAGCCGTTTTTGTGTTCCCATACACGTTTTACTAAATCGCTACTAACACCAACATAAAGAGTGCCTCTTCGTTTGCTTGCTAAAATGTATATAGTCGGTTGTTTGATCATATTTTATGGATTCCCGCCTTCGCGGGAATGACGTCTAATTGAACATATTACTATAATCTATTAATATTATTTTTCCGGTATATTTTTAATATCATTTAAAATTATTTCAAATTTCAAAATTATATCTAAATCACCAACTCATTGTGAATTGTATTGATACCCTTAACTGAAATTCCCGCGCAATGGTATTGATACCCTTAACTGTCATTCCCGCGCATACGCTAATCAATACAACACACTCGTCATTCCCGCGCAGGCGGGAATCCATTTTTCTTAGCCTTAAAAAACCTTACCACATTCCTTTCCCTGTCCAGTATATAAACATGACCTTCTGAATCCGCAGCCACATCAAAACCATATCGTTGAACATTTTCTATTTTTAATTTAATGGGTGATGATATGTCTGCAAGTTTTTTTGGATCGGCCACAAAACCCTTCAGTTTACCAAATGTATCATAAACCTTTACCCTGGCCACCCCCTTTTCGCAGGTGATAATATCCCCATCGGGAAGCATGGCAAAACTCACAGGGTTGCAGCAGGCTGAAAAATCCTCAAGCCTGTTGCCAAAACCTCCCCAGGCAAACTCCCTCTCTCCCTTGACTGTATATGCCTCTATCTGGTGGTTTCCCGGGTTCGCAACCCTCAGGAGTCCATCCGGGGCAATTGCCAGATCAAAATATGGGCCAGGCACCACAAACCCGGAAATGTTTTTTTCCAGATTTTTTTCACCGATTTTGCGTATCAAATTGCCACCATGATCATAACACCACACAATGCGCTGCCCTGCATCTGCAATAAAGAGATGCTTTTCATCCAGGGCTATGGCTGTTATCCATGCATTTTCACCCAGGCTTGCCCATGTTGCCTGAACTGCGCCCTTCCTGTCTGTAACCATAATCCGGTCTTTTGTCCCGATATAGAAACCTTTACCAAATGGGGCCAGGCAAAATGGTGAAACAGTCAAATTTATTGTATCCCTTACCCTGCCCTGAGAATCCATCACCTTTACAGCCTTATCGCCTGTGATATAGACCTCGCCTGCTGCGCCTGCAGCAACAAACCTTGATTCAATGAAACCTGTTGAAACAGGCTCATTAATCTCATTATACAAAATCATTTCTGGATCAATTTCAGTTAACGAAATGATATCACGAGGGTCTTTTGCGCTGCCGGCCTGAGAAGACAATCCTATCGTGACAAGCCCTCCCATTGCAGCCGCAGAGCCTGTTTTAAAGATATCCTTTATAAATTCACGCCTGGTTTTTTTGTTTTGATTATCCATGATCATCTCTCCATTATATCCAGGCATTTCATGCGGGTAAGATCCCTTACAATAAGCCTGCCTGACACAAAAACAATTGGCCCCCAGGACTCGTGACCATCAAGCACCTTTGCCCTGGTCAGGGGTTCATAGGCATCAGGCGAAGCCTTTGCCACTGTAAGGTTGCCCTCATCATCCATTATATAGATCATCTTATTGATTATGGTGTAAGGACCAAGTCCGAACTTGTTTGCAGATGTGCTGGTCCACTTTATATTCCCTTCAAGATCCATGCATACTAGCTCTTCATCTGGCCTTACCCCGAAAATATGACCCCTGTACAATATCGGTGTCTGCTGATCAGATCCGAATACCTTTGGACCAAGCCTGAACAGGGATTCAGGGATATATGCACCCCCTGCCATTTTTACAGAGAGCATCATGGCCCCTGAATTGTATCCGCCGCTCAGGAAGATGCGCTCCTTGTCTATAATTATGGGAGTGGGCACATTTGCTATATTGATGCGCCATTCAGGGTATGACCATAAAAGTCTTCCATCCTCTGCTGATACCCCTACAACTCCTCCTCCGGCACAGTAGACATATGATCTTTCAGAGCTTAAGTTCATTGGCACAATGGAAGAGTGTGTCATCTTCCAACCATTTGGATTGGGTGTTTTCCACAGTATCTCACCTGTCCTGTAATCAAG
>JAFGFM010000046.1 GCA_016931115.1 Deltaproteobacteria bacterium | reverse complement strand
TATAATACCATTGCGGAAAATCCGCAAAGCACAGTCGTATCTGAATATACGACTTTTGTCGTACTTTAAAATATCGATTGAGATAAATAAATGATTTTAAACATAGCAAATAATACTGATAAATTATCAGCAACACTTCATAATAATGGCAAAACAGAGGTGTATGAATGCACATTAACTTTCTGCAATAATCCTGTCTGTACATGCGGTGTCATCACTCTGGACCTTGTTCGGATACAGGACAAAGATGATACAGGAAAATTTGAACCTTTCAGGGTTGATATCGATATTTATAACAGATCGATAGCTGATGACAGTAAAGGCAAAGTCAGGCAAGAGGATTTACAGTTTGCCATGATGTTTCTTGACCAGTTGGATGATGACGATTATCAATTCCTGAACGACATTTATTGCGATCATAAACATAAAATAACCGAAAAAAGTCTACCGGAAGAAATAGAGGCGCATTTTGAGTATGATGAAGTTGAAGATAAAAATCTGATGCATGTATATAATGGTGTCTTACCTTATGGAGATACCTTGACTATCAATCTCAATGGGATGAGATTTATTCTTCTTGACCAGTATTGCATGAAGCCTGGATGTCCATGCACCGAAACAATTCTGGATATATTCGCTGTAAATGAATCCGGAGAGCATGAAAAAGCATTATGTGCCTTTTCAGTTCAATACAAAAAGAGGCAGTGGGAGACGATTGAATCCTTTTCTCCTGATATGAATTTAAAAACCATAAAAACTGCTGTAGAACAACAGATGCCGGATATTTATGAAAGGCTTAATAAAAGACATCTAAGGCTCAAGTCTATTTACGCACATAATAAAAAAAGAGATTACGCCCCAAACCAAAAGCTTCATATTCCAAAGGTCGGCAGAAATGATCCATGCCCCTGCGGCAGCGGAAAGAAATATAAAAAATGTTGTTCAGTTTAAATACAAACTCTAGTGAAATAGGAGTCTTACTTCTATGTTAGCCAGTGTACATCCAGAATTTGCTTCTTTTTGGATGTACACTACAGTAGTATTATAAATTTTTTTGGCATTTTACAATATGAATAGAATAATAAACAGATGGAAATCAGAAGGCGGTTACAGGGATGTGCTTGTACTGGCGATCCCTTTGATCATAAGCACAGGCACTGTCTCTGTGCTTCATTTTATTGACAGGATGTTTCTTACATGGTACTCGGCGAATGCAATTGCCGCCTCAATGCCTGCAAGCATGGTATCACAGGCGATAATGAGTTTTTTTATCGGTGTCGCAGGTTATACAAGTGTTTTTGTTGCCCAGTACTATGGTGCTGCAAAATATAACCGGGTTGGGCCTGTAATCTGGCAGGGAATATATATCTCCATATTCGGTGGCATACTGCTTATGTTATTCATACCCTTTGCAGAGATCATATTTCGCTTTTTTGGTCATGACCCTGCCATTCAAAAAGAAGAGGTAACATATTTTCGAGTTCTCTGTTTCAGTGGATTTCCTGCAATTGCCTGTGCGGCAATCTCCGGTTATTTTTCAGGCCGCGGAAGGCCCTGGCCTGTTATGTGGGTAAACTGTTTTGCAGCAGCAGTAAATATTGTCCTTGATTATGCCTTTATCTTCGGTAAATGGGGAGTCCCTGAATGGGGCATAAAGGGTGCCGGTATTGCAACAGTAACTGCAAGTGTTGGTTCATTAATAATTTTTCTTTTTCTTCTTGCAGTTGGTTCTCAGAACAAAATTTACCATACCATAAGCGGATTCAGACCAGACTGGGAGCTTATGAAACGAATACTCAAATTCGGTATCCCTGCCGGTACCCAGTTCTTTCTGGATATGGCCAGCTTCACTGTATTTCTGCTTATACTGGGGAGGCTGGGCACAGCAAGCCTTGTTGCAAGCAATATTGCATTCAATATCAACTCCCTTGCATTTATGCCTATGATCGGGTGCGGGAATGCTGTTTCCATACTTGTTGGCCAGTTCCTGGGTAAAGGGCGTCCTGACCTTGCAGAAAAAAGCAGCTATTCAGCTTTTCACCTTACATTTATTTATATGCTCTCCATTTCCATAGCATATGTGACCATCCCATGGCTGTTCATCGCCCCTTTTGCGGCAAAGGCTGACCCTGCAATGTTTACAGGGATTGCAGAGCTGACCGTGGTTCTGCTCAGATTTGTGGCCATATACTCGATATTTGATACCCTGAGCATAATATTTTCATCGGCAGTCAAGGGCGCAGGCGACACCAGGTTTGTAATGTACATGACCGTCACCATAGGATGGCTTGTAATGGTAATCCCCACATATCTCTCCATTGTTGTGTTCGGTTATGGGATCATGGCCTGCTGGCTCTTTGCAACCTTATGCGTAATAACACTCGGGATAGGCTTTCTGTTAAGATTTTTAAACGGGAAGTGGAAAACAATGCTTGTGATTGAAAGACCGGAGTAGCGAATCCGCCATTAAAGCGGATTCGCTAATATTTTAATGGCTATCTAGCCTGGGATAAGATTTTGCCAGGTCCTTATCTAGCTTAAAGGATTCATTCAGTATCTCAAGCAGTTTGATATTCTGCCTTACAGCCATCAGGCAATCGCCCATAATGGCATAAAAAAGTATACTCAACCTTGTTTTTGATGAATTATCCTGTATCCTTTTGATCTGTTCAATATTCACCCTGTCTGCAATCTGATTTAACCTGTTATACCGCTCAATAATGCTCTGATATTCACTGATATCCGTATTTATAAAGGCGGCTTCCACCTTCGTAAATACATCCATGACGATTTCCTTAATCTCCTTAATCTCTTCGATCTGAACAGCAAGCAGGCCCTTGTGCTTGTTTGCGATATGGATATATGATCTCAATACAATATCCCTGAATCCATCAGAGAGTTTCTGTAGTATGCGGATTAACCTGGCATATTTATTTGAAAGCTTGTAATCCTCCTTTAACTGTAGTCTTAACACCTTGAAGACATTGGCCATAATAATATTGACCCACACCTGATGTTTTTTTACCATTTTTCTCTGAATATTTAATGTGCTGACATCCTGTATGAAAAGGGCTTCCAGTGTTGTATCAAAGCATCTCCTGAATTCACCAATCAAAACAGCCAGGTGATTAAAGGTTATTGAAATAGCCATTTTAGGATCAGATATCCTTTTCAGGTTTAATATCTCTGTTTCTTTAATCTCTTCTGCCCTTGTCTTATGTCTCTTGTGATTGCGGTAAATAATCAATACAGATATGACAAAGAGAATAATAATCCCTATAATCTCCAGGGTGGCAATTATGTAGCAGAACAGAAATGAAAATATAAAGGCAACCAGTGCGGTCATAAACCATCCGCCAATTACGGTCAGAACCCCTGTAACCCGGTAAACAGCGCTTTCCCTTCCCCAGGCCTGATCAGCAAATGAGGTACCCATGGCAACCATAAATGTTACATATGTGGTTGAAAGTGGTAGTTTCATAGATGTGGCATAGGCTATGAGGGCGCTTGATACCATCAGGTTTACTGAGGCGCGCAGCATGTCAAATTGCGGCCTTCTGTCAACATCAGGGGATTTTTTTCTTGTTGACGGGTCTATCCTCCTGTCAACGATCTCCTTTACCCTTTCAGGTATAAAGCAGCACAGGTTGTTGAAGATTGCGTCGGTCATACTGACAATCTTTCTTGAGATCCACATGGACTCAAAAAGCTCAGTACCTTCATCCTGCTGCCCCAGGCTTATCTCTGTGCGCGTAACAGTACGTCCTTTTTTTGATAACCAGAGTGTAAGTACCATAATCATACCTGCCAGTATCAGGAGCATCCCCTGGGTATGCACCTTATCACCAAGGGCGCCCATCATCTGATCCATCGGGTTTCCTGAGGCAAGTGCTATCTGATATGCATTTAGTCCGGCAAGGGGCACCCCGATAAAATTGACAAGGTCATTGGATGCAAATGCCATTGCAAGTGCAAAGGTACCTGCCAGTACAATTATCTTTAAAATCTTAATCCTGAATAATATCAGGGCCTGGAATATTATTGCTGAACAGATAAAAATATAAGTCATCAGCCTGAAGGTATGCCCCTTTATCCATAGAGCCATCTCAGGGGTTATAAAGGTTGCCCCTTTTACCCCGTTAATAAGCATGAAATAGATTATCAGCACCATTGCAAGACCGCCCCACAGGGCGCCGTATCTCCTGATTTTTTTCTCATAGTTAAAGGTAAAGATGAGGCGGGTTATAAACTGGATAACTGAACCGAAAAAAAAGGCTACAATGATTGATAAAAGTATACCAAATATGATGACCATTGCCTTTGATGTGTTTATATATGAAATAACATCAACTAATCCGGCGCCGGAATCAATTACCTTTAAAAAGGCCATTGCCACCGCTGCTCCAAGCAGGTCAAAAACAATAGAAACTGTTGTTGATGTTGGAA
This sequence comes from Deltaproteobacteria bacterium, assembly GCA_016931115.1. Lineage (GTDB taxonomy): Bacteria > Desulfobacterota > DSM-4660 > Desulfatiglandales > HGW-15 > JAAZBV01. The sequence continues at coordinate 12,162 of JAFGFM010000046.1, read as the reverse complement.
GACCATAGGTATTGAATACATCAAGAAGCAGTATATCGGTGAACATAACCGCAAGAAAGACCGTGATCAGTTCGGGCATGGTAAAAAACTGGGGATGAAAAATACCCTTTCTTGCCACCTCCATCATACCGCCTGATGCAGCGACACCGGTAAGGATACCAATACTTGCAATAATAAGTATCACGAAAAACGGGGCGGCCTTTGAACCTATGGCCGAATTTAAAAAATTAACCGCATCATTTGCAACGCCCACAACCAGATCTAAAACAGCAAAGAGCAGCAAAACACCTACAAGTATATATATTACTTCTATTCCCATAGAAATACACCTTTCTAACTATCTGTTATCATTAAAAATATCTTTAAATAATATTTTACTAATACTTTTTGAATACTATTTTATCCGGGTGTTCCAGTCAACCCTAAACAGAATCCTAACATAATTCTAACATTTGCTTTAAAAGGTATATTTTAAGGGGGATGAGAAAAAAGATGCGATATCAGTTATGAAAAAGATATCGCATCTATAAGTTAATCAATTTAGAAATTCAGTGATTCTCGTATGTTTTTCGATTAGATGTGATAATAAATTCAGTTTCACATCATTATCCTTTGTAAGAAGCGCCTCCATATCATCCACCTTCTTTACGGTCTGAAATGTATCCATGGAGACAAGCAGCAAAGGTACTTTGCGCTCCATGACCTTTGAAATGACATGCTGGGGCGGCATAATATCGTTGGTAATGATAATGCAGGCGGTGTCACGTTCAAGCGCTGCAAGTATCATGTCACTTCTATCGCCCCCTGTGATCACAAGCTGATCTTCCCTGTTAAGGGAAGGCAGAGTAAAAAGGGGATTTTTATGAGGATCGCTTGTTGACATTGCTCCGACGATGAAATTTTTAATTGTATTTTTTATATTTTCTTCACCGGCAAGCACCTTGGCCAGCAGTTTTTCAGCAAGAAAATCAACTGTAAAATAGGTCAACTGCTCTTTGTATGGTATAAGCCCGAGTATCTCTATACCCATTTTTTTTATCTCTGGAACAAATATTTCTTCAAACTCATCTAATTCATTTACCTTATTGATTATTATTCCGCCAAAGTTTTCGCCTTTTACATCAAGATACTTGTCTATGAACTTTATATCATCCAGTATAGCATCCCTGTTCCCGCTTAATACCATCACAAGTTTTGCATCCAGATATTTTGCTACTGAGATGGAATCAAGATTCTCCCATGCCCCGAAAAAAAGGTCCCTGCCTCCTTCGGAAAAAAGGATATCATTACCTGTACCTATCTCTTTTACCATATCGAAAAGCGCCTTTTTAATACCCTCTTCATCATACATATATCTTATTTTTGACTGGTCAAAACCCAGGGTTATCTTCTCAAAGCGGGATTCCAGCTCTCCTTCACGCCCCAAAAGTTTTACAATGAGGCTGGCGTCATAATCCCAGCTTTTTTTCCTGCGATAGATAAGCCTGTCACCAAGAGGTTTTATATATGCGAACTTTTTATCTTTTATCAAAGAAATAATACCGGCAATAATGCTTGTTTTCCCGGCTCCGTCTCTCATTGAAGATATCACTATCTTTTTCATCTGTTTTCCTCCTTTGGTTTCGCAATCAAGATCCTTGCGTCTACAGCTTTAAGCCCGCTTTTATCTGTATAGACTACAACCGGATTAATTTCTATATCAGTAATTCTGCCACATTTTTTAACAATAGAGCTTATTTTAATAATTGTATCGATCACGGAATCGATATCCTTCTTTTCTTCACCCCTTGCGCCCAGGAGTAGGGGATATGACCTGATATCCTCAAGCATGGAGAGGGCAATGCCACGATTCATAGGCATAGTCCTGAAGGAGACATCCTTCATGACCTCAACATATATTCCACCAAGCCCGCACATGATCACAGGGCCGAATGAAGGGTCCCTTCTGGCTCCAATGATTAGCTCTGTTCCCTTTTTCACCATCTCGCATACTTCAATGCCTTCAATAACAGCATTGGGGTTATATCCCTTGCATTTATGCATAATAGCTTCATAGGCATTAATAACCTCTTTCCTGGTTTCCAGATTAAGGATAACCCCTCCCACATCACTTTTGTGAAGGATATCCTTTGAGACAACCTTCATCACAACCGGATAACCTATCTCTTCAGCGTATTTAACAGCATCATTAATATTTCTCGCAATTTTGCTAAGGGGGATTACTATATCAGCGGCCTGCATTACTGCTGCCCCTTCATTTGCAAGAAGAAAAGACCTGTTTGCTTTCAGTGCGCCATCAATTATTTTATTAATGGCATCAGTATCGATTTCATATTCTTCAGAAGCAAGGGTAATTTCATCCAGGAATTTAAAATACTGATTATATGCACCAATACATGAAACCGCCTGCTGCACCTCATTAAACAGAGGGATACTTGTAGTTTTCAGAGATGCAATTGTGGATTCAACCTGATCACCGCCGACAAGGGCATATGTGACAGGCTTTCCGGCCTTCATATGCTTTAAGTGTGTTGATACAAGCATACTCTCAAGATTTGCCGAATCGAATGTGGCGGTTTCACAGTAAAGTGCTATTGTCGAGTCTATTTCCTTTGATTCTGCTGCAGCTGAAAGGGCTGACTCATAATCTGCCGCAGCAGCTCCGCCGGTGATATCAACCGGGTTTTTTGTAGATCCGAATGATGGGGTTACAGGGTCAAATATCTTTTGCAAAAGCGGCTGGTCATCACAAAGCTCAACCCCGTATTTTTCACATGCATCTGTGGCAAGAACCCCTATTCCACCGCCGTTTGTGATGATTACGCTGTTATACCCTCTGGGCGCGGGGCTTGATGAAAAAAACTTGCACCAGTTAAATGCCTCCTCAACGCTTTCAGCCCTGACAACCCCGCATTGCTTCATGATGGCGTCAAATATTTCATCTGATCCGGCAAGGGAACCGGTATGGGATGCAGCAGCACGCGCGCCCCTTTCAGATCTTCCTGACTTGATAACTATTACAGGTTTTTTTATGACAGCTCTTCTCAGGCTGCTGATAAGCCTCTCCCCTTTTTTAACACCCTCCATATATATCAGGATTACCTTTGTATCATCATGATCAATGATATACTCAAGCAGGTCTGACTCATCCACATCACATTTATTCCCGATTGAAATGATAGATGAAAGACCAATCCCGGAAACAGCGGTCTTGCCGATCATGGCTATACCGAGCGCACCGCTCTGTGTAAGTATCGCCACATGCCCGGGGATAACTTTGCTTGCGGAAAATGTGCAGTTAAGGGATACTGAAGAAGAGTACAACCCGAACATATTAGGCCCTACTACCCTCATCCCGACCTTTTTCGCGATCTCAGCTATCTCTTTTTCTTCTCTATCATTCCCTATCTCGGAAAAACCCGAGCTGATTATCTGTACATATTTTACTTTTTTTTCAGCGCATTTTTTTATCGCATTTACCACCAGGTTTGCTGGGATCACGATTGATGCGCAGTCCACCTCTTCTTTTATATCAAGGATATCTGTGTATACCTGATGGCCGTCAATAAAGCCGCCCTTTGGGCTGATTGCATAAACCCTGCCCTTGTAACCGCCTGATATAATATTATTGAAAACACTGTAACCTATCTTTTTTTTATCCTGTGATGCGCCTATGACAGCAATACTGCCTGGCTCGAACAGGTATTTTATATCGTGTTTAATATCATTACCCATTATTTTGCTCTCCAAATCTCATTATAAGCCTGTATGCCCCCTCTTCAAGTTTTCTGTGTATATCAAATCCCATTTTGTTAAATACGCGAAGCATGGGCTGATTCTCAAGAAGAACCTCTGCCATAAATCCGTGAAGCCCTTCCTTTTTTGCGATAATGGTGAGATAAGACAGAAGCGCGGTACCTATTCCCATGTTCTGATGATCATCCCTTACTGCAAAGGCCACTTCAGCAAAAAGTGTATTTTCATCTTTAGAGATCTGACCCATACCCACAACAATCTCTTTCTCGTCATCCTGTATAACTGCAAGAATCACCAGCTCTTTTGTGTAGTCAATAACCACGAAATCCTGCCTGATCGAATGAGGCACATCCATCCTGAAGGACATAAACCGCCTCTGCAGACTCTGATTCGAAAGAGAATAGAAAAAGTCTTTTACCAGGCTCTCATCATTAATCCTGACAGGCCTGAAAAGCAGCTGAAGACCGCCTTTTAATGTTTTGTATTCTTCCAGGTATTCCGGGTATTCCGCGCTTTTTCCGGGAATAAATGCCTGGTCTTTGTAGATTATATTCAGTCTCTTTGCCTCTTTAATAAGCCATTCCCTGAATTTTGGATGCGCAATCGCGATCAGGTCCATTGCACGTTCACGGATATTTTTACCATGCAGGTAGGCTATCCCGTATTCTGTGACCACGTAAAAGATATCGCCCCTGTTCAGGGTGACACCTGTACCTGTCTCAAGATGTGGCACGATGCGTGATACTTCACCATTCTTGGCAGTTGATTCAATCGCAAGGATTGTTTTCCCGCCAGGGGCAAGTAATGCACCGCGCATGAAATCAGCGCTGCCGCCTATCCCGCTGTAGAACTTGCCTCCTACCGATTCCACACTGGCCTGCCCGGTAAGATCAATCTGTAAAGCGGAATTAATAGCTGTCATATTATGTATGCGGGCTAAGACAAGAGGATTATTTGTGTAATCTATTGTCCTGAAATCCATTTCAGGGTTGTCGTCAATGTACTGATAGGTCTTCTGTGTACCCATGCAGAAGGAGGCGACTGTGCGGCCTCTGTCTATTGTTTTTTTGGAATTGTTAATTACACCAAGCTTGATCAGCTCAACAACCGCATCTGTAAGGAGTTCTGTGTGAATTCCAAGATTTTTCTTATCCTTTAGATTTTCAAGAATCGCATTCGGCAGGCTTCCATAACCTATCTGGATCGTATCACCGTCATTCACTATCTTTGAAACATACTTTCCGGCCTGCCTTGCTATGTCACCCGGCACTACCGGTTTATATTCAAGCAGGGGTTCATCATGCCGGATAACATATTGTATATCCTTTAAATTCACAAATGTATTGCCGTGCACACGCGGCATATTTGCATTCATCTGGGCGATTATAAGACTTGAGTTCTCTACAGCTGCCTTGCATATATCAACGCTTATGCCGAGACTCACATTTCCATTCCGGTCAGGGAGAGAGGTCTGGATAAGTGTAACATCAAACCTGATATACTTTTTATGTATCAGATCCGGTACACGTGAAAGAAATATCGGGGTGTAATCCGCAAGACCCTTATTGATAGAATCCCGTGATTTATCGCTTATAAAAAAGGAATTGTGCCTGAAATTGTAATTAAACTTCTCTTCAGCGTATACATTTACACCAAGGGTCCACACCTGGAACAGCTCTGCATCCGCAAATGCCTTGGGATGCGATTCAACATATCTTACCAGCTCATTTACAAGAAAAACCGGTTCACCGCACCCGGTGCTTACAAATATTTTATCTCCCCTGCCTATATCTTTAAAGAGTTCATCCTTGGAAACAAACTTTTCCGGATAGGTTTTTTCCCACTGTGGTACAAAAGAATCCATTTATATAATCCTGATTTTAAATCAATCAAAAAGGTCATGAGTAACTATATAATATTTTCACATTAAAACAATAAAAAATTAATTTTTGTCCATATTGAAGGCAATAAATTCCCGATAGAGCTTTCATCTGAGAAGGATCGTCTGTCAGTTAACTACTTGTTTATAATACCTTTTATTTAGGTTCAATGGCTGACTGACTGCCTGTCATTGTCTGAGGTTAAAATACAAAACTGATCACGGTTTTTGCACGCTCTTACATAATGGTGAATGATTATCAGAAGCCCCAAAGCCTTAAATACCCCCGGCCACCCGCCCCTAAAAACAAAAGCTGTTAAAGATAAATATCTTCAACCGCCTTGATATTCTTAGTGATTAGCGTCTTCAATTCTGTCCAATGACAAGGACTGACACCGGTTGTTTCATACTGACCCCGGTTGTTTCATACGAACAAAGGCTTTAAATAATATAAAAGTAAAAAAATCGTTCGTGCTTTTGGTGTATTTCGTGGTAGATAAATCTTTCGCGCAGTTCGCCTGTCCCGCCATCTTGTCGGGGCGTAGCTTCATAGCGAAGACTGAAGTATGAATGACTTTTACGACGGCGGACCTATTTCGCGGTTAAATTAAGATTTTTAATATTGCATTACAGCTTTTGCTTTGAGCTTTGAACTTTGAGCTTTGAGCATTGAGCTTTTATTCGTCTTTAACCCATTTTTAATTTAAATCAAGGAGGAACCATGAAAATGAAATTAAAACTGATTGTTATCCTTACCATACTGGGATTTATTGCTGCCTGTTCCGGGGCTCCTGAGGCTCCACAGCAGGCAACACCGCCTGAGCTGACACAACTGATGGAGCGCGTCGCGATTGAGGATATGTTTATAGATTACTATGCACAGTTCAGACCGGACAGTAAGCATGATTTTAAATCATTTTTCACTGATGACGGCAGGCTGGAGGTCAACGGCCTGGTCTATAACGGCCTGGAAGAGATCAAGGCCATATATGGTCAGCTCAATACGGGCGGAAATGAGGAAAAAGAGCCGAAAGCTGAAAAGGCAATACCCGAGGGAGTATCCGAGATGATGTTAACGAACATGAAGATTGACGTGCAGGGTGACAGGGCTGTCGCGACATTTCTCTGGCACAGCATCAAGGCAGAGCTGCTGACAACAGAGGGTAAAATTACTGAGTATGGGCGTGAAAGGACCGATCTGGTAAAACAGGACGGGCGATGGCTCATCAAAAACCGTGTGGTCCTCACTGAAGGCGGTATGCCCGAGGCATTACTGGAAAATTATTCGAAAAGTACTTTATAAATCTTTTGCAACCGCGAACCACGCGAACGACACGAAAAAAAGCTGTAAAAAGATAAAGACTTTTTAAGTAACAGGATTTTAAAATTATTGTTTTTTAGACATAAAACCCTTTCGTGCTTTTCGCCTGTCCCGCCATCTTGTCGGGGCGTAGCTTCATAGCGAAGAATGAAGTATGAATGTCTTATACGAAGGCGGATGTATTTCGTGGTAGACAATTCTTTCGCGCTGTTCGCGCCTTTCGCGGTAAATAAAAATCTTAAATCCATGAACCGCGAACCACACGAACGCCACGAACAAAGACTTTGAATATTATTTTTTTGTTTTAACTTTCGCGCCTTTCGCGGTTAAAACCTGATAATCCAAACTTATCCTTTGAGTTTTATGAGTATTATTGTAAAATACTCGGAACTTAAGATAATCGGAGTTTGAAAAATGAATGTAATAGACCGAAGGTATATTGTGGATGAAAATAACAGGAAGGTTGCAGTTCAGATTCCAATAGAGGCATTTGAAAAGTTGGAAGAGATACTGGAGGATTATGCGCTTGTAGAATTCATGAAAGAATACGAGGGCGAAGAGATGTTAGACATTAATGAAGCCAAGGCTTACTACGATCAACTGGAAAAATCTCGATGAATACTGCGTATCGTAAACATTTTTTAAAAGAGCTTTCTAAACTACCCTCGGAATACCGCACCAAAATTGAAGACTTCGTTTTCAAAGAACTGCCAGAAGCAGAAACAATTTCTGAATTAGAAAAACTTGAACAAATGAAGGGCTATCCCGGATATTACAAAGTCCGATTTGGTACCTATCGTGTTGGATTAAAGCTTGAAAATAATACGCTAATACTTGAAAGGGTTTTGCATAGAAAAGAGATATACAAATTTTTCCCATAATTTTTTGAACCACGAACCACACGAACGACACGAAAAAAGACTGCAATTAAAATAAAATAATAAAAACCTTTCGTGCTTTTCGCTTGTCCCGCCATCTTGTCGGGGCGTAGCTTCATAGCGAAGACTGAAGTATTAATGTCTTATACGAAGGCGGATGTATTTCGTGGTAGATAATTCTTTCGCGCTGTTCGCGTGTTTCGCGGTTAAATTGAATCTTTAACCTTGAATTTTGAATCCATTGTTAATTGATAATTGTTCATTGATCATTGGAAAGAGCGGAGTTGTTGATAGAGTTAAGGCAATAATGTAATGGAAAATGAAAACAAAATAGTAATCATTGCAGGTCCAAATGGTGCAGGTAAAACTACATTTGCAAAGGAGTACCTGGTAAAAGATGCGGACTGTCCTTATTTTGTTAATGCAGATCTGATTGCAGCAGGGCTGTCTCCTTTCACGCCGGATCAGGCTGCACTCAGGGCGGGTCGACTGATGCTTGAAGAAATTAGAGAATATACAAGAAGAAAAGTCAATTTTGCATTTGAAACAACATTGAGTGGATTAATCTATACCCGGTATATCCGGGAATGGCACAAAACAGGGTACTTGATAAAACTGATCTTTTTAAGCCTTCCTGATGTTGAAATTGCGCTCGAAAGAGTAAAAGTCCGTGTTGCACAGGGAGGACATAATGTTGATGAATCTATTATTCGTCGAAGGTTTGACAAAGGATTAAATAACTTTCATAATGTGTACAAAAAACTGGTTGATAACTGGATATTATATGACAATTCAGACGAAACCCCGCGGCTGATTGATGAAGGAGAAAATTTATGACTATATCAAAGAAAACAATTCAGGACCCTGATCTGGCAAAGGTTGAAGGAGCCCTGAAACGCGCTGCTCAGGCAGCCCGTAAAATAGCGAGAGATACTGGTACACCGTTGGTTTTATATAAAAACGGTCAGATAGTATTAGAGAATGTAGAAAAGGAGAATAATCAGGCAGTAAATGAGTAGGAAAAATGCCTTTCAGCTTTGAGCTTTGTTAATACAAACCTTTCGTGCTTTTCGCCTGTCCCGCCATCTTGTCGGGGCGTAGCTTCATAGCGAAGACTGAAGTATGAATGTCCTATACGAAGGCGGATGTGTTTCGCGGTTAGATGAATTAATGGTTTTTGGAGATGTTACTTTCAACTTTGAGCTTTGACCTTTGAGCTAATAATACCCATGGACGGAAAAACCAGATCAAACATAAAACCCGGCATTAAAGTAAAGGTCGTGCAGAAGCAGGACCAACGGACAGGGAAGCTGACAGAAGGGATTGTTAAGGATCTCCTAACAAATTCCGCAACTCATCCGTATGGAATAAAAGTGAGGTTGGAAAGTGGTATTGTAGGACGTGTGAAAGAAGTTATTGAATAGGCGATTAATGAGGAGTTATTCACTTATTTATAGGATTGTCCCGGTTTAGATAAAGGTTTCTTGAAGGTGCTGGATAATATCTGTGAATGATCTCTGGTGGGGTGAGATAAATATTTTATTAATGGTAAATTTTGTCACTGTTAACACCTCCACAACCAATCACTTTTTATAATTCACCATGATAAATTATAAAGTTGACACAGGTATCAATTGATACTAATATATGCGCTATGGTATCAATTGATACCATATGAGGCATTATGGAAAGGCCATCTTGGAGGGAACTCACTTATAAGATTAAAAATGCTGTTGAACTGGTTTCAATTAGAAAAATAAAAATACTTGATCCCATTGTAATAGCTTCTGATGCAATTGAATTGGATTACCATGTAAAGGATTTGCAATCTACACTTTTAGCTATCCTGGATGAAATTGGACCTGAAAATTATGAAGGAACCAGGCCTCCTCAAAAATCATATAAAGTTGAAATAAGGGATGCAGAACTTTTTGCTTTTAGTTGGCCTAGCAAATTATTTGGATGCAAAACATATGTAAAATATTGTTTTAAAAACGATTGTTTTTACCTGGTCTCTTTACATCGCGATAGAAAAGAGAAAGGAGATTAAAATGGAAAAAGAAATACATTACTGCCCAAATGAACACGGGTTAATGGTTGTGAAGAAGATTCCCAAAAATATCACTTTTAGAGGGGAGGAAATAAGTATTCAGGAAGAGATATTTGTTTGTGAAAAGTGTGGAATAGAAGTCGCCACTATTGAGCAAACTGCGGCTATACAGGACGCTATTTCAGATGCATATAGAAAGAAAATGGGGCTATTAACAGGTGCAGAAATACGGGAGCAGAGAGAAAGTCTTAGTTTAACACAACAGGAACTTGCTAAAAGGACAGGCGTTGGCATTGCCAGCATTAAGCGGTGGGAGAACGGTATAATACAAACAAAATCCATGAACATATCGCTTAAAGAAGCATTCCAGAAAATAAAAGTTGGCAATAGTTATACAGGAAACAGGGCTCTTTCAATTCCGAGAATAAAACTTGTGATGAAAGAGTTCGAGAAAGAATTGGGGGAGTCGTTTCTTGAAGAGGGTGACATGATGCTGTTTGACGCTAAATATTTATGGTATGCAGATATGATAGCCTTTCACAGGATTGGACAGAGTTTAACCGGTGCTACATATGCCGCTCTTCCACATGGCCCGCAGATGAATAATTATAAAGAGCTGATTGGTTTAATTCGCGATTCTGATGAAACTGAAGCAACACCACTCACCGATGAGGAAAAAAAGATAATCCTCAGAGTTGCTTTAGCATTTCCGAAAAAACAATTAGCGTATGAAGCTTCGCACCGTGAAGAAGTCTGGAATAAAAAAACGGTAGGTTCTACAATACCATATTCTGATGCAGCAAAACTTACTGAAATTCAGACATGATTAAGCCCCAAAATAAATTCATAACAAGGGTTTAACCCCATTCAAATCAGGCAGCATAGGGTTTATAATATTAGAATTTTGCCTGTCCGCCATAGCTATTAGCGAAGGCGGAAATTTTGAATATTGAATTACCATCCTTCCCTTACAGCCTTCAGCCTAACAGCCTGTTTTTATCTTTGTTTATTGTTAATTGATCATTGATCATTGATCATTGAATAGTTTTCTGCTACAACAACCCAGCCTTAAAAAAATAGATTCCCGGATATTTGGCATATATTTTTAGAACCGCGAACCACGCGAACCACACGAAAAAAGACTTTATTTTTTAAAAAGAAATAAAATTTTGGCGACTTTCGCGCCTTTCGCGGTCAAATAATTCTTCGTGCTTTTCGCAGTTAAAAATATTTGGCGGTTAATCATGAATGATAAAATCCTATATAAAGACGAATGCTACCGGATACAGGGCGCTGTTTTTGAGGTTTATCATGAAATGGGATGTGGATTTCTTGAAGCAGTCTATCAGGAATGCCTTGAAAAAGAATTTACAAAACAGTCAATACCTTTTCGGGCACAGGTTGATCTGGAACTGAAATACAAAGATGAACCATTAAAGCAGACATATCGTCCTGACTTTATCTGTTATGACAGGATTATCATTGAGTTAAAGGCTGTTAAAGATATTGCCTCTGAACATAAAGCGCAATTGATGAACTATCTAAAGGCAACAGGGCTTGAACTGGGTCTGCTTGTTAATTTTGGCAGTTACCCGAAGGCGGAAATAATAAGAATTGCCAACACAAACGAAGGTAGCAGAATGAACCGCGAACCACACGAAAGACACGAACAAAAGCTTTAAATATTTTTTTGTTTTTAATTTTCGCGCTGTTCGCGGCTTTCGCGGTTAAAAATAATTGTTTTAAAATATAAAACCCTTTCGCGCAGTTCGCGTGTTTCGCGGTTAATAATTATTGTTTTAAGTATAAAACCCTTTCGCGCAGTTCGCGTGTTTCGCGGTTAAATATTATTGTTTTTTAGACATAAAACCCTTTCGCGCAGTTCGCGTGTTTCGCGGTTAAAATATAATATTGAATTTGTATTGCATCATTTTCATGCGGAAGGTCATAATATGAGCACCAGCGAACGAAAACCATGGACACGCGACGAGTTGATTCTTGCAATAAACCTTTACTGTAAGACCCCCTTTGGTCGAATTCATGTGAGGAACCCGGAAATAATTGAACTGGCAAAGGTACTTGACCGAACTCCCGGATCAGTCAGCTACAAGCTTGCTAATTTTGCAAACATTGACTCGACACTGGAACGAAAAGGTGCATCCCATGTAAGCAAGCTGGATGTTGAGGTCTGGTGTAACCCGGAATATAAATCAGTGCCAATTCCAAGGATATAATTCAGGGCATAAGGAGGTGTTAGAATAAGGCCACCCAATAATTC
>JAFGFM010000045.1 GCA_016931115.1 Deltaproteobacteria bacterium | reverse complement strand
GAATTATTGGGTGGCCTTATTCTAACACCTCCTTATGCCCTGAATTATATCCTTGGAATTGGCACTGATTTATATTCCGGGTTACACTGACAGTTCAAAAGCATCCCGGATTATTTTAGTCGTTGCCCAATACTTTCTTTTTGGCGCCTCAACCTCAAATTCAATTTTGCAATTGGGCTTTTCCTCTTCTCTCATAATGAAACTAGGGGATGTGAAACTAGGGGATGTAGGTAAAAAGTTTAATCAAGTTAATTTTATTACCCAAATATTGACCCTTTCCTACTATCATCATCCTATTTTTACCAATCATCAGAACCATCAGTTAAACGGGTGCTATGAAGTGATTAAATCATTTTTTTATATAAATTGAACATACCTTTTCTGAAAGTTGTATCACCCTTTACGATATATCCAAGGTGTACATAAAACCGGTTTGCCCTTAGATTCTTCTGAAAGCAATCTAACCGTATAGAGTCTTTTCTTTTTGAACGGACTAATTCCTCTGCAAAATGCATTGCTGCTTTTCCAATGCCCTGATTTTCAAATACCGGGTCAACCATTATCTTATGTATGACAAAATATTTTGAACCCGCCCAGTTTGCCTTCTCGTAACCGGGATATCCTGTTTCGTTAATGCATATGCACCCTGAAATGTTTTCTCCTGAGTTCAAAGTAACAACATACAGGCTCTGTGCTGCGATGTCATCCTGGAAATCCTTTTAGAAAATACTTTGCCTGAAAACAGGTTAAGAGAATATCCCGTGTAATTATTTATGTTAAATTCTTGTCCATTTATTATCATTTCTGCTAATATAACCAAATAAGTAAGGAGTATAGTTATGCCGACATTGAACATGGATGTACCTGATAAGGTGTTTTCTGCTTTGCGGATAGGCCCGGATGAGTTTACACGGGAGATGCGACTTGCGGCCGCAGCTTCATGGTATGAACAAGGGAAGGTAAGCCAGGAGGTTGCAGCGCGAATAGCCGGTTTGTCTCGTACCGACTTTCTGCTGTCATTAGCAAAAATGGGCAAGAATTCTTTTCAAATAGACTTTGATGATCTGGACAAAGAGCTTGCCCGTGGATAATCAATATATTATAAACGCCTCTCCACTTATATTTTTCAGCCGTGGGCAAAAGATGGAACTGCTACACCAGTTAGCAGGTCATATCCTTGTTCCTGAACCTGTAGCCAATGAGATCAGGATGCGAGGACCTAAAGATATAACAACAAAAACCCTTAAAAACACTTCAGGGATTGAAATCATAACTCCTCCGCCAACTCCTGAAATCATTTCTGAGTGGGCGCTTGGCCCCGGTGAATCGTCTGTACTTGCATATGCTTAAATGAACCCTGGAATAGAAGCCATCATTGACGATCTAAACGGGCGGAGATGTGCTACACTTTTAGGTATTCCAGTGCGCGGTACACTGGGCATGATATTGGTTGCCAAAAAAAGGGGCTTAATACCCAAAGCGAGACCTGTAATCGAAGAACTAATAAATACCGGGCTTTATTTATCCAGACAGATACTTGATGAAGCACTAAAACGAGTAGACGAATAATAGCTTGTCAGAGTTGACCTTCTAAATTGAAAACATCATTATAATAGGGGACAATCCTTAAATATTACAAGAACTCAAATCTCCATTGTGTATTTGCCTTCTTTAGCTACCTTCTCTCCACGACTTACAGCATAACTCACAGCAGCCATCGTTATATCAAGCCTCCTCGATAATTCTGCCATCGAGATGCCTATTTTATTATTGCACCAGTAACACATCCGATCCCTGGCTTTTACCCTGTCCGCATGCCTGCCTTTTCCTGTTATATAATCCTGGAAATCCTTCTTTGCCGGGTCTATCTCATCCCACTGATATATGCCCTGAGCATCAAGATTTTTAATGCATCGTTGGGTAATGCCCATTAACAAGTCAAGGTCTTCTATATTTGCTGATCATATTTCCATGTTAAGCTATCCTTCTACTCATCGAGTAGCGTAGAATTAATACTTTTTAATGGTTAAAAAAGTTGACAAAGTAATTTTTTCTGCCGATAATAACATCGAAATCACGATAAGAGGCTAGCCAAAAGGTTCCGTCCTGAGGTAATGCCTCTTTTTATTTGATGTATTCCAATTTATGTTTTAGGTCTGTTATAAAACTCATATATGGTGAAAAACTTCTCAATTAAGAAGAATATTTATGTCTGTTAGGAATTATCAATCTTTCCAATTTATTTATTTTTCTTAAGTGATTAATAAGACAATAATAATCTCCATCCCCAGCCACTATAACAGCCTTATCATAATTAGATAACTCCAGCATTACGTGTAAAACTAATTCTGTATCGACATTTCCTTTTGGTTCCCCAGAAGGTAAGATCATGGTTGGCTTAAACACAAGGATATAGCCGATATTTTGCAATGATGTATAAAGCCTTTCATTAGTTGATATATAACCAATAAACAAAAATGCTTTGGATACTTTATGTTTATGTCTTAAATAAATTCTGAATTTTTTCCAATCAAGATTCCACCCTTGATCATGTACAGAAAGATTTAAATTCTGGCTATCAATAAAGGCATAATTATTAACTATCGATTGATTCATTGTGATCTTCTCCCTTAAAGAAGATGTGCTGACTTTTTAAGCCCAAGGAACCAAAAAACCGATAAAAAATTAAGTAAGTTAAGTGGTTAGAAAATCAAATGAACTTCATAAAATAATCGAGATAAATCGCCCTTTTTATTCAAACCCCAATTCATGAAAAATTAGATTTTAATTCTTTAAGGCATTTTTCAGAAATCTTTATACCCAATTTTATTAATTCGCAAGAGCATTTTAAGGCATCATCCCGGAAATGATTTTCAGCAAATGCCCTCCCTGAACCGGACTTAAGATATCGTTCAAATTCCATAGCTTTTTCTTCATTTGTGAAGGCTATATATGTTACAAGTTTCCAGGGTTTATATTTTGATGTATGAATCGATTTTCCTGAGTTGTGTTCTTCAAGCCGTTTAAACACATCGGTGGTGATGCCAGTATATTTCTGTTTCAGGAATAGAATACTTTGAATAAGGTAAACATATTTCATAATTTTTCTCCAAGGATAAAGAATGAAATAAACTGTTTAACTTCTATCAATTAGTTGTTTTTCAGGACTCCTACTAATTCGCCCTCCTTCGCTAACCGCCGTCGCTTAAGCTTTGGCGGTCAGGCAGCTATGGCGGGCAGCAGCCTTTGCCCTTAAATTTATTTCCTGGCCTGCCAGCCGTAGCCGTTTAATAGCAAGAGTGTAAACGACTGCTATTGGCGAAGGCTGGCGGAGAGGGTGGGATTCGAACCCACGTGCCCTGCTATTCACAAGACAAATCGATTTCGAGTCGACCCCGTTACGGCCACTTCGGTACCTCTCCATCAAAGCTTTTTAAAGATTTCTCCTCGCCTTAAAGAAATCCCTTAGTAAATCACCGCACTCTTTTTCCCTGACCCCGGAGATTATCTCAATACGATGATTAAGGCGGGTATCAATCGCCGGGTTATATAATGACCCGGCAGCGCCTCCTTTCGGATCATTAGCGCCAAATACCAGTGTTGATATCCTGCTGTGAATGGCTGCTCCTATACACATGAGGCATGGCTCAACAGTAACAAACAGCGTCAAACCGGTTAGGCGATAATTTCTTAAGGCCTCCCCTGCCCTTCTCATGGCCAGGATTTCCGCATGAGCAGTCGGGTCATTAAGGCCTATAGGCTGATTGTGGGTGCATGAGATTATGTTACCCTCAGTATCTGCAATAACCGCCCCCACAGGGACCTCGCCCTCATCATAACCCTTTTTCGCCTCTAAAAGAGCCCGTTCCATCAACAGTTCATAATAACTGGAATCCATAAAGTCTCATTAACATTTCATGTTAACTCAGTCAAGAAGTAGCTTTTTTATGAAAAAATGAAATGCCGGATAAAATTCTGTTTTATTAAAAGGAATCATTGAGCTATAAGCTGCATAATCAGTACACCACTGGATGGCGATATAACCTGATATAAAAGGTGATTTATTCAACATGATATACGATTACATTATAATAGGAGGCGGCATAGTAGGTGCTTCTACTGCATGGCAAATGCAGCAGCTTTATCCCAAAAAAAAGATACTGCTGCTTGAAAAGGCGCCTGACTTTGCAAAGCACCAGACAGGACATAACAGCGGGGTGATCCATGCCGGAGTTTATTACCAGCCAGGGAGCATGAAGGCGGAGTTCTGCAGGAGGGGTGCATCAGCCACAAAAACCTTTTGCGATCAAAATAATATCCCTTACATGCAATGCGGAAAGCTGCTTGTTGCAACAAACGCACATGAAATGGAGCTGATGCAGGCGCTGATAGAGCGCTGCAAACAGAACATGCTCGATATTGAGATCCTGGACAGTAAGCAGCTAAGGCGCGAGGAACCCAATATTACAGGTCTTGGCGGGATACTTGTTAAGACAACCGGAATTGTTGATTACAAGCGTGTGACAAAAAGGATGGCAGACAGGTTTTTCGCCTTAGACGGTAATGCCCTGCTTGAACATGAGGTGACTGACATCAGGGAATCGGATACCGATATCAGGGTTTATACAACCTGCTGCGGGGAAAAGAATCTCTTTAAGGGACGTTTCCTGATCACATGCGCTGGTCTGCAATCGGACAGGATTGTGAGGATGCTGAATATACCGACAGGGTTTCAGATTATTCCGTTCCGGGGCGAGTACTATGAGTTATCTTCTGACAACGATAATATAATAAAACACCTGATATACCCCATACCTGACCCTGACCTCCCATTTCTGGGGGTACACCTTACGAGGATGATTGACGGCTCTGTTACCATAGGGCCAAACGCAGTGCTCGGATGGAAGCGTGAAGGTTATGACAGGATTAATATTGATATAAAGGATGCGCGTGACACCCTTACATTTCCCGGATTCTGGGCCTTTTTTAAACGCTACTATAAGACCGGGCTTCTTGAACTGAAAGACTCCCTGTGGCCCCCGGGGTATTTGAAACTGGTACAAAAATATTGCCCAAAAGTAAAACTTGCTGATTTACGTCCATACCCCGCAGGTATTCGCGCACAGGCCATATTAAAGGATGGCACAATGGTGCATGACTTTCTGTTTGCCGAAAGCAAGCGGAGCCTTCATGTGTGTAATGCTCCTTCTCCTGCGGCTACATCGGCGATACCGATTGGGGAATATATATGTAAAAGGGTGGCTGAAAAAACATTGTGAAATTTCACAGTAGAGACGGGTTTTAAACCCGTCTCTACACATGTTTGACCCTCATAGTATTGGGCTGCGATATGGAGAAAAAGGAAAAGCTGATAATTGTAAAAACAGCCCACACATTTGTATGGGCACTGTTTGCAGGCTCTATAATCGCAACACCAGTCTACGCTTTTCTTTCAAAATTTGCTGTATCCTTTACCTTGATCTGCGTTGTTTTATTTGAAGTATTAATCCTTGCATTAAATAAATTCAAATGCCCTTTGACAGGAATTGCCGCAAGGTATACTTCAGACCGGAAGAATAATTTTGATATTTATCTGCCTCTCTGGCTCGCAAAGTACAATAAGGAGATATTCGGAACTCTCTATATTACAGGTATCATTTATACAATTATTATGTGGTGGGTAGGATAAACAATTGGCGTTTAACATGTCGCCCCGATGGGGCTTGTAAAAAACGTACACACCGTGCTATTAATGTGCCGCACCTATGGTGCTGATACTGTTTAGCTATAGAGGCGGCACAAAAATGGTGGCTAACATTTCACATCTGTGTTGTTGTTATTACAAAAGGAGCAGCATATGGTTTTTAGCCCCGAAGGGGTGATATGTTAATAGAACACACATTATCTAAAAAAACAAAGCCCCTTAGGGGCGGCATTTAACCAATTGTCCCATAATTTAGAAATAATATTCCATTTAGTAGAAAAAACAATAGTTCCTCTTTGGTGTTACTGCTTATCAGTCTTTGTAACCACAAATTCTTGGGAGGAGCCTTTTTTAATACCCTAAAATGGATTCCCGCCTTCGCTGGAATGACGAAGAAGATGAAATTATTCCGCTATTTCTTCTTTGTTAACTCCAACGATATAAAAATCTTCACATCCTTATCTATCAGGCCCATTTTATAGAATTTGCCATCGCCCACATTGTATGCCAGCCTGTCTATTGTGAATAGGGCATCAAAACCTGCGACAAGTTCACCCTGTTTTGATGGATTATCCTTTACACCAAGATATGTAAATGGGACCTCTATGGTTTTTTTGACATCCTTTATTGTAAAGTCCCCTGTCATGACGTATTTATTACCCTCAACCTTTTTTACAGAGGTGGATTTGAACTTCATAAGGGGATATTCCCCTGCATCAAAAAAATCCATTGTGCGCAGGTGATTATCCCTCTGGTTGATGCCGGTGTTAACGCTTTTCACCTCAACATCAAATGTCACACTGCTCGCCTCTGGTTTCTCAGAGTCAATATTTATCTTGCCGGTAAAGCCGTCAAAACCGCCCCTGATGGTTGAAAAGATGTGCCTGATATCAAAATAAAAATTAGAGTGCGCCTTGTCTATGTTCCACTCAACAGGCGCTGCCTGGGTAATACCGGAAAACAATATTGCTGCCACAAGAAAAATCATGCTCTTAATCACTTGTTTCATTGGGTCATCTCCTTTTCTTAAACGGTTTTATATCTCTGGTTTTTTCGAATGTAATAATCAAACATTTTATGTCAATCTATCAAAGGCTGAATCTCTCCTCAATGATGGATCTGCCTGAAAACCCGATTAAAATAAGATCTTTTCTGACCTGTGTCATCATGGCCGGAGGCCCGCATAAAAGGATGATTGATCCCCTGCTGCAACCGGAAAGGAGCATTTCAAGACCATCCCTGTTAAGCCTTGCACGGTTTTTATTCTGACCCTCTTCCCTTGTGAACGCATATTTAATGGAAAGGCCAGTCATCGACTTTTCTATATTATTCAATTCATCCGCATAGACAACCTCTTTCTGTGTCCTGTTGCTCCAAAGAAGTGTTATTTTGCGGCCCGATTTAATATCATGAAGGTATCTGAGTATGCTCAGTATGGGGGTAATGCCAATCCCTCCTGCAATCATGATTATCTCATCCCTGGATTCAAAATTAATATGCCCGAAAATGCCGAATGGGCCGTGGATACAGGCCTTGTCTCCGGCCTTTATCTCCTTTACCCTGTTTGTCCAGTCGCCAGAGTCTTTAATGGTGAACTGAAGCAATGGCTGCCTGGTAGGGGATGATGAGATGGTAAAGGGATGCTCTTCAGGAGAAATTGCGGATGACCTGATCTTTAAAAATGCAAACTGGCCGGGTGCGTATACAACAGCCTTGTCCTTTTCAGGTGCAAGCTCAAGGGAGTAAATATTCTTTCCTGCCTCAAAAATCTTACCTACCCTGAAAGCAGGTCTGAACACAGAAAGCTTTTTGAGACGGAGTATAAAATAGGCAAGCAAACAGGCCGCAAAAAAGCAGATGATAAGGATATAGGCGCTGTCATAACGGAATGTATTACTAACACAATAGAGATGGATACATAATAAAAGGATTGCTACAGGTGTAAATACCCTGTGTAATGATATCCAGAATTGAAATTTAATACCTATCAGACCCCGGGACAGGCCGGAAAAGACTATGCCTGCAACCATTACAAGTAATATAAGGCCAGTATATTCAGGCCATTGACTGAATTCAAATGAAAGGATCTGGCTCCCAAGGGTGTTCAGGATAAGGAGCATATGAGCAACTGCCAGCACAAGGATAATAATGGCATTTATCCTGTGGAAAAGTAAAAGGCGGTTTATAGCAAATACCCTGTCAAGAAACCTGGATCTGCACACAAGTATCATCTGGACCAGCAGCAGGAGGCCGGCAGCAGTGCCCATAATATGCCCTGTGAGCAGCATACTCCTAGCTGTCCCCAACTGGTATCTCAGGGTCTGTGACTCAAAAAAAAAGGGTACGCATATTGCCCCTGCAAAAAACAGTGCAGCAACAGCAGCAAGGCATATACCCCATATAATTCTTGCTTTTCTGCTTAACTGATTTATTCTGACATGGTTATTTTCCATTTTTAGTTATCTCTCAGTCTTTATATTTTTCTTTTTTGTGAAGGGATTAATACAATGCGGGCTATTATAAACAAAAAATTGTAAAAAGTTTACAACCAAATTTTAGTATTTATATTATTTTAAATTTAACTAAAGCATTACGCATTAAACAATCAAACCCATTTAAAAAGGAGGCAAAAATGAAGTCATCTATATTAACCCTGATTTCTATATTTTTATTTACAGGTAACCTGTATGCCGAGTTTAAGCTTGACCCCCTTGATTATGCCTATAATGCCCTTGAGCCATACATAGATGCCCAGACCATGGAGATTCACCATTCAAAACACCATGCCGCATACGTGAATAACCTGAACAAGGCCATAAAGGGAACTGCCTTTGAGAATAAAAGCCTTGAAGAGATCATGAAAAATATTTCAACCCTTGGTGATGTGGTACGCAACAATGGAGGCGGCCATTACAACCACAGGCTTTTCTGGGCACTTCTATCAGCCAAAAAGAGCGAACCTTCTGAGGCGCTGAAAAAGGATATAGAAAAAACATTTGGTGATATGGATCAGTTTAAGAAGAAGATGAACAGCGAGGCAATGGCCAGGTTTGGTTCAGGCTGGGTATGGCTTGTTGTTACACCTGAAAAAAAGCTTACTATCTGTTCCACCCCGAATCAGGATAACCCGCTCATGGATATTGCACAGGTAAAGGGCGCACCCATTCTTGGTATAGATGTATGGGAGCATGCATATTACCTTAAGTACCAGAACAAAAGGGGAGATTACCTTGAGTCTATATGGAATGTAATAAACTGGGAGACAGTCAACGGGCTGTATAATGAAGCACTGAAATAGGTCTTTATTGACAATTTGCATACCATATTGTAAATTTACAATGCAATTTTACAGTATGGTATGCATTTCCCTATGTATAATATAACAAATATAGCACGCACCCTCAAAAAGCCATCTCGTTCCTTTTTCCTTTTCGGACCTAGAGGAACAGGAAAAAGCACTTGGTTAAAACAGGTTATGCCTGACACCTTCAAGCTGGATTTCCTTGATACATCTCTATTTCTCGAACTATCACGTGACCCTCACCTTCTTGAAGCTATAGTTGGGAACAAACCTGAGGGTTCATGGATAATACTCGATGAGATCCAAAAGATCCCACCCCTCCTGGATGAAGTACACCGTTTAATGGAGTCAAAGCGATGGTTGTTTGCACTTTGCGGTTCTTCTGCAAGAAAACTTAAACGTGGCGGTGCAAACCTGCTTGCAGGACGGGCTATGACGATCTCAATGGAAGGATTTTCAGCGGATGAAATCCGCAAGGAGTTTAACCTGTCAAGGGCAATCAACTTTGGGACGCTGCCGATGGTGCACAATGAACCCGAATATGCTGTCGACATACTGAGAACATATGTAAATACATATCTCAAAGAAGAATTGCAGGCTGAAGGGCTGATCCGCAATGTTCCTCCTTTTTTAAGATTTTTGTCACTGGCGGGCCAGATAAACGGGCAAGCTATAAATAGTAAAAATATTTCGAGGGAGGCATCTGTAGCACGCAGCACTGTAGACACATACTTTTCCATCCTCACTGATACACTTGTTGGGCATATCCTTCCAGCCTGGAGACCAGGCTTTAAAGTAAGGGAAACAGCTCAACCAAAATTCTATTGGTTTGATCCGGGAGTAGCAAGAGCGGCAGCAGGTATGCTGGATGATCAGACAGACCGTTTCTGGGAGGGAACCGCATTAGAAACCCTTATATTTCATGAGCTGCGTGTATACAATGAGATAAGTGGAAAACATAGAATGATATCCTATTATCGAACCCCTGCCGGAGTAGAAATAGATTTTGTAATAGAAACCTCGAAGGGACATCGTAATAAACCGCCAAATATAATTGTTATTGAGGTAAAGCTGGCTGAAAAATGGAACAGGGCATGGGAAAAACCCATGCGCAATCTAGCTGAAAACAGAGGTGTAGTAGTTGACCATATGATAGGAGTATATTGCGGGACAAAAAAATATTTATTTGATGGCGTAAAGGTTATGCCGGTAGAGGAATTCATTAAGTCGCTTTATGCCGGTGAATTCTTTTAATGAGATAAATTATCATTTTATACACGGGTGCTTAAAATGAACAAAAAGGCCGTTAACAACTGGATATTGATCGTTATGGTATTACTTATTTCCCTCCTGTTTCTTGTGATGATACGCCAGTTTCTTATGCCCATCTTTCTTGCGGGTATCTTCTCTGCGCTTTCTTTACCTGTATTCCACAAATTTGAAAAATGGTTTAAGGGCCGCCGTGTTGCGGCCAGCGCTGTTACAGTCATCCTGATTATATGCATAATCATTGTGCCATTAACCGGACTGTTGGGAATTGTTACCGCCCAGGCCGTAAAGATAAGTACAATTGCCAGGCCCTGGATAGAACAGCAGTTTTCTGCACCCGGTTCATTTTTAAGACTTATTGAGTCTTTGCCATTTTACGAGACCATAGAGACATACAGGGATCAGATTATTTCAAAGGCTGGAGAGCTGGCCAGGAGCCTTAGCGGTTTTGTTATTAATAAACTCACTTCAGCTACTATTGGGACTATAAATATTATACTTGACCTTTTTATTATGCTCTATTGCATGTTCTTTTTCCTTCTGGAAGGAGAGCATATTTTAAACAAGATACTCTATTACCTTCCCCTTGAGGATCAGTTTGAACGCCGGATGCTTGATAAATTTACCTCCATAACCCGCGCGACCCTCAAGGGAACCGTTGTGATAGGCATTTTGCAGGGGGCGCTTGCCGGGATCTCATTCGCTATTCTTGGTATTCCAAGTTCCGTTTTCTGGGGAACAATTATGGCAGTGTTATCTGTTATACCCAGTGTTGGTTCTGCAATAGTATGGGTACCAGCAGCCATTATCCTCATCTTTACCGGACATATTGTAAAGGCTCTTATCCTTATTATATTCTGCGGTCTTGTAGTGGGCAGCCTTGATAACCTCCTGCGTCCCAGGCTCGTAGGAAAAGACACACAGATGCATGAACTCATGATCCTTTTCGGAACACTTGGCGGCATTATCATGTTCGGCATGGTAGGTATTATCATAGGCCCGATTATCGCCGGGCTCTTTGTGACCCTGTGGGAAATCTTTGCAACCGAGTTTAGTGAGATATTACCGGAAGTAAAGATGCTTACGCCTGTAGACAATAGGGAAACCTGTAAAGAGGAAGAGAAATTAGAGAGCTGATGGCCCCGGTTGACACGTGTGCATGCTTAATATATAGCCATTGTTATTAATATACCCGGAGATTACATGAGATTCAATTATGCGTTTATCATGTTTATAGGTGTTTTCCTCTCACTGTATGCGCTTCTGCATTTATATTTTTACCGAAAGGTAACAAAGGCCTTTCACCTCACCTTATCGCAGAATATCATATTTATAATAATCCTCTTTCTTCTACTGCTCTCACCCATTATTATGCGGTTGATAGAGGGGAAAGGGCCAGAGGCATTATCAACCGCTGTCACATATGCAGGCTATTTGTGGATGGGAATTATTTTTCTGCTCTTTGCCCTGAATCTGGCGGTTGATATCTACAGATTTTTTATTTATTTATCCTCACACATTTTTAACATAAACCTGTTAAAGCTTATGCCTGACAGGCGGGTAGCGCTTATCTGCGTCATCCTTGTGACTGCCTTTATAAACCTTTATGGGGTATATGAGGCATGGGATATCAGGGCTGAAATGGTTACACTTGAGACAACCAAACTCCCTGCTAATGTTGAAAGACTAAGGGTTGTGCAGATATCGGATATCCACTTCAGCCGAATAAATGGAATAAGACTCGCTGAAAAAATAACCGGCATGATATCAGGCCTTAACCCTGACCTGCTGGTTTCAACCGGCGATCTTATTGATGATGGGCTCAAGGAGCAGGATAAGGTTAAGAGGTTGTTCAGGGATATTAATTCAAAATATGGCAAATATGCTGCAACAGGGAACCATGAATTTTTTGCGGGCATCCAGATTACCGGTAAATTTACTGAGGATTGTGGTTTCAGGTTGTTAAGGAACGAGAGTATCTCTGTTAACGATTTTATAAACATTGCAGGTATTGATGACCCCGCTGTAAACAGGGGCGGTTTTGTGCATAAGATTGATGAAGCGGGTGTGATCAAAGGTTTTTCTCCCGATAAAATAAACATCTTTCTCAAGCATCAACCCCGTATTGAAAAAGAGAGTATCAATAAGTTTGATTTGCAGCTTTCAGGCCATACACACAGGGGACAGATATTTCCATTTTCTATTTTTGTGGGCATGATGTTTAAACACATGGATGGCCTGTATAACCTTGGCAGCAATTCATATCTGTATGTAAGCAGTGGCACAGGCACATGGGGGCCGCCAATCAGGTTTCTCGCACCCCCTGAAATAACTGTTATAGATTTTGTACATGAGCAGCCACGACAAATAAATTGAGGGTATATGGGTGACGGATCAAATAGAGGATTTAAAAGGGTTGTAAATGCCTTTTTCTACAGTATGGCAGGATTTAAGGCCGCATGGAAGAATGAGGCGGCCTTCAGGCAGGAGATTATTGCAGGTATCATATTTGTCCCTGCCGGTTTTTTCATAGGGAAGACTGGCTCTCAGAAGGCAATCCTTATTGGCAGCTATCTTATCATTCCTCTTGTAGAGCTATTAAACTCTGCCATTGAGGCCACAGTAGACAGGTTTGGTATGGAAAGGAATGAGCTTTCAGGCAGGGCAAAGGACATTGGCTCTGCCTCTGTGTTTTTAAGTATCTGCATTGCTGCAATTGTATGGATGCTTATACTATGGGAAAGATTTTTTAGTGTATAAAAGTATTACATCTTCATACAAAGAGGATATCTCATGCCGTTCTTTAAACCTGCAGCAAGGGTCATTTTTACATTCCTTTTTTTATGCTCCCTGCTTCACACAACAAAAGCCGATGCACTTCTTTATACAATCAAGCCGGAGGTGACTTTACGTGAAGGCCCGGATCAGGATTCCAGGATACTTAAAAAACTGAGGCATAATCAGACATTAACTGAAAAAGAAAAGAGCGGGCAATGGATCAGGGTCAGGACCCTGACCGGACTGGAGGGTTTTGTTAATCAGGATATGGTATCTGATACATGGATAAGGATATATAAAGAAGAACGTTTATTAACAGTTATGAAAGGGGAGGCCCCATTAAAAAGTTTCAGGGTTGCGCTCTCCCCTTCTAATCCTTACAAGGATAAGGTAAGGCAGGGGGACAGCGGCACACCTGAAGGCCGGTTTTATATCTGTGAGATGCTGGATAACCCTGCAAGAGAAAGGTATGGGGCCAGATCAATGAGGCTGAGCTACCCGAATATCGAGGATGCAAGAAGGGGTTTAACAGAAAAACTGATTGATTATGACACATACAGAACAATACTAAAGGATATCCAGGTCGGGAAAATGCCTCAACAGAACTCAGCCCTTGGTGGTTCAATAAGAATACATGGTGGTGGAAACAGCAATGACTGGACCCTCGGATGTGTTGCTCTGGATGATAAAGATATCATTGAACTCTTTGGCATGACGTCTGTTGGAACACGAGTGGAAATATACAGAAATAAAAAGCAGGATGCACAGATAAACAATCCTGACTTTCTGAATAATAAGATTCTGGAAGGCGCAAAGACACAATTGAAAAACCCGGCGCTCTATACGACTAATGCAACCGGGTTACTAAAAATTTCTTACCCCATGGGTGACATCTCTCAAAAAGAGGCTGTATGTACTGATATCATTATCAGGGCGCTAAGGCACGCAGGCATTGACCTGCAGGCGCTTGTTCATGAACACGTTTTATCATACCCGGAGCAGTATACAAACATCCAGAAGCCGGATTATAATATTGACCATAGAAGGACAAGAAACCTTCAGATTTATCTGAAACACAATGCCATTAATATTTTTGATGGAAGTGGTAAGCCTGATATGGCAGCCCTTAAGCCAGGTGATATTGTTATACTTGATACTGGCATACAGAATGGAACAGCTTTTGATCATATCGGCATTGTTGATACCGAGAAAGGCGACTCAGGGAATTTCAGGCTGATAAACATATGGACAATAGGATATCATACAGAGAGCATGAGCCTGCTCGGAAAGGATTACCCGGACGTGGTTGGGGTATTCAGATTGACACACCTGTTTGATTATCAGTGAGCAAAATTCTTGACAAAACCACAATCCATATACACACTTAATTTTCAACCTAGACACATAGGCAAAAACGACATGAAGAGAGTTAGCTTAACCGAATTTCGTAAAAACATATCGAGCTTTATAGATGAAGTAGAACATGGCGAAACAGTATTACTGTTACGTCGTAGAAAACCTGTCGGAGAAGTCAGCCCTTTTTCGGGTAAGCCGGATAAAATCCCGGCCTGGAAAAAACCAGTGATACGTCTGAAGCTGAATGGAAGTGACCTTTCTTCAACCATCCTGGATGAAAGGGAGTCAATCCAATAAAATACATAGGCTGGAAAACGAACCAACTTTTTGAAAATCAGGAAGTTTATATTAAAAAAAATAATTGGAGGAATAATGAAAATATTACAACCACTTCTGATTTTTGTAATTATTTTTATTTTTGATCATCATTCAATTGCCAATAGCAGTACATCCTTTATTTTAAATGAAATAGAGATAGCAAAAGATGCACTCCCTGAAAAATCGATTGGGGATGTCATTAAAACAAATTTTGGAAATGTCGAAGCCTATTCTCAATCAATTGATAAAATAGTAATGTCCCAGGGGCACCCTTTTGTAGAAGCTGTGCACCATTCCTTTGCCACGCACAGGCCACTAACGATAACCCCTGATCATATTTGGCTGCTTATAGTTCAAGGTCTTGCGGCTCATGTAAACAATAACGCAGAGACTTTACGCAGTAAATTTGTAAAGCATAAAGGTAAAATTGCAATAGTAGTTCGCAGAGACGATTTTACCAAAGGAAATAAGAGTAATCCCTGGGAGGAAGTATTTCCCGAATTCTGCAGGCAGATTGGTGAGCATATCGGTAAGGAGAATGAAGCCCTTATATCCAGAGGTTTTTCTACTTCATCTATACTTGATAAAACGGCGTTTCAGATAACTCTGATGGATATGATGCAGCATTATTTTTCATATGATTTATTTACAATATGTGGGATTCCTTCAATCACACTGGAGGGCAATCCTGAGGACTGGGAAGATATCCTCAATCGAACCAAACAGCTTGAAAAATACGACCTTCAGTGGTGGACAGATGAGCTGATCCCAATATTGAAAGAGTTCGTAGATGCCTCAAAAGGAATAATCAATAAGAAATTCTGGACTTCTATTTATAAATTGGATGAGAAAAGTGGCGAAGGGCCTTATATAACAGGATGGGTTGTAAAATTTTTCCCTTATCTTACAGGTTATACAAAAATAGCAAGTGAAATGAACCCTCTTTTCAAACCAGAGGAAGGTGAGGAAATCCATATAACAATGGGTGATGTCCCCGGAGGTTTATCAAAGGCGCCTTTTAAGTGGCATTATTATGATAAACATTTCAATATGGAATTCATTGCGGGCTTTATAGGCATTTCACAGGATAAACAGACAAGGAGCATAAAACCCGAAATAGGATGGGTTATTAGAAAAAATTGGCTGGAACCAGATGATGATCAAGATTGATAGTAAGTAATCAGGTATATATTAAAATCGGGGAGACAGCCGCCATCGTTAAGGTTATGTCGGGCCAGGCGTCAGGTCTACTTGTACAGGAATTATGGATACCTACGTTATTCCAATGCCTGCTTTTTAATGGCCTCTATATCCAGTTTTTCAAACCAGGAAGGCAGGTTCTTCCATATCTCATGAAATCCAAACCCGCCCTCTTTCAACTCCTTGAGTGCCTCCTCCTTTGTCCAGCCCTGTACTGCAACACGATATATGGCGCACATGATACCTGTGCGGTCTGCACCATGCTGGCAGTGTACAAGCACCGGTACACGTTTTTCGTCTGTGACGATCTTCAGGAACCTTACAGCCTCTTTAACCTCAGGGTGCCATGCCTTCATAAAGACATGCTCATAACCAAGGCCCGTGTCACCTATTTCCTTTCGATCGGAATTGAATGACCTTAGATTGACGATTGTTTTAATGCCAAACGCCTTCAGTTTTTTCATGCCTTCTTCAGAAGGCTGCGCACTCCGATAAAGGGTTTCAGAGACCTTGTGAAGGTTTGGTACTCCGTTCATACTCACAGGCTGCGCCCAGATATCCGGTCGTTGAACAGAAGGGGCTTCTCCCGCGACTGTAAAACCGATGGATAACAAAACTATTATGCTGATTATTACTTTTGATTTAATAGACTGCATATAGATTCCTTCCTTGTTCATTAATAATTTTTACTAACCACGGAGGACACGGAGGTCACGGAGATATTTAAATTATCTATTTGTTGTTCTCCGTGTTCTCTGTGCTCTCCGTGGTGAAAATATTTATTTTTATATTTACACCTGGCCACTCACCCCGTAGTTATAAACCCTGTCACCTCTTCACGGTCATGGTAAAGCTGTTTTATGGAAAGCGAATACCGTTTCCCGGAACCATCCAGCATTTTACGAATAGCCCCTTCGCACGCTTTAACCTCCTGGTATCTCTTTTTCATGGGGAGTTTCAGGTTGAAAATCGTATGGCGGCACCACCCTTCATTTATCCATTTGCCGACAAGCCGTGCAATCCTTATGGGCTGCTCCACAATGTCACATACCATCCAGTCTGAAAGGCCTTTTGGAACATAGGAGAACCCATCTGTTTTAATATGGTTTATTAGTCCTGACTGTATAAGGCTATTATCCATTGGCCCGTTATCTATGGCTGTAACATAGATATTGCGCCGCACAAACTGATATGACCACCCGCCCGGTGATGCGCCGAGGTCAACAGCTGTCATGCCCTGCTTAAGATATTTATCACGTTCATGCTGTGATAAAAATACAAAGAATGCCTCTTCCAGCTTTAGCGTTGATCGGCTGGGTGCCTCTTTTGGAAACTTAAGCCGCGGTATACCCATATAAAATGGAGATGAATTATCTATCTCAGAAATTCCCATATATACACGGTCTGAGTTCAGGAAAAAGAGATGAAGCCTGAGTCCAGTTTTTCTCTTGCCCTTTTCAGGGATTAACATCCCCTCTTTCACCATTGCCTTTTGAAAATGATGGCCAAAGGAACGGCAGAAGGGAAGTATCTGTTTGGACTCATCTGTATCCGCTGTTTCAACAACAACCTCATCAACAGATATGCCATGAGGTTTTAATGCCTTAATGCAGGGGCTTACTCTGTCATGGGGCGGGAGATCGGTCACCTCATCAAATGCGGCAAATATCTGCCTGCAGAAGATAAGACTTGAAAAGGAAATACCAAATGATGGAGATAGCCCCCCTTTTTCATTAAGTGTAAAAATCACATGACCGCTTTCAGGTTTGGCCTTTACATACCCGTTAAGGCCGGCTGAAGCAGCCGCTGCCGATATTTCAGCTGCGCACTCCTTTTCAAAACCTGCCCTGCAATATAGTATAAGATGCTTCATGGAATCTTTCTGACCTCAACACTTCTTTTACTGACTGCCTCTATCATGTCAGGGATAGATTTCGTGCTTAGCCTGTCAGCCACCCAATCAGGTACAAAACGACCCGGATCGGTTTTAACCCTGTAATAAATAAGTGAGTAACGATTATCTTCCTCATAAGGTCTGATCCTCCATGACCCTGTTGTATCCTTTATATCGCCCTCCACAAACGTCCAGTCAAGGGAATAGGAATCACCTTTGTTGCCGGGCTTTAAAAGCAGGGTATATTCAATATCCCACAAGGCAACCTTAAGGGTGAAGCTGTATTTTTTATTTTCATTGTTGCTGCTTACAGGGATGGCTTTAACAATATTAGGCATGAACTCCGGGTAATGGTCAAAGTCGGTCACAGCTATGAATACAGTCTCAGGCCTGGCCTTGATAAGGAACACCGCCTCTGCTGTTTTAACACCTTCTCCCCCGCTATCTAAAAGCCTGATTTTATAGTTATCACCCTGTTTCACCACCTTGCCAAGGTTATCAGTAAAATCTGGCCCTGCGGCTTCTGTGCCAGCACAGATGCAAGAAACAAGAAGAAACAGGAAACTCATGAAAAGATAATTTTTCATATTCATCACATTGTAAAAACGGTTATTAATATGTTATAGAAGTTTTACACTATAACCTCCAACCAAAGGTAACTCAATGGCAAAAATCGTATACGGCGTATCTGGCGAAGGTTCAGGGCATTCATCACGGGCAGCAGAGATTATCCCCTTTTTAGAGGGGCTTGGGCATCAGGTCAAGGTTGTTTCATATGACAGGGGATACAAGAACCTCAAGGATGCATTTGATGTGTTTGAGACAGAGGGGCTGCATATTGCAAGTGTAGATAACAAGGTCTCAATCGTAAAGACATTTACCGATAACCTTATGAGGTTACCTGACGGGCACAGGGCTTTACAGCTCTTAAAGAAAACCCTGTTCAGGGAGTTTGAACCGGACTGTGTGATAACCGATTTTGAGCCCATGACCGCGTACCTCGCTAACCATTACAACCTGCCCCTTATTACAGTAGATAACCAGCACCGCATCCGGTACATGGATTATGACTGCCCGCTTTCTCTGAAAAAAGATCAGCTCATAACCGAAACCATTATCCGCTCTATGGTACCAAAACCTGATGTATCACTTGTTACCACTTTTTATTTTGGTAAAACTACAAACGACCGGACATTTCTGTTTCCGCCTATCTTAAGAAAACAGGTACTTGATCTTTCCACATCGGAACAGGGTTATTTTCTTGTTTATCTTACCAGCGGGTTTGAGTCTTTTATAGATATTCTTAAGGGTTTTAAGAGAGAAAAGTTTATTGTCTACGGTTACGATAAAAGCCTGAACGATGGGAATATAACCTATAAGCCCTTCAGTAAAGATGATTTCTTAAAAGACCTTGCCGGGTGCAGGGCAGTTATTGCAACCGCAGGGTTTACACTTTTGACAGAGGCGATCTACCTTAAAAAGCCATACCTGGCACTCCCCATGCGCGGCCAGTTTGAACAGGAGTTAAACGGCATCATGCTTGAACTGGCTGGCTTTGGAATGAACATGAGGGATATGAAAGAAGAGGCAATCAGCGCCTTTTTATACCATGTGCCTGAATACAAGGAAAAGCTCATCACATTTCCATCATGGGATAACAGCCTGATCAAGAATAAATTAAAGGAACTGCTTGAAAACAATTGTACACTGGCTCATGATTTTCATCTTAGACGCACAGGGGCTGAGGAATAAAAGAAAAAGGTCAATAATATAGCCCTGATGAAGAATACTATTCTTAAAACTATACCTGTTTATCTTTTTTCTCGACGCTGAAGATGTTTTCCCATATACTTATCTGCCTTTTAAGGTGTGGAAGTATCAGATAAAATTAAAAAGAATGAAAGATCAAACATGAAAAACACAAGAAATTTCAGCATAATAGCACATATTGACCACGGCAAGTCAACACTTGCGGATAGATTAATCCAGCAGACCGGACAGGTGAGTGACCGTCAGTTCAGGGATCAGTTACTGGACAATATGGACATAGAAAGGGAAAGGGGCATCACTATAAAAAGTCAGGCCATCACCCTTCCCTATACAGCAAAAAACGGCGAAAAGTATGAACTTAACCTCATTGATACCCCCGGCCATGTAGACTTTTCATATGAGGTGTCACGTGCCCTTGCCTCATGCGAGGGAGCCCTGCTTCTTGTAGATGCATCACAGGGGGTTGAGGCGCAGACACTCGCTAACATGTATGCAGCCATTGAACAGAACCTTGAGATAATACCGGTAATTAACAAGATAGACCTCCCATCTGCGGATGTGGAAAGGGTAAAGGAGCAGATTGAGGTAGACCTTGGGCTTGACTCAGATATGGCAATACTCTGTTCCGCAAAAGAGGGCATAGGAATCGACGATGTACTGGAGGCGGTAACAAAATATGTCCCTGCCCCAAAGGGCGACCCGGACGGCCCGCTTAAGGCCCTTATCTTTGATGCACAGTATGACCCATTCAGAGGCACGATCGTAAGCATCAGGCTCTTTTCAGGTAAACTCGAGGCCCGTGATATAATCCGGTTTATGTCCAATAATTCAACCTACAGGGTTGAAGAGGTAGGCAGGTTCGGTTTTAAAAAAGAGACTGTCAAATCTTTATTAGCCGGTGATGTTGGTTACATGATTGCAGGGATCAAGACCGTAAGCGATACCAGTATAGGTGATACCATTACCCTTGATAATAACCCTTCCCCGGAGCCGCTTGATGGATTCAAACAGGCAAAACCGGTGGTGTTCTCCTCAATATATCCGATCAGTTCGGATGATTATGGCTCACTTTTCGATTCGCTTGAAAAATACAAGCTCAATGATGCGGCATTTGTTTACCAGAAAGACTCATCAGCCGCCCTTGGTCTGGGCTTCAGGTGCGGTTTCTTAGGACTCCTGCACCTTGATATAGTGCAGGAAAGGCTTGAGCGCGAGTATGACCAGTCTATCATAATGACCGTGCCATCGGTTGAGTATCACTTTGAATTGACCAATGGCACCAAGGTCAGCGTTGATAACCCACTCTATTACCCTGACCCTGCAACCATTGAAACCGCTCTTGAACCCTACATAAAGACAAGCATCCTGATACCTGAAAGGTATATGGGGGCTGTAATGGACCTCTGTCTTGAGCGAAGAGGTGAAAATGCCAGGTTCAATTACCCAACGCAGGGCAGGGTTGAGATCAATTTTGATATGCCGCTGGCTGAGATACTATATGATTTTTACGACAGGCTTAAGACCATAACACAGGGGTATGGCTCATTTGACTATGATTTGCTTGACTACAGGAAGAATGACCTTGTAAAGCTCGACATACTGGTAAATTCCGAAAAGGTGGATGCCCTATCCCAGGTGGTGCATCGTGACAGGGCAAGG
Organism: Deltaproteobacteria bacterium; assembly: GCA_016931115.1. Lineage (GTDB taxonomy): Bacteria > Desulfobacterota > DSM-4660 > Desulfatiglandales > HGW-15 > JAAZBV01. The sequence goes on along the minus strand of JAFGFM010000045.1, from coordinate 11,244 downwards.
GAAAGGGCCTTGCATGCATGTGAAAAACTCAAGGAAGAGATTCCAAGGCATATGTTTAAAATAGCCATACAGGGCGCCATCGGCGGGACCATAATAGCGCGCAGCACAGTAAATGCCTTCAGAAAGGATGTTACAGCAAAGTGTTATGGTGGTGATATCTCACGTAAACGTAAACTCCTTGAAAAACAGAAAAAGGGTAAAAAACGCATGAAGATGATAGGCTCTGTCGCTATTCCCCAGAGCGCATTTGTAGCGGTGTTTAAGTCGGATAATGATTAGCCAGGCCACCTTTTTCATTTACTGAAGCTGAAGAGGCAAAATGGAAAATAGTGCATTTAACATCAGGCTCAAGGCACAAGGCGCAAGGCACAGGGTAAATGCCTTTCCCTTGCGCCCTGCACCCTGCGCCCTGCGCCATTTCGTTTAATCACCTATGCCCGAGCAGGAACAATCTCACGAAAAAGCTTTGGCGTCGCCCGCCGGCCTCTATATTCACACCCCCTTTTGCAAATCAAAGTGCCCATACTGTGACTTTTACTCTATTGCATCAACCTCCCTTGTCAGCAGGTTCATTGAATCACTGAAAATGGAAATGGAGATCTATCAAAAGACATTTACCTCCTTTGACACACTCTACATTGGCGGGGGCACTCCCTCTCTGCTTGATACAGAGGTGATTGCCGGAATCATTGATTCATTAAAGACCCATTTTGAAATTGCTGAAGGGGCGGAGATCACCATTGAGACAAACCCTGGTGATATGACCAGTGAAAAAATCACAGGTATAAAAAAGGCAGGCTTTAACCGTGTAAACCTCGGGGTTCAGTCATTCAATGATAATGACCTTAAATTTCTTGGCAGAAGGCACAGTGCAGCAGATTCTGAAAGGGTCTTTCACAGTTTAAGGGATGCAGGCTTTAATAACGTGGGGATAGACCTTATCTATGGCTTAAAGGATCAATCCATTGATGAATGGCTAAAGAATCTTGAAAGGGCAATCACCTTTGGCCCGGAACATATATCATGCTACCAGCTTACAATAGAGGGTATGACAGTTTTTAATGCGATGAAGAAAAAGGGTGAGCTCAATGAACTCGGCGAGGATGCTGCAAGCAGATTCTTTCTTGAAACATCAGCGTTTCTTGAAAAAATGGGGTACCTGCATTATGAGGTCTCAAACTTCGCTAAAGACCGTGAATACCAGTCAAGGCATAATATGAAATACTGGAAACACATACCATACCTTGGTCTTGGTCCATCTGCCCATTCATTTGATGGTAAAAAAAGGTGGTGGAATTTCAGCTCTGTTAAAAAATATTGCACTGACATTGAAAATGGATGCCTGCCTGTTGAGGATTCAGAGGATTTGACGATTGAACAGGAGCTTCTCGAAAAGATATCTTTAGGCCTAAGGACTATGGAAGGCATAGAAATTGATGTTATTAAAGATATCCCCGGTGCAATGGTGGCCGCAAAAAAACTTGAATTAACAGGGCATGTAGAGATTACAGGTAATTGTATTACCCCGACAAAAAAGGGGCTACTGGTTGCTGACAGGTTGCCACTTATCCTTTTGTATCAGTATAACTGAAAATAACATGCGGAAAGGATTAGATTATAACTATTGTGTGTTAATACTGTAGGGGCGGACCTGCGTGTCCGCCCGGCATTTGGGGTTTAAACCAGCATCGCAGGGCAGGTACTCAGGCCTGCCCCTACACCCATGCAGGCAGATTATAGAATGATAAAGGTGGCAATATTGCAGTTACGAAGATGCCTCTTTTATCCCTTCAAGCTCTTCCCACCGCCTGTAGCCTTCATCCAGTTCTTTCTTGATTTGTTCCATCCTGGTCTTTACCCCTGATATCTGTTCACCATTCTTTTTGTAAAATTCAGGGTCTGCCATCTGCTCATAAAGAGAGCGCTGTTCCTGTTCCAGCTTTTCTATAACAGGGGGCAACCCTTCAAGCTCCTTTGTCTCTTTGAAACTGAGCCTTCGCGGCTGCTCCTTTTTTACCTGTTGTTTTACCAGTGCAGCTGTTTTTTGTGACTCCTTCACAGATAGCCGGGCAGGTCTCTGGGCTATCCAGTCATCATAACCACCGGGGTATTCCGCTATCTTACCATTTTCATCAAATACAATGGTGCTTGTCACCACATTATTTAAAAAGGCGCGGTCATGGCTTACAAGGATAATGGTGCCCTTATAATCCATAAGCCTCTCTTCCAGCAGTTCAAGGGTCTCCATATCAAGGTCATTTGTCGGTTCATCAAGCACCAGTAGGTTTGAAGGCCTGACAAAAAGCCTTGCAATTAAAAGTCTGTTACGCTCCCCTCCTGAAAGTATGCGGACAGGGCTCTTTGCCCTATCCGGTGTAAAAAGGAAGTCCTTAAGATAGCCTATAATATGCCTCGGGGTATCATTGATAATAACAGTATCCTTTCCATCAGCCACACTGGCCTCCACAGTGGCATCCTCATCAAGTTCCTCCCTGAGCTGGTCAAAATAGGTGATCTCCAACTTTGTTCCATGTTTAATCTGGCCCATGTCAGGCACTAGCTTCCCAAGCAGGATCTTAAGCAGAGTGGTCTTGCCTGCGCCATTTGGGCCTATAACACCTATCCTGTCACCACGTATTATCACGGTTGATAAATTTTTAATGACAGGTCTGTCGTGAAAACCATGACTTACACCAACAGCCTCAATAACAAGTTTACCGGATTTAGCAGTATCCTGTAATGTGATCCTTGAGACCCCGGATTTCATCCTCCAGTTTCTCTGCTCTTCACGCATCTTTATCAACGCGCGGACCCGCCCCTCGTTTCTTGTGCGCCTTGCCTTTACCCCTTTTCTGATCCAATCCTCTTCCTGCGCCAGTTTTCGTCTGAACTCATTTCTGTGAAGCTCCTCTGTCTCCAGCACCTCCTCACGCCTTTTCAGAAATTCGCTGTACCCGCATGCCCAGTTCAGGATATTACCCCTGTCAATCTCTATTATACGTGTGGCCAGTTTCTGTAAGAACATCCTGTCATGGGTAACAATGATGATGGTGCCCGAGTATTTTTCTAGAAATTCCTCCATCCATGTTATGGAGGCAACATCAAGGTGATTGGTGGGTTCATCAAGCAGGAGGAGATCAGGTTTATTGACAAGGGCCCTTGCAAGAAGCGCCCTGCGCTTAAAACCAACAGACAGAGAAGAAAAGGGTTCATCAGGGTCAAGTGACAGCCTGGTAATCACCTCATCAGCCAGTCGACCTGCCTCCCAACCATTGAGTCTATCCAGCTTTTCATGGATATCCGTGATCTTTTTCAGTATTGCATCATCATGATTCTTTGAAATTTTTTTTGAAAGCCGGTGATACTCTTCAAGAAGGCCTCCCACTCCGGCCAAACCTCCAGAAACAACCTCATGCACTGTGCCATTAAGGCCCTGTGGCAGCTCCTGTGAAAGGCCTGAGATAGATATACCTTTCTGAGTTGAGATGGTTCCGCTGTCAGGCCTTATGTGTCCGCTTATGAGTTTTAAAAGGGTGCTTTTACCTTCACCATTTCTGCCAAGGATACAGACCCTTTCACCCTTTTCAACCTGAAGATTGATCCTGTCAAGAAGCGGGGCACCGCCAAAACTTATGCTTACATCAAGCAGGCTTAAAACGGCCATAAGAGAGGAGTCTTTTTCACTTGAGATTTGTTAAACGAGCATGCATATAAAGGGATCAATGGCAGCATGAACCCTCTGATCCGCATCCGCCAGAGCCGCATCCATCTGATTCACCAGATCCGCAGCAACTTCCGCATGATGAAAAAAGACCGTCTCTCTCTTCAGGAGTAAGGTGACGTACCTCAGCGATATTTATATCAAAGTGCAGCCTTTCACCCGCAAGTGGATGATTGAGGTCTATTACCACTGTATCTTTATCCTTTATCTCTTTAACCTTTATAATCATTGGCCCCTGCGGCCCGTGGCTCTGAAATGTCATGCCGGCCTTGATATCGATATCATCGGGAAACTGGTCTCTCCTTATATCCTGATACAATTCGGGATTGATAAGCCCGTATGCATTTTGAGGTTCTACACTTATCTTTGCCTTCTCACCCACGGCCATGCCCATCATTTCTTTTTCAAGCCCCGGGATGATCTGCCCTGCCCCGGTAATAAAACCAAGGGGTCTCCCTGCCTGGGATTTATCCACCTCTTCCCCTGAATCAAGGGTAAGCCTGTAATCAAATGCCACATAAACCTTATCACTGATATTCATAATAACTCCTTTTTTATTAATAACCGCTAATACCGGAATAATCGGTACAAATAGCCCTGCCAACATAGATACTATAGTGTTAAATGTCAAACTTATGTGCAACAATATCTTTCTGTTGATTTAACATGATTTATCTATATATTTATCATGAATTTCCGCATCACTGTTTAAATAAGATAAACAGAGTAAAGGAGATGCGTATATTATGGCAAAGGGCGCAGGGGGAAATGATGGGAAAAACAGCAGACGAATACATCCTTGCCGGTGATATAGGCGGGACCAAAACCAGCCTGGGTATCTTTAGCATGGGTAAAAGGCGGCCCCTGATGAAGGCCTTTAAAAGTTATTCGAGCAGGGAATACAGGGGTCTTGAAGAAATAATTAAGACCTTTCTTTCTCAAAACCGCTACTTGGTAAAAAAGGCATGTTTCGGTGTTGCAGGCCCTGTTAACAAGGGCATATGCAAAACCACCAATTTTCCGTGGACTGTGAATGCATCAAAGATAAAAAAGATATTCGTGATGGAAGATGTAAGGCTGATCAATGACCTTAGCGCAATGGCAGCCGCTGTCCCATACCTTACAGGATCGGAACTTCATGTTATCAATCATGCCAGGCCTGAAAAAAATGGCAACATCTCCATTATTGCCCCCGGTACAGGCCTTGGACAGGCGCTTCTGATCTACAGTGAAAAGGCCTATATACCTGTGCCATCAGAGGGCGGGCATGTGGATTTTGCCCCGAACAATGCGCTTGAAGCAGGGCTTTTAAGATTTCTCTGGCGTCAGCATGACCATGTCAGCATTGAGAGGATAATCTCAGGAATGGGGATACTCAATATCTATGATTTTCTTAAATCCACAGGTAAGTACAGTGAGCCCCGCCGGCTCTCAGTAAGAATAAAAGGTGATGACCCGGCAAAGGTAATAAATGAGCTGGCCCGTGAAAAGGCACAGAAGCTGTGCCTGAAAACAATAGATCTTTTTCTATCTATCCTGGGTGCAGCCGCAGGAAACCTTGCACTTACTGGTCTTACCAAGGGAGGGGTATATATCGGCGGGGGCATACCTCCAAAGCTCCTCTGGAGGATAAAAGAGGATGCTTTTATGAATGCATTCACAGGCAAGGGCAGATTCAAAGGGATAATGGAGAAAATACCTGTTAACCTGATCCTCAATAATAATGCCGGCCTTCTTGGTGCGGCCATTACAGGATTCAAAGGCTGACAGCCCCTGCCTTTCAGCCATTTTGTGTTGACCAATAGTACCATTTCCTATATCCTTTAAACCCATTCATCGCATGAGAGGCCCGAATCCATAGGGTAAATTTGAAGTAAGCCAGAGAGGAGCAGTCATGGAAAAAAAGATACTTATTGCAGTAGATGGAAGCATACATTCAAGAAAGGCCATTGAATACTGTATTGACATATGTTCAATCATAAAGGGTATGCACTATGTCCTTATCAATATCCAGCCCAAAATTTCGGACTTTCTTATCCACGAATCCCACATAGACCCGCAAGCAAAGGCAGGGCTCAAGGAGATAGCTGATAAAAACCACAGGCATTCCATGAAGATCCTGGACGAATCAATGGATACAATGATCAAGCTCGGGATAAATAAAAAACTCATAGAGAAAGTCTCCCTCCCTGCTCTCAAAGGCACCTCAAAGGAGATCCTTGATTATGCAAAGCAGACCATATGTGATGCTGTTGTTGTGGGAAACAGGGGAACAACAAAGTTTGCCGAGGCATTTAGAGGCAGCATCGCAAACAATATTATTGAGTATACCGACACAATACCTGTGTGGGCAGTTGGCGGTGGCATTAATTCACACAAGGTGATGCTGGCAGTGGATGGCTCTGAGTCATCGCTTGTTGCTGTTGATCATGCCTCATTCATGTTTTCAGGAAATACATCCATTGATATTACTCTCATGCATGTTACCCCCAGGCTCAGGGATTACTGCGCTATTGATTTTAAAAAGGATGCTGACCTGATGGAAGAGATTATTGCACATGGCGATAAAATGTGTATTGACAATTTTTATGCCCGCGCACAAAAGATATTAACTGATGCAGGGATAAGAAAAAGCCAGATACATATACTTGAGGTGGGAAGCAGGATAAGCATAGGCAGAGCCATTGTAAAAAATGCAAAAAAACATGGCTGCACGACCCTTATTGTTGGGAGGAGAGGGGTAAACGACGCCTACTTTATGGGCAGTGTGTCAAGATATGTTATCGCCAATGCAAAAAATTGCGCTGTATGGCTTGTACCATAAGAGATTGATTTATTTTTAATAATTTCATATCATCGTTGAAAAATAAATAAAACTCAAACAGGTATATATGGCCAAAGAATACTGGACACTCTCTGAGGTAATAGAAATCTTTCAGATGGATGAAGGGACTATCTCATACCTTGAGGAGGAAGAGATAGTCTGCCCCGAATGCTTTGATGAACAACCTGCCAAGCGCTTTTCTTCAATTGAGCTGGAAAAGCTGCGCCTGATTAAGGTCCTCATGGAAGATATGGATGTAAATCTTCCGGGTGTGGAGGTTATTCTAAGGATGCGTGAGAATATGATCCAGATGCGCAGGCAGTTTGATGCTATCCTGGAGGATCTGGCCGGTCAGGTAAAAGAGAGCATGAAGTAGTTTTTACAGCTTTAGATTTTTTCTTACATCCTCTCTGTAATACGATTCAAGCGCTCTTGCCGCCTTTTTGGCCTCTTCGTTGTCTGATTTAGGGACCTTTACAACAAGCTTAACCATCATATCTCCCCTTGCACCTGTCTTAAGGTTTATGGCCCCCTTACCTTTAAGCCTTAAACTCTGGCCACTCTGGCTAGCCGCCGGGATCTTCAGGTTTACGATACCATCAATGGTTGGCACTGGGATTGACGCTCCAGAGATGGCCTCATTCACGGTTACCGGCACCTCTAGAAACAGGTCATCATCTTCACGCCTTAAAGCATCATGGGGTTTTATATGTACAAGCAAAAACAGGTCACCCGGTTCACCTCCATTAAAGCCAGGTTCCCCTTTACCTGCAACCCTCACCCTGCTTCCCTCTTTAACCCCTTTTGGGATCGTAACCCTTATTCTTTCTGTATCATAAACCTGTCCCTCGCCTGAACAGCGCGGGCAGGGTTTACCAGTACTGCCATGACCGTGACATTTGGGGCACTCTCTTGTAAAATTGATCGGGCCATCTGCCACATTCAGCCTGCCTGAGCCTTTACATGTACTGCATTTGGTCATGCTTGATTTGGGGTCCATACCCGAACCGCTGCACAGATCGCAGGGTTTCATCTTCTGCATGGCAAGCTCTGTCTCAAAACCCTTAAGTGCGGAGATAAGGTCAATGGTCATCTCATGCTCCATATCCCTTCCCTTTGAGGCCATGCTGCCTCTGTAATCATATCCTGCCCCGCCTGCCCTACTTCTTGAGCTGAATAGATCACCAAACAGGTCTTCATAACTCTGGTATTTACCGAAATCCTGCTCTGACCGCCCTCCATATGAAGCACGGCTTGAGGCTCCTTGCTGCTCATAAGCGCCCCATTTTTTATATTCACGCGCCTTTTCAGCATCAAACCCGGAATTGAGGCTGTCTGCCCCGAATTCATCATAGAGCTTTCGCTTTTCCGCATTCCCCAGGCAGTCATATGCAGCCGAGATGTCCTTGAACTTCTGCTCAGCATCCTTGTTGCCGGGGTTGATATCAGGGTGCCACTTTCGGGCAAGCTTCCTGTATGCCTTTTTTATCTCTTCCTGGGAAGAGTCCTTTTTGACGCCAAGTATTTCATAAAAATCTTTTGCCATGTTTTACTATTTTTGCTGAATAGAATAAATGATGTTTTTAATTAAATCGCTTCCTTAGTTCCTTTTTTGCTACAGACCAGTCGACTATTTTTTCTTCTCCAAGTTCCAGTCGTTTTTCTGTCTCTATAAGGGCTTTCTGATGCCATTTGGGGGACTCAATCTCTTCATCTTCCTTTGATAAATCTTCCCAAATAGCTTCCATTACCCTAACCTTATCTTCTCTGGAAAGATGCCCAATTTCGAATGTATTTTGCATGATATGAACTCCCAATATTTTTACTATAAAAATAACCTTGATAATTAATAAGTCAAAATCACATAAGATTCAAAGACTTGTGTTTCTAATCAAAATAAAGAATATTTTATTTTTTCAGCATTCCACAAATATCAAGAGATTATTACTTTGATCTATTTACCCCAAATTAACACATTGATACATCAGTCGCAATATTTATAAGCATTAAAACAGGTGGATGCAAACAGGATTAAAAAAAGACTGAAACCCAGATTTTCATCTGAGTTGAATCATCTGGAATGTTTTTTACCATGCATCTGCCAGTATCGATCGAAATATATCATTAAGCTTTTCAGTGTTAGAGCTTATTTTATTATCAGCAAAATTTGATATTTTTATTTTCTCTATCTCAGCCTCAATAAAATCGCTGATAACAGGTATTTTGGGCTCGCCATCCAGCTCCTGACCTTCTTTCTTACGTCTTAACAATTCGCCAATAGCAGTTTTTAACTCCCCATCTTCTAAAAGCTTGTTAATAAGCTGTTCAAACTCCATTGGCACAACTCCATATCCCGATACTATCCACTTACACGCCAATATTGGCCTCAAGACATAAAAATATTTTTTTACCCAGACAGTTTCACCCTTGAGATATTCTCTAAAATTTCCCTCTGCCATGTGAAGATAATGGTACAGACAAGATTTGGGCGAATAATATTCTGGTATTAAAAGCCTTATCTTTTCTGCGATGCCTGACTTTTGTTGATAGATTATAGGCGAATTAAGCCATTCCAGCAATGGTGGATTTGATTTTTGCAGGAGTTTAAGCGCTTTTCGAATATCCCAGCCACTTATGTCTATTAGATCACTGATGTTGCGTTCAATTACATCCCGCTTATCATCAATCGAGAGATACCAATCCTGAGGATGAATGTATATAAAACGCACATCATAATCACTGTCTGCAGAAGGAAATCCCCATGCCCTGCTGCCTGACTCACATGCATAAAGAATGCTGACTTCCTCCTCCACTTCAATTTTCATCAATCTTGATTCAATCTCTTGTCTTATCTTGTCCATATTTCTTATTAATTTTTTTATGAGTAAAACAGATCGGACTGTAATTTTTATGTGATAATTTTTATGATTCGGTGAAGGATATTAAACAGTTCTGAAAAATTAGCAAGAGTAAAAATGTTTTCGGTCGGAATGCTATCTGCAAAAATATCCTTGATTTTCTCCTGAAAATCAGACAAAATGTTACCACTTATAATTAAATGGCATCATTTTGTTCGAATATGAGAATGAGAAAATCTCCGCAAAAAATATTTAACAAACAGGGTGGTCAGCTCCGGATGAGTGAGGCGCTAGCAAACGGTATTACTCGTTACACGCTATACTCGCTTCGGGATAAGGGCATAATTGAACAGATTACGAGAGGTGTATATCGCCTTACTGAGCTTCCGCCTATATCTAATCCTGATCTTGTAACAGTGAGTCTCAGGTTTCCAAATTCAGTTGTCTGCCTCATATCAGCCCTGGCTTACCATAATATTACAACCCAGATTCCGCATATTGTTACCATTGCCGTTCCAAGGGAATCAAGAGTCCCGGTACTTGAATATCCTCCTGTTCAGGCATATCGTTTCTCAAATGAAACCTACAACGTTGGGATTGAAAAACATGTCATTGATGGTGTATCCATAAAAATTTATACCCCTGAGAAAACCCTTGCCGATTGTTTTAAATTTCGAAACAAAATCGGGATGGATGTTGCAATAGAAGCCCTTAAGCTCTACAAATCCAGCAAAAAAATCAACCTTGAAAAGCTGTTTGAATACGCAGAGGTCTGTAGAGTAAAAAAGATCATGATGCCTTATCTGGAGGTAACCATTTGACAGTAAACAGCAAGTCACCAGTATCAGGCCGACACTGTTCACAGTTCGCCCGAGTATAATGCTTTTTCACGAATTAATTTCTTCATGCCAACGTCGGTTAAAAATATATTTTCGGCTGGATGACTATCTCTAAAAAAACACTCTCGGTATATTTCAAGACCCGGCGGGAGATTTAACAAAGCTGTAAACCATAATAGTAATTCTACCCATTTCCAATCTGTTGGATTCCATATAGCATTTTTCTTTGTTGCAGAAGAACGAACAGGTTCAAGAAGTGCCTTGATATATTTCAGTGTACTTTTCATGCCCATCTTAAATCATTTTTTCTGCCAATACATATTATTGGCAAAAATTTTTCATAGACTGTTCACTGAAAGACACCCTGATTTAAGTAATAGAAAATCCGCTTCCTATGCAATGGGCACCTTATTTTTCGCGATTCTCGAAATTAAGGTAGAACTACCGGTTACCCGGTAGCCCCCTCGCAGATCCCTGCATGCGGTTTTCCCGCACAAGGCTCCTCAATATTGTTCGCTTCGTACAAGAATATCATAAATATCCTCTTTGCTATTCCCCGCAGTGAGGTTGGCAAGCGTTATCGGCCTTTTCTAATCCGTACTTGTTTCCTTTGCAGGCTGCACAATACCGTCATCCCCTTCCCCGGCCTGTTGTTACAGGCACCTGTGATCGGCCCTACCGTCTCAGAGTACTATGGGATGATCTGACTCCCTTTAAGCCCTTCGGTTGTCCTCCTTTTGGTTGTGACTCCCTACCTCTCAATAGAAGGAGGCTTAAGGGTCTCCCAAGTTCCTGATGCTTCTCTCACTACATGCCACGCTCTCTGACCCCGGCTGCCCCTCATGAATCTCGCCTTTATCGATTCAATCGTTCCGGCTTCCGGTTCGTTAAGACCGTTGCCAACTGCTCTATGCTACTAACGGGGCTGAATTGCTTAAGGAGGGTACGTCCTCCCTGCGGCCTATAGTGTTCCCTGTGTACGCTTCGTGTGAGTCGTTCGGT
>JAFGFM010000044.1 GCA_016931115.1 Deltaproteobacteria bacterium | reverse complement strand
GAATTATTGGGTGGCCTTATTCTAACACCTCCTTATGCCCTGAATTATATCCTTGGAATTGGCACTGATTTATATTCCGGGTTACATACAGTAATGCTTTTCTTTCTGAAATGAAACGTTGGGGTTGTTTTAGGTCTTTTCTGCAAAAAATTCAAGAGGATAATATTCAATGAACAATAAGCACAAAATTACAAATTCAAGATTCAAGAGTCAAAATTATAAATTTAGACTGTAGACAGGTTGATTCAAGATTCAAAGTTCAAGATTAGAACTACAGGCTGTTAGACTGTAGGCTATAGGCTATCAGGAAAGGCAGGATTTGGTAAATGACAGTGGTCATCTGGTTTCTCTCAGATAACATGATTACAGATAATTAAAGATTTTCATAAGGCTTTTTATTACATTTGCCTGATCGCTTTTTGAAAGGTGACCTGATTTTCTGATGATAAACCTGTTATCCAGTGTGAATAACTTCATTCTTACTACTGATGGCGAGGATAACCCTGATTCGTCTATATCATTAATAGCAACATCCAGTGGCCACGGTTCGTTTTTCTGACTTGTTATCATGGCGAGAACGGTATGTTCAATAATTGAACTGAAATCTTTTTTGCCTGATAATACAAGCGCTGGCCGGCGCTTTGTTTTTGCAGAGTCTGTAAAGGGGAAGGGTACTACAACAACATCAAATGGCTCATAGGTCACTGTATGCCTCCTCATCATTTTGTGATTCCCATTCACTTAGTGTCGGTACCAGGGCAGAGCCGAATTCAATATCTATGGGCAGGGCTTTGCGTAACCTTACCGTGTCATTGTCGATTTCAAATGCTATTACATCGCCGGTATTAAGTTTAAGTTTTTTTCTTACCGCCTCAGGAACGGTTGCCTGATATTTTTTTGTCAGTTTACTTGCTGCTGTTTGCATATCCTCTCCCATAAAATGCGTTGGTAATACGGTAATACTAGCATCATATGTAATGCAAGGCAATTAATAATCATGTTTTGAAAATCAAGCGCTAAAAAATGGTTACATCACCAGTCTTTTTGGGGATGGTCTTGACCTTCTTTGTTGTATCAATGAAGCCTTTGCCTTTTTTATTTACATTGATATTTGCATTTGTTCTTTTTACTGATGCCTTGCCGGTATCAGTATGAAATAAAATTTTGCGGGAAAAACGTCCTCCTGTGTCCTGGGCAACAAGCTTAATCCCATCAAGTTCTAAAAACCTGACGACAAAATCAGTATTCTTTATGCCTTGCTGGTTTTTTTGATCGAAATTAAACATGTTCCCGCCCCCAAAAACCTTGGCAATAAGGCGGGAACGAACTGCCCCAAGCCCTACCATTTCGTTAATCAGGAGTTCCATGGCATTTATTCCATAGCGGGCATTATAATCATATGAAGACCGCACCTCTCCTGAATACAATATATGATTCATACCGCCTATCCTTGTGACAGGATCATAAAAACATACTGAAACACAGGAGCCAAGTACAGTCTGAATAATAGCCGGTTCTTTACTGGCAAAATATTGCCCTATATGCAGGTGTACAACAGGTTTCATGATGAGAATGCACTTATCCCGATGAAATGTAAATATTATAATCTGGAATAGATATCGGCAATTGCTGGTCTTATCTGGAAAGATATTTATTGCATATTTTTTAGGTTATCCGGGCAGGCAAGCTTTAGTAAATATCAGTGATCAAGGAAAGCGGTTCGAAAAAAGGGAATGCACCTTATAATCTAAACTTGATTGAGATATTAAAATGCATTCCCTGCCTGAATTTATTCATTTATATTTTGGATCTATCTCCGCCTCATTGTGAATGAGTAGCTGCGGTTCCGGTTGTCACACCCTGTGCCCTCAATATCACCCGACATAGTCCCATGCCCTATGAATTTGGCAACATACCCGGTATTATCTGTCATCTGGGCTTCAAAAACGCTACCATTCATCTGACCTCTAAAATCAGGTCCCCCTGCTGGATTCATATTTTGGGCAGTGAATATCCCGTTCAGGGATGGAATCTTAAAGGTATGGTATGAACGGGCCAGGTCTGCGCTGTTAATTACTATTATATCCCAGATTTCACCGCTGCCCGAATTTCCATTGTTATTTACCGGGGTATCGCGTCTTTGATTATCCCATGGGGGCGGATTGTCAGGGCGGTTATTATTCCCTCCCTGGTTGCCTGTCCCTGCATACCCTGTCCCTGCAGTGTATGTGTCATTACTGGTGGAATCCCCAGGGCATTTTTTGAGGTCATCTTCCATCAATTTCAGATTCGTATCAATACCTGTGCCAGCAGAACCTATACACCTGTTATAATGCCATGTCCTGTCCGTATCCATTAGTTGAGGATAATAATCCAATTTTTTTCCGCACTGCCTTTTTTCCCACTCTTGTGCAAACTTAACGGCCTTATCCGCATACCTCTGGCATCCGTTTTCCAGCTCTGCCCCGCTAAGTGCCCTCTGAGCAAAAAGGTTAGTTCCAGTCAATAATATGGGCACTGTAATCAATAAACATGAAAAAGTGTTAATCACTCTTCTCATCATCTTTATTATTCCTTGTATAAAGAACAGCACATTAATTATTTTTAGACATACTTAAGACCAGAACCAATCCCTGAATCTCTATTTAAAATCGATTCTCAGAGACAGGTATTCTGCATTAACCCCTGGCTAACAGTATTATCGAACATAAAATAATTATCTTTAGGTCAATTTTGCGATTTACAGGTCAGAGGAGAGGGCCTTTTATGATCAATGAACGCAAAATTACGAATTCAAGATTCAAAATTATTAAGATTTGTCCCTGTGGAAAAAGCCAACAAGCTGGCGAATCTGGCATTAATGCCGGATGTAATAGTCGGAAAGCCTGATGACCTTGCAGACATTAGCAGGGAAAAGGAGGTCAATCTTGATTTACCTTGCATTTCCAATCCATTAACTGTAAATCTATTTCACGTTGCATCAAACAAAAAATAGTATTTCAACCTAATGAATTTACACCTCTTTGCAGAGGTATTATATAAAAAGACCATTATCATATTTGTGCTATTATTTTCATAATGGCACATTATCAGGAGATTTTTTTTGAGTGTATATAACATTATCGTCTCTCAGTGAATAGTATAGGCCTTATTAATTTTTTTTGATGTCTGTATCAAAACTTAAGGTGGGGGCAGGCCCATTTTTTCGGGTAAAACAATTTGTAACTAATTTTTAGAGGACGCAAAATGAGACACTACCTTCTATGTTTAGTCATTGTTTCTATAATATCTATGCCTGCATGGGGTGCACCCCGCGTCGGCATCAATAACAGCGGAGCTGTTTATGAAACTATTCAGGATGCCGTTAATGCTGCTGTTTCAGGCGACACCATCCAGGTTTCCGCGGGCACTTACAATGAAAACGTAGCTATAAGCGATAAGGCACTGACCATATCAGGTGATTATTGCTCTGACTGCATTACAACAGGCTGTGGTGTTGCTGTAGCAAATGGGGGAGGCAGCAATTATGTTTTTCAAATCACGGGGAACACAGTCACCCTGCAAAGGTTTCAGATCACTGGAGGTCAAAATGCGAATGGTGGTGGAATTAGAGTGCTTTCCGGAGCCAATGTCACTCTTAACAACACAAACATCTTTGAAAATTCAGGGAATAACGGCGGAGGAGCATACATATCACCAGATGCTCAATTAACACTGAACCAATCCAGCATATACAACAACACGGCAACTGCAACTGGAGGCGGAGTGCGTGTCTGGGGTACATTGACAGCAAATGACACCCAATCTGATATTTACGGGAATACCGCACCCCATGGAGGCGGTCTTTCTGTGCCCGGTGGAACGGTCAATCTTACTGGGGCAGACTTGTATGGGAACCAGGCCTCGGATGCCGTCGGTAAGGGTGGCGCTATACATATTTACGATGGAGGGGTGTTAACATTAACCGGTACTGTTTGGATTTATAATCGAAACCGGGCCTATGATGGAGCGGGAATATATGCTGAAAATTCGACCATAACAGGCAATGGATCAAACATGGTTTTTCAAGGAAACACCGCTTCCAACAATGGTGGCGCTATCTATCTGGGGGATGGAAATGCATTTACCCTGAATAATATACAGATAGGAGGTGCTGCAAACCAGGCCATTAATGGCGGTGGGATATATGTAAATGGAAGCAGCACTGTTTTGGATTTAACCGCTATTACTATTACAGGTAACAACGCAACATCATATGGCGGCGCAATCTATGTAGTTTCAGGAGATATCAATCTTTTAGATGACAACATAATAGACACTAACCAGGCAGGGATAGATGGCGGGGGTATCTACCAGACAGGTGGAACGGTTGATTTCAAGGGATCATGGAGCATTGAAAATAACAGCGCAAGCGGTAATGGCGGTGCGCTTGTAATAACCGGCACAGGGAATGCAAGCCTGCGTGCAGAAGGAGAAACAAACTATCTTACAAATAACTATGCTTCTGGTCACGGCGGGGCAGTGTACCTGAATAATAACAGCTCTCTGGAATTATATGCTACAGAAGGTTATGACTTAAATGTTTTTGATAATCATGCCGGAGGAAACGGAGGCGCTTTTTATGCTGATAACGGTGGTTTTTTTGATGGTTATGGGCAGCTTTTCATAGATGGCAATAATGCAAATGGGAACGGAGGAGCCTATTACCTCTCAAATGGTTCACGTGTATGGTTTGATGATTATCAAAATACCCTTCCAAAGGTTCTTTCCAACTGGGCGCAGAACGGCGGGGCAGTTTATGCAACGGATAGTCCGAAGGTTGACTGTGATGGCGCTGAGTTTGGTGATGCTTCTCTTGGGAATTATGCCACTAATGGCTCAGGCGGTGCAATATTCCTGAACAACAGCACCCTGGATGCTGACAACTGTAAATTTTATAACAATAAGGCCACCCTAAATGGCGGGGCTATTGCAGCATCAGGCGCTTCTAGTGTAAAGATTTATGCAACCCTTTCATCATATTTTTCTGAAACAATAATAGCCGCCAGTTTACATAAATCCAATGCATATATCCTTTCTTTTAATCCGCCTGTTATTCCCATGTCTACCGCTGTTAATCCGCACATCGGGGAATCAAGCAGCCTTCATAACAATATAGCTGATAGTGATAATAATAATTCTGGTTATGGCGGTGCAACATATACCAACGATAGCACACTTGAACTAAAACAGACATATCTTCACCATAACAGCGCCTACCAGGGCGGGGCAATCTATCAGACAGGCGTAAGCGCATCAGCAGATGTTTCAAACTGTCTGATCCATCACAACACAGTGGGAGTAGCCCTTGGGGCTGGCATTCGAAGATCCAATGGAGCCTTTACAATAACCCATACAATAATAGCTGATAATGAAGGCGGGTCAGGATTTTCAGGTACAGCCACTTCAGCAACAAATAATATTGCCTGGGGCAATAGTCTGGCCGGTTTTTCAACCGCACCTGCGAGTTACAGCTGCAATATTGATGATGGCGGGGTTGCCGGTATTAATTCGGATCCTCTCTTTATATCTCCCGGTGATGGTGGGAATTACCATCTTCAGGAAGGCTCTCCAGCCATCAATGCATGTGACACAGGCGCATTAACAGATCTTAAAAACAGGCCGCGTCCTAATGGTACGAAATATGATATGGGCGCTTATGAATATTTTCTTGAGTATGATGTGGCCGCAGTCGCCAACCCTGTAGTAGGCGGTACAGTCTCTGGCGCCGGCACCTACGTTAATAATTCGCCTGTTACAGTTAAAGCAACAGCATCAACAGGATATGTTTTTTTACACTGGACTAATGGAGGCACGGTTGTCTCCAACAATTCTTCATATTCGTTTTCTGCCACTGCCGATGTCAATCTACAGGCCAACTTCAGTCAGGTGCAGAGCGAGTATTTTATTTCTGCTTCCGCTCGCAACACAAATCATGGGACCATTACAGGAGAAGGGACTTACAGCCATGATGCAAGTGTAACCCTTACTGCTACTCCGAAAACCGGGTTCTCTTTTTCTCACTGGATAGAGACCTGGGATGGGTTTCAGGGCAGCTTTATTGTTTCCACAGAAGAAAGCTACACCTTCACAGCAAACAGGGAGCGAAAACTTACAGCGGTCTTCAGGCCTAAAGTATTACCCGGAGTTTTGATGCTTCTGCTGGAGGATGAATAGACCGGATTAGTAAAATTAATTACTGGAAGGTCACCTAAAATTGTCAGAGCACCCGGTTGAAAACCGGGTGCTCTGAATTCAGCTATGGGGCCTTTATCTATGAAGAAATATATTCTTTAATTGACCTGCATATTGTTTCTATTATCTTTATGAATTTTGATTCATCAGGTTCAAGCAGGGTGAATCTAAACCCATAGTAGGTTGAGTTAAAGCCGGACATAAGCGGCACAACACAGATACCGGTTGAAGCAAGTAAGCTGTATGTAAACCTCCGGTCAAGGATCTTCTCCTTTTCAATGGTCTCTTTAAAAAAGCCCCTTACCTCTTCATTTTCAATAGGAAGCCGCTGTTTATCAGTAAGAACCCCATCCTTAAATATCACGGACATATAAAACGCCCCGTGCGGCATATTCACGATAAGTTCAGGTATCTTTGAAAAAAGGTCACTGGCAATCTCTGCCCGCCTTTTGTAATCCTTACAGCGCTGCGCAACATATGGGTAGTAACGCGGGTCACCCATGACAGTTGGAATCACACTCTGCGGCAGTGTTGTTGAACAGACCTCAAGCATCTTTGAATTTATAAGGGCCTGGGTATAATCCTTAAAATCCCTGTCTTTGTCTCTGTTATAGAACTCGATCCAGCCGCACCGTGCCCCCGGCCATGGGAACTCCTTTGAAATACCCCGCATACCGATTGCCGGCACATCCTCTATAATAGCTGCAAGCTTTTTATATTCAATATCACCATATGTCAGGTTGGAGTAGATCTCATCCGAGATAATAAAAAGATTGTATTTGCGCGCAAGGTCGACAATCTTTTTCATAACATGGACCTCATAGACAAAGCCGGTAGGGTTGTCAGGGTTGATGATCAGGATACCGGATATCTCAGGATGGGCCTTGATCTTCTGTTCTATTTCATTAAGATCAGGCTGCCACCCGTTATATGGATTCAGCGCATATGTAATGTAGGGCGCATCAGAATGTGCTGCCTCTGCTGATGAATGGGTCGGATAGGCAGGGTTTGGGCCCATAATTCTCGTCTTTCGATTGAGATTCCTGTAAACCATTGAGATGGCATCCCCAAGCCCGTTAAAAAACAGAATGTCATCCGGGGTAATCTGAATTCCGCCTTCAATATTTCTCTCATATGCAATATATTCCCGGGCATCCTGGAGCCCCTTGCTTGGAGAATACCTGTATGTTTTATTCTCTGATACAGCACCGACTATATATTGTTTTATCCAGTCCGGCACCTTTTCTCCCTTTTCAACCGGATCACCAATATTCTCCCAGATGATAGGGACACCCATTTTTTGTATCTTTTGAGCGATCGCAACAATCTCACGAATCTCGTATACCAGGTTTTTTGCCCCTGGATGAACAATAATATTTCTCATAATTTCCCTCTATTTTATAGAGACGTCTACAGAACAACGCCCTTTTATTAATTTGCCTTATTCAGCGAGAAATATTAAACAGTTCTATAAAATTAGCAACGGAAAAGATGTTTTTCTCAGATGTATATCGGTTAAAAAAGTGCTCAATCGGCTGAAACTGGATTATATAGACCCACTGAGGCATGATTTCCCCAAATAAAAAAGCCCGTTCGGGTGAACGGGCTCAGGATTTTTTTGGCTCCCCGAGACGGACTCGAACCATCGACAGGGTGGTTAACAGCCACCTGCTCTACCGACTGAGCTATCGGGGAACATCTACTACAAATGTTTTAAAAAGCATTTTCTAGCAAAATCATTTATGGAGGTCAAGAAAAAATAATTATATTCAGGTAATATATTTTTAAAGTTATTTTTTAATAGATATAAAAAGGCAACCAAGCCTTGTTAATTTGCCTCAGTGCTCTGAACCCATAAAATCGCATCATCAAAACTTCTGAAAATGCCATGTCTTACCGGGTGATTAAATACCTGAGCAAGGGAGTCATACATACGGCCCAGGCCATATGCCAGGGAAGAAGAGATTACAAAAGCGGTTTTACCATTTTCGCGCAAATGGCCAAACCCCTTTGCATGGAAGGCAATCTTCTGTATTTCATCAGATGTAATATGCCCGCCATCAGCGCCGGTAAAATCCCATACAGTGTTCTGCGTTAAGCCCTTTTCATAAAACTGGGTAATTTCATCAATTACCTGATCAAAGAGCATCTTACCTTTTACTTTAAAAACAGTGACAGCCTTATCACCAATTACCTCTTTTTCTATTTCAGCCATAAATGCATATCCCTGCCAAAAATGATAGGAAAGTTTTTATCAGCAAATTTACAGGATGTAAATAACCCTTTTGGAATTATTTTCAGGCCAATTCAAACGCCTGATTTTTTTAATCTTTTAATTGCCCTTTACCGATAAGAAGAGAGGAAAGATGTATTTGGTAATAAGATGTCTCTTTTTAAAGGAGGGAGAATATGAAGATACTAAAATCAATATCACTTTTAATAATAGCATATATGCTGGTCTTTCCCACACCACTCTCTGCGGAAATATCCCCTTCACAGCTTGAGATAATAAAAATCGCTTTTATGAACGGCTATGTAAATGCGATAAATGGCGATATTCAAACAATAATGGCCTTGCAGCAGGATCAGAAAAAACTTCAACAATATTCAACAGCCGCAGTAGAAAATTATATGAAAAAGGTTACAATGTTAAACTTGAAAGATTTTAAGGGCAAAGCTGTTAATAAACCGGAAAAAGCTGTTTCTAACTCTATGTTGTTTTAATCCTCAACCATATCAACTATATGGTGAGGATTAAAATTATGAAACGACCTTCAAATTTGTTGTAGAGACGGATTTTAAACCGTCTCTACATAATACATATCTGGTACAAAATTCAGGTATTACATAACGCTCTCTCAGTACTTTAAATACACAGGTACCATGGTCCCATATTTTGTTTTCAGACCATCCCAGTTTTTGGGCAGCCTGATCTCGCGCGTAATAAATGAGTTTCCAAAACCTCCTGCACTCGCTAACAGCCCCATCCATACACCAGGCCCGCCTGCAACAACTATGGCAAAATCCTCATCTTTGAGCCTTCCTGGTCTGAGGTTATTACTCTCTTTTGCACCCTGTATGATAAATTCCTTTACCCTTTCCTTTGACCACCCCTCCTTTGAAAATATTTTTGCATGGTCAGGAATAACAATCAGGGTTGACAAGGCGATGGGATTCATACCTGCAAGGGTCTCTGCAACGCCCTGAGCTGTAGTCTGTGCAGGTATTGTCTGAGTATATCGGTTAGGGAACATTACTGTTACAGTGCTCTGTGCCTTTTTGTAACCAAACTCCACATGAAGTGGCTCCCAGGGGCTTCCTTCTTCATTTTCACCGATCACAAGGGAATATTTTAAAGGGTCACCCAGTGTGCCCATATCCTCTATGCCCTTTCTTGCCCCGCCAATATTTTTAACGATGAGGCCAAGCGCCCTTCCTATTGCTGAATTGGCTATGTTGCCTGGGCTCATCATGCCTGAGCTGCAATTTATGTGGATATCATTTCTTATTGGGCCATTAATGATCAATAGCGGCGCCCATGAACCTGTGCTCACCTCAAATGTATCAAACCGTGTGCCGGGGTCAGTCACAGCCTCTACTGCTGCTATCAGTACGGGCATATGTGTGGGAAGCGCACCTGCCATGACTGCATTTATTGCTATCTTTTCAATGGTTGCCTTGCCCATGCGGGGGATGATTTTAACCACAACATGATCAGGTGCAAGGTCAGTCCCCTTCATCATCTCATCCACCCTGGCCTGTGTGGGAGGCACCAGGGGCAGGCCATCTCCCCAACCTTTCCTGTAGTAAAACTCATTTATCTGATCATATGTGCCCTTAAAGGCGATCTTTGGTTCTGTAATAGTATTGATCTTTGGATTCTTTTCATCATCAGTCAAGGGGCGCGTGAGTGCGGCAATAATCTCATCAAATACCTCATCTATCCCTTTGCTGATATTTTCCGCATCAGTGGATTCACACAGGATTGTTGTCCCAAGTGCGCGGACCCCCGGCATTCCCTTACCTGAGGCGGCAGAGTGTACATCATTTATAAAGCCTTTATTCGCCAGTAACACGACCGGCGTTCCAAAGTCCTCAATGGCTACGCCATTATATGCGAGGAACTTTGTGCAGGAGCCTCAGTCACCTACCGCAGCAATAACCGCATCCACCCCCTTTGCCCATGCTGTAAATTTTTCTTTATTTACAGTCTCTGTCTCTGTGACGTTAGGCAGGGTTGAGTCAAACAGGAAGGTCTCAACATCAGGGAACCTTTCCTTGAGCCTTTTTTCTACCTCTGCCATAATGGGCCTTGCAGCACGCTTGAAATTGGCAAAAAGCCCGATCTTCTTACCTGATATGGAGTCGATCCTCGCAGATAGGCCCCTTACGGGGATCGGGTCTACACCTGCCCAGGGGCTTAATACCTCATATACAGGCTCATCCGCCTGTACTGCCACCCTTTCTGAGGCATAGGTTATAGAAGACAAGGCTATAATGGTAATTGCAGTCATGGCTATCAGCTTAATAAAACGCGACATAACATCATCCTCCTTTTCTGTTGATTTAAAATAATTCTGCCCAGTTTTTTCTTGACCCGGTTGATCACCTTACTATATGCATGTATTCAATATATATCATTAATATGTATTTATAGGGTAGCCGCACCTTTTATGTCAAGCAGTATAAAAAAGCGATATGGTATTTATATATTCAAGGGGTGCAATTTCACCTTGATATCAGGCATGCTGGTTGATAAATAGTACTATATACAATATGATGAATGCCGTTTATGAAACTAATGGCTTAAAGAGGTTCATTAATACTTAGGCAACAAGGAATATCCTGCTTTTACTGAAAGGAGTAATCATGAAAATAAAAAGACCCCAAAAACTTTCAAGTGCTGCATTATTTATTGTCCTTTTCCTGTTCTCTGTCTCACCTGTTATCACCTGTTATGGTGAAGATGATGAGATCCCCAGGTTAACCATTGAAGCGCTGAAAAAGATGATTGATGATAAGGTTGAGGTAACCATCATAGATGTTCAGCCGATCAATATCTATGAAAAAGGGCATATCAGGGACGCCATCTCCATACCCTGGAAATCACAGCTTGCACTTGAAGATGTGTGGGTGATACCGAGCGGTATACCCATTGTTACATACTGCGCATGCGGCCCCGGTGAAGCTGACAGCAATGACTTTGCAAAACAGCTCATGAAAATGGGATACAACGATATAAAGGTGCTCAAGCATCCTGCTATACAGGGGTGGATAGAGGCTGGATACCCGGTGGATAAAAAATAGGTTAATGAAACAATATACAATAACAAGCTCCTGAATGACTGCCAGACCGTGAATCATTCGGTAATAGAACTAACCTGATTTTTAAAGGGGAGAACCATGACTGCAAACGATAGGACTATTATTAATCCTGACCCGCGCGAAACCATAGATAAATCACCCATGAGTCTCTTACAGATTTTTATCATTGCAATAACCGTCGGGTTGAACGCAATGGATGGCATTGATGTACTCTCAATCAGTTTAGCTGCCCCTGATATTGCCAGGGAATGGGGCCTGAATGATACAATAGTAGGGTTTATCCTCTCCATGGAACTTATTGGAATGGGGATAGGTTCTATAGCACTGGGCTGGGTGGCAGATGCTACGGGACGCAGGAAAACAATGCTGGTGTGCCTGCTGATGATGGCTTTAGGCATGTTCATGGTAACTCAATCCGCAAATGTAATAGAGTTATCTATCTACAGGATTATAACAGGCCTGGGCATTGGCGGTCTTCTGGCCTCTATCACAGCGATAACAGCAGAGTTCTCTAATTTAAAAAATAGGGCGCTTTGTATCTCTATCATGGCTATCGGCTACCCCTTGGGCGGTATTGTGGGATCAAAGATAGCCGGATGGCTGTTGCAAACCTATGGCGACTGGCGCCTGATATTCTACTTTGGCGCTTTTTTAACGCTTGTTTTTGTCCCCCTGTTTTATTTTGTGGTGCCTGAAACAGTACACTGGCTTATACGCAAACAGCCGGAAGGGGCGCTGGACAAGGTTAACAAGACACTTAAAAGTATCGGCCATGACATTGTTACAATGCTGCCGGAGATTACGCCGGAAGTGCGTAAGAAATCTTACAGCGATTTGTTTGCATCTTCCCTGATCCGAATTACAATAATAATAAGCATTGCTTATTTGTTACAGATCAGCACCTATTATTTTATACTCAAATGGGTCCCCAAGGTAGTGGTAAAGATGGGATTTGCATCCGCGGACGGGGCACAAATGATGATGTTTGCCAATATCGGCGGGGCACTTGGTGGAATGCTCCTCGGATTACTGACCCTGCGGGTCAGCGTGAAGCGCCTTACTGTTGCGACCCTGATCTTTTCAGCTGTTTTCATCACCATTTTAGGGACAACCACTGATCTTAAATACTTTGCGCTCTTTGCTGTCCTGAGCGGTTTTTTCGGGAATGCAGGAATTGTGGGCATGTATGCCCTGTTCCCGGCTGCCTTTCCTACCCATGTGAGGGCATCTGGCACAGGATTTGTACTAGGCATTGGACGTGGCGGCGCATACCTGTCACCGGTTATTGTAGGGTACATGTTTGATCATGGATTAAGCCTGCCTGCAGTTACCATGCTCATCAGCATCGGGGCATTAGTCGGGGCTGGTGTCCTGATGTTCCTGAAGCTTGAGAAATAGAATACCAATAGACCCTCTGTGTCCCATCCTGATGCGGATGGGGCACAGAGGGTCGCTGTCTCTTTAGCTCTGCAGGCCAGAAACACCAATAAAAACCCTTACAAATTTCATATAGACATTTAATAAAGCAACTTGATCTGGCAGTAATGAAGCCCTTGATAAAAAAATCATTTATGACTACTATGAAAAAATTACGATAAAAAATAACTACTTTCATGAGAAATTATATAAGGCTAATATTGGATATAAAAGTGAACAAAAATTTTAAGGCTGTCGGTCATGTTGCATGGAACCTCCTGCTGATTGCCACAGGAAGCGTCCTTGGTGCAGGGGCGGTCAACTCAATACTGCTCCCCATGGAATTTTTTGGTGCAGGGTTCACCGGGATAGCGCTTCTTGTGCACTATATTATCCCATGGGCACCTGTTTCAATCATCTTTTTTATCCTGAACATACCTGTATATATACTTGGTTATATGTTTGTGAGCCGCAGGTTTTTTCTTTACAGCATTCCAGGCATGATCTTCTTTACTGTTGCCCTTGTATATGTAAAATTTCAGGTGCCGCTCAATGATAAAATTCTTGCTGCCATACTTGGTGGTATCATTATGGGTGCAGGAACAGGCATAACCCTTAGATCGCAGGGTTCGGGCGGGGGGCTCGACATACTCTCTGTTATGTTCCTGAGGCTTTTCTCAATACGTCTTGGCACCACGATACTGTTATTCAATGTTGCGCTTCTTTCGGCAGCAGCAGTCCTCTTTCCCATAGAAAGGGCGCTCTATACACTGATCTTCATATTTATCAGCTCCAATATTACAAACATTGTTGTTACAGGCCTGAGCCAGCGCAAGACAGTGCTGATCATATCCTCCAGATGGGAAGAGATATCAAAGGTGATCATGGCGCAGATCCAAAGAGGGGTAACGATTTTATCCGGCAGAGGAGCCTATACAAGAAAAGAGGAGAATGTCCTTTATACAATCATCTCTTTCAATGAACTGCCACCACTCAAAAAAATAGTCAGGGATATTGATCCTGATGCAATACTGGTTGTTAACGACACCCTCGAGGTAATGGGATACAGGATAGGTAACCAGCCACACTGGTAAGATAAAGTTACTCAAACAAATAGCATGGGAATCTATCTTCTGATACGAGCGGCCTTCTCGCCCTCTTAACCGTCTTTAATAGACGCACAAAGGCGGGGAGCGGGTCATTAACTATAAGTACAGGGCACCTGCATTTTTCTATAAGGCTCTTCATTGCCTTCATGGTGGGGCTGTTATAAATGCAAAAACAGGCAACCGTGAGATCAACATGAGGGATATCTATTTCGCCATAACTCCCCTCTATCTTTTCAAAGTCACTGATGTTGTTCTGTAAAAGCTGTTTTGCACAGTAATCAAGCGCAACAGGTGCCAGATCATTTATATAGAGCTTCTTTGCAAGGCTCCCTATCACCACCGCCTCAGCGCCTATCCCTGCCCCTGCGACAAGGATATTCTTGCCTTTAAACAGCTCAGGTATCTCATGGACAAACCCGCAGAACTCCTGGGTGAGCCCCCATCTGCGGTCATAATAGACATCCACGCCCGAATCCATTTCACCGATTATATCCTTTTCCACCTGAGGATGATCAAAATCAAGCAGGTAATAGGTTTTTCCGCTAAAAATATGTTTTGTCCAGATGGAATCTTTCATTTTTTCTCCTGTATAACTTTATAAACAGACAGAATAAAAACCTGTCATTGGTTCTTCTTGATCATTGCAACAGTAGCAAATCTTCCTGTTACACCCTCACCTCTATATGAGTAGAACAGCCCGGTATTGCATCTTGTGCATATACCCGCCTTTTCTATCTTCTCATTCTTTACGCCCGAATCAGTAAGCTGCTTCTCAGTTATGGCCCAGAGGTCAAAATGGGCCATGCCACTCATAAAATCCTTGAAATGGGCAGGAAAGATCTCTTCATATGTGGTAAATTCCCCGCAGCATGGCCCCAGTGAAGGGCCTATTGCAGCAATGATGTTTTCAGGGCTCACATCAAAATCCCCGCACATCTTTTCTACTACCTTACCTGATATGTTTTTCACACTCCCCTTCCATCCCGAATGCACAACCGCAACTACCTTTGTTACCGGGTCAAACAGGATAATACCCTGGCAGTCCGCCTGTTTAACCATTATGGCAGTGCCGGGTATATCAGTTATCAGGGCATCCGCTTCAAACACCCGCTCATGTGCCGCAGCAAATCCGCTTTTAAGTGAGATTACTGTATCACCATGCTGCTGGTTCATGTATATGACCCGGTCAGAGCCCGTATTCTGTCTGATTGATAAAATGTTCCGGTCAACAGATAATGGGTCATCACCAACTTCATAGCTTACATTAAGGCTATTGTATGGCGGCCTGCTCCATCCGTTGTTTCTTGTGAATACCCTGTGGATCAGCTCTTTATATGTGGATAAACCTGGAAAGCATAGATAAAAGCTCTCACCTTGTGAAGCTTCATTAATCTGTAGGTTATTTTTATCGAATTGGATAATCATACATGACAGGCATAAATACTTGAGGGTCCGGGTAGATACCATTACGACACAGACTGCCTTATTTACCGCTGCTTCCTTCCGGCCCTGACGGGATTCATAAGCGTCTGTCACGCGTGGTCCACCCGGACTCGCAAATATTCAAGGGACTTGTTATTTTTCTTTATCCGGGGTAATCAGTAACCTCAAGTAAATTTAACCAGATGAGATATCGAGTTCCCGTCATTAGGAAATATCAACCCTTTCCTTGAGCTCTTTACCTACTTTAAAAAACGGGAGTTTCTTGGGCGCCACATTGATGATCTCACCTGTCTTGGGATTTCTTCCCTGATACCCTTCGTAGTTTTTGATCTTAAAGCTGCCAAAACCTCTGATTTCAACCCGTTCTCCATTGGCGAGCGCCTTTTCCATATCACCAAAAACGGTATTGACGACCTCCTCAGCCTTTTTAAGGGCAAGGTCTTCTTCTTTAGCCAAGGCCTCAATGAGTTGTGACTTGTTCATAAATCTCCTGTCTCCAGTTTCTACAATTTATATGAAAAAAATCTAACCGCTTTAAACGGGTATCTCTTTGAAAAGCCCAAAGATAATTAATCGGGCAATCTAAGTCAAGAGTTTACTTGACCGATTATTTAATAATCAAAAAACCTTAAAATAGTAAAAAGAAAATACTGCATGTTTCACATAAAATCAAGCAACTTGATAAATAATGAAAAACACCATTAAACAGCCTCAATTGTGGATGGCGGTTTGGTTGCGATATTGTATGTAACGCTCACAATGCCCGGCACCTCACTGATTATTTCAGCGGCAAGTTTTTCAAGCAGATCAAATGAGAGCCGCGTGGGGGTGGCAGTGCGGGCATCTACGCTGTCCCAGCACCTGACCTCTATCTGCTGGCCGAAATCACGTTTCCCGTCGCGCATACCTGTAACCCTGTCCTCATGAAGTATCCCCATGTACTGAAAAGCACCGGAATTTTTAAGCCATTTTTCCACCACAGCTGTTGCCTTTCGGGCCATCTCTATCCTTTCAGTGGTTGCCTCTCCTATTACACGCGCGGCAAGTGCAGGCCCTGGAAAGGGAATACGATCAAAAAGGGCAGATGGGAGCCCCAGCGCCTTTCCTACCATTCTAACGCCGTCTTTACGCAGCTGTATCATAGGCTCAAGAATGCGGTAACCGAATGTCTTCTCAGGATCAATCCCCAGCTGTTCAAAGACATTATGCTGACGTTTAATGCCTGCAACAGTCTCATCCACGTCTGTAAGTATGGTCCCCTGAAGCAGAAATTTCGCATTGCTTTCCTTTACTATCTTGCCAAACACCTTTTTATAAAAGGCATCCCTGATCGCCTCCCTCTTTTCTTCAGGATCAGTTACACCCTTAAGTTCTGCAAAGAATACATCTTTCGCATCAATGACCTCCACCTTTACACCAAGGTCTCTGAAAAAGGCCACCACCTCTTCTGGTTCTCCCTGGCGCATAAGGCCGTTTTCAATAAACACAGTCCTGAGTTTATCACCCAGTGCCCGATGGCCAAGCATTGTCACTGTAGATGAATCAACCCCGCCCGAGAGGGCGTTTATTGCCATCCCCTCTCCTACTGTATCCTTGATTTCTTTAACCTTTTCATTGATGAATTTTTCAGTATCAAGGTCCTGTACTTTAATCTCCCTGATCATGTTATATCCTCCATGTGGATGTATTGTGATAATCTCGACAGTTCTTAACATTAATCCATTAAGAAATCGACTAATAAATATTTTTGTGATACTGCAAGCCATGCTATTTCATTTGTCTCTTTAGATATAACAACACCGCCAGCAAGATCCCTGCCCTCTCCATCCGTTTTTGAATAGATGCAGTACGCAGTGTTTAGATAAATTGCCTGCCTTAATGCCTCATGAAAAGATATCTCATCTTATTGAGTCCACAAAATCAGAGTCTCCAAGTATCCTCTCATCACTCATTATGTGGACACCACCCTTCAATATCTCCTTTGCTTCAATCCACCCGCCAGACTCCGAATCAGACCTCCTCCTGTCAGTTCATCTTTGCGTCCATCACCTAAGCCGGCGTTAACAAATGATTCATACTCTTTTCTCGCTTTTCTTACACTCTTCCCAAAATAGCCAAGAACATACTCCGTATCCTGCCACTCCCTTTTTACATTGCCCATAATGGCGCTATGACTGGTATATTTATAATTTCTCAATTCATCCATGGTTGTTATTATCCCAGCACGAATTGGATTCAGATGTATATACCGGACCAGTTCCCGGAGATAAGTTTCTTCCTGGCATATTATTGATTTAAATCGATTCTGAAACAGGTGACCTCTCCGTTTATGACTGTGATTAAATACTATGACATATCCTGTAAGAAGGCGTCTCATGACTCTGGATAATGACTCCTTTCCTGTATGGAAAAGAACGTGGGCGTGGTTATGCATAAATGTCCATGCATAACATTTTATACCCATTTCCGGGCAAAAATTGTCCAGCCCTTCAATAAAGTATTCCCTATCTTTATTGCTTGTAAATATCTTTGTTTTTTCTATCCCTCGAATCATTACATGATGCAACACTCCGGG
>JAFGFM010000043.1 GCA_016931115.1 Deltaproteobacteria bacterium | reverse complement strand
CCAGGGGTATGCAAAACCCGCGATAAAGGAGCGGGTCTTTTCATTAATGAAAATGATGCGTATTGATCACCTTGCCGACCATTATCCCCATATGCTGTCTGGCGGGGAGAAAAAAAGGGTGGCGCTTGCCAGGTCGCTTGCGCCTTCCCCAAAGATACTCCTGCTTGATGAACCTACCTCCAATCTGGACGCCCAGACTGCAAAATATTTGCGCAGAGAGTTACACTCTCTTTTAAAAAAGCTGGGAGTAACTACACTCTATGTCACACATGACCTCAGGGAAGCCGAGGAAATAGCGGACCGGATCGCTTTTATCTCAAACGGAATTATCGAGCAGGTAGCTGCCCCTTCTCAACTTTTTTTTAATCCGGCCAATAATCTGGTTGCCGAATTCATGGGTATGCCCAATATTCTGGAATGTCGGCAAACACGCATTCTTTCTACCGGCCTTGTAGAAGTAATGACCGAAGGTTTAAAGATCATTCTGCCTTACAATGGCAACAGTATCCAAAAAATTTCAATTCCACCCGATGGGGTCTATATTTCGGATGTTCCACCCGAGAGGCCAGCGTTGAACAATTTTGTTGGAACGGTGGAAGACATAACGCAACACAATTCAACAGTGAGGCTAAGTGTTTTAATCGGAAATAACAGGCTTATTTCCGAATTGCCATTGAGCGCCTTTCAAAGCATGTCCATTGATAAGGCGGCAAAGGTGTATGGCACAATAAAAATTGACAGGATACGTTACGTGGAGTCGTGATAAAAATATCGGAAGCATTGTTTTGAAATTTATGCTTTTTTAATTTGTACAATATAAAAAACTACAAGAACAAGGAGAGTTTCATTATGCTGAATAATCAATTTATCAACAAACGGAGAGATGTACACAAGATATCAAGCCGGTCGTTGAACAATATCATTTATTTGTTTATTTTTGTCTGCCTGCCAGTGAATTTTCCGGTATGGGCAGGAGAACCAACCTACAGACAAGGGATAGATATCTTTGTTGAAACCGGTGTAGACCAGCCGGACAGGACTCCTTCCTGGTATGCATCAATGGTTACAAAACCCTATGCCCCGGAATTTGAGATTCTTGCCACGAGGGGAACCCAGGGCCGATATTACCCTTACACATACGCTATTACAGTTAAGGATCTCGTTAAATTTCACGGCCACGACTGTGAAGGTCTGAGTCATGCTGCCGCTTGTTGCAGAATTGCCTTTGACGTCCTTTTCCCTGACGGCATTATTGACAGAAGTGTCTTATGGGGCATTACGGGGACATCGCCCTGCTACTCCGACGTCATAGCATTTCTGACCGGCGCGCGCCTTCAATACGGAAACCTTGGTTTTTTTAAAGATAAAAAATATGGGCATGCAGTCATTCTCTATCGTGAGGATACAGACGTCGCTGTATTGGCTACATGGAAAGAAGGTGTAAACAATATTCCGAACGAGTCTGTTGTTTTGCCTGAAAAAATTTCATGGACCCCTCAAGTGAGCATGCGGGAAGTGATGGAGCTGAAAAAGGTGGTGAAACATGCCGATGGAAAACAAAAGCCCTACCAAGTTGATCTGATGCGGTATTACCAGTGGAAACATATCAATGATATATTTAGTCACCCATTGAAGGAAAGCTATCAAGTCAAGGTCATTGACAACTTTAAATGGGAAGAATGGGTGGATCAGAGCAAAAAGGTTTCCTCTCCCCATATTCGTACAGACACACGTTTAAAAAATGACGCCTATCGGAAAAAGCCAGTTTCAATGGAATGAACTCCTGCGCCATGAACGCTGCTCCGGCGACTGTGTAAACCGGCAGGCCGAAAAAGGTGACAAAAAAAGGGGCAATGATGGAACCTCCTCCAATGCTTGCTGTCTCTCCCCTTCAGAGTAAAATCGGATTTTTCTTATTCTCAGAAGTTGCAGGTCGAGCTTCTGTTTTTCCCTTGATTATAATAAAGGATATCGAATATATTTAGCGAAAATCCGGGGATGGAGTCCCCCTTATAACCGCTCGGGCTGAGCTGATGACTCCTGCCGGCAGAGATGCATGGTAGGAGGTTTATAAAATGCCTGTAAGCGGTTTTTTATTTTTATACCCGATTATACCTGCGGCCTCTCCGGTTATAAGCATTTGTTACATGATTGTTAATAATTCAATTAAGAGGTGATTTCCATGACTGAAACCTGGTTTTTAGCAACATTATGGCTTGGATTGGCCCTGATAGCGACTTTGCTCTCAATCTGGCTTCGAGTTGCAACGGCCCTTTCGGAAATCGTCGTTGGAACCGTAGCCCAACTTGCCATAGGGGCACTCATAAGCAGTACGATCCTGGGGGTGCAAGAACCCTGGATAAAATTTTTAGCAGGAACAGGGGCTATTATTTTAACATTTCTTGCCGGGGCTGAACTGGACCCTCAAGTTTTTAAGACAAAATGGAAGGAAACTACAGTGTTAGGTATGGCCGGTTTTGCGGCCCCATTTCTTGGGTGTGCGGCTGTCGCCTATTATGTTCTCGGCTGGGATGTGTGCGCCAGTTGGCTTGCCGGGGTGGCCCTTTCAACCACCTCTGTAGCAGTAGTCTATGCCGTGATGCTGGAGACAGGTCTTAATACAACCATATTTGGCAAGACAGTGCTGGCCAGTTGCTTCATTAATGATCTTGGAACTGTATTAGCCCTGGGTCTGATATTTGCCCCCTTTACTGTTAAGACTATGATATTTGTAGGGGGCAGCATCCCCGTTTTCATTTTTTTGCCATATCTTACCCCCTGGTTTTTCAAAAAATATGGCAACAGGCCATCGGAACTTGAGACCAAGTTTTTACTGCTATGCCTGTTTGGATTAGGAGCATTGGCAAGCTGGGCTGAGAGTGAGGCTGTGCTGCCAGCCTATTTGATTGGAATGGTGCTAGCGGGAACAGTGGGAAAGGATCATGTTCTGATCCGGCGACTCCGAACCGTGACATTCGGATTATTAACCCCTTTTTATTTCATTAGGGCCGGTTCTTTCGTATCAGTACCTGACTTAATCGCAAGTCCCGCGATTTTTCTGATACTGCTTGCGGCAAAGATGGCTACCAAAATGGCGGCAGTCTATCCGGTGACAAAAATTTACAAAAACCCCACCAAGGAAGGCATCTATACCACATTACTGATGTCAACAGGGCTGACCTTTGGCAGTATTTCAGCACTGTTCGGTCTTTCTCACCGGATTATTAACACTGCTCAGTATTCTTTTTTAATAGCTGCGGTAGTGGCTAGCGCTGTCATACCCACACTCATTGCCAATGCCTTTTTTCTGCCACGATACCTGCTTAAAGGCGCAGCAAAAAGGAGCCTTTGACACAACAATCTGAAGGAGTGTCGTTATCTTAACCCTATATATGGAGATATCTATCATGAAAACTAAGATACTTATTGCTTTTGATGGTTCTGAGCAGGCCCAAAAGGCCTTCAGTTTTGCACTGGATATGTCTGTCAAGTATTCGGCTGTATTGACAGTTCTATCCATTGCACGTCCTCCAGAGCCGCCGGTTAATGTCGAATTACAGGCTATACTGGACAGTGCAACAAGTTATTATGAAGCAGGATTTGCAGAAATGAAGGATATATGTTCCAGAACCGGGGTAGAATGCAGTTTTGAAATACGGGTTGGTCATCCGGCAGAACAGATCGTGCATTTTGCTGATGAGCAAAAAATGGACATTATTGTATTGGGACATCGCGGAAAAAGCCTGTTCCAAAGGTGGCTGCTGGGGTCCGTGGCCAAAAGGGTATTGAGTTATGCCCATTGTACAGTTATAGTGGTTCGCTGATTACTAATAAACAATATTACATATAATACCGAGAGCTTTTTAGATCGAGATGCCAATGATTAAAAATCTGATTATAATAATGTTGGGCGGTAGCCTGGGGGCGGCAAGTCGATACCTTATCAGCATCATGGCTGCTAAAATGTGGGGGGTGAACTTCCCATGGGGCACACTTGTTGTGAACATGGTTGGATGTTTTTTTATAGGGCTCATTTTTGCCCTGACCGACAGTGTCCGCTTATTGCCCCCTGGTGTTCGTCTTTTCCTGATCACCGGATTCTTAGGGGCGCTGACCACCTTTTCTTCCTTTTCCCTCGAAATAACAAATGCTGTCCGCGCTGGACTTTCGTTGCAACCCATTATGAATATCATGATAAATAATCTGGGCGGTTTCGGATTAACCTTTCTTGGTTATTGGCTGGGAAGCCTTAAATAATGGAGGAAATTATGCTCAATTACAAGGCAATTGAGATTTTTACCAGTGAAGAAGCTCGTTACCTGAAAAAGCCTGTGTCAGACGCGGTTATGCAGTATATCAAGGAGCTTAAGATTGCGGCCCGCTGCATTGTCACGCGGGGAGTAGCAGGTTGTTATGAAAATGGTGAGTTGACGACCACACGGCTGGAAATACTTTCATTCAACCTGCCGATCCGGATCTATGTCATCATTCCGGCAGGTGAAACCGATCGTGTGTTAAAGGGCCTCAATGAAATTGTCACAGATGGAATCGTGGCACTGCATGATCTAAGCGTTATCAGCCACCGGACACGTAACTCTTTTTTCCCCCGGCAATTACTGGTCCGCGATGTCATGACACATAACCCAAAATTCATTACTGCCGATACATCGTTGGGTGATGCGGCACGTCTGTTGGTTTCCTCTGTCTTTACGGGCCTCCCGGTAGTAGACGACAAAAAACGGCCTGTAGGAGTGGTAACCCAGGGGGATCTGGTACAAAAGGGCGGCCTGCCCCTGCGTTTGGGATTGCTTCAGGAATCTGATCGCGTCAGCCGTGAATCGTTGCTTGATCAACTTGACTCACGGTGTGTCTCCGAAGTCATGACTGCTCCGCCAGTCATGATCGCAGAAGACAAACCACTTTCCGTAGCCGTAGAATTGATGGTGGACAAGGGAATCAAACGGCTGCCGGTGGTGGATGGCGGAAAATGCCTTTCCGGCATGCTGTCACGACTGGATATCTTTCGCACGGTTATGCGTGAATCCCCTGACTGGAACTCCTTCAAAGCACAAAAAATCGAAGTAAAGCAACTGAAACAGGTAAAAGATATCCTGCGCCGGGATACCCATACCGTGTTTCCGGAAACAACCCTGGATGAGGTGATCCATATCATAGACCGCAACGATATTCAAAGGGTGGTTGTAGTTGATGACCAGGGCAAACTGCTGGGATTGATCTCAGATCGTGATTTATTGAGATTTTTCAAACCCGATCAGGAGAACGCCTGGCATCTTCTGGCCAAAATAAAACACCCTTTCAAACCCGATGCCTGCGGGACGGGTGATCTTCAAAAATGCCTGAACAATACCCATGCTGAGTCAGTCATGACGACGACACTGATCACTGTTCACGAGGAGATGCTGATTGAAGATGCAATCAGGCTGATGGTTGACAAGGGATTGAAACGATTACCTGTTATAGACTCAGAAGGCCGGTTCAAGGGCATGATCAGCCGGGATTCGCTTCTGCGTGCAGGTTTTTGAAGAGTCTTGGGGAGTTCAAAAATGAATGAGATATCTACCTGCAGGAAAAAATGGTGCAATAAAAATGTGCTGGCCTTCGGGCTCACAAGCTTTTTGAGTGATTTCTGCCATGAAATGGCAACTTCCATTCTGCCGCAATTCCTGAGCAACGTTGTTTATTGTGCCGTCTCCTATCCCATTGGTGCGCTGAGCAGCCGGTTCACAAGGTCCCGCTATCTGGCGGCAGGATACTGTGTAGCGGTGATCACCTTTGCTGGTTTTACCTTTGTTATAAGTTCAATCTGGTGGTTTATGGTCTTTTTCAGCCTTGCTGGAATCTTCATAGCATGGGAGGACACGGTAGAAGGGATATTGGTGTATTGGCAATGGTGTTGATTTCCCCTGTAAAAAAACAGGATTATTAACAACTAAAAAAAGGAGGATAGACTATGAGCAGTAAAATAAATAATGTTAATGCCATGGAGATTCTTGATTCACGAGGAAATCCCACGATCCGTGTGTTTGTTTCTCTGGAAAACAATATAGTTGCTTCGGCGTCTGTTCCATCAGGGGCGTCAACAGGTGAGAACGAAGCGGTTGAACTCCGTGACGGCGACAAAAAACGTTATGGTGGTAAGGGTGTATTAAAGGCCGTTAAAAATGTAAATGAGATTATAGCTCCCAGTCTTACAGGAATGGACCCGTCCCGCCAGGCCGAAATAGACCGCATGCTGATTGATCTTGATGGAACTCCAAACAAGAAAAAACTCGGAGCCAATGCCATTCTTGGTGTTTCCATGGCTGTAGCGCGCGCTGCCGCTGCCCAGGCCGGACTGCCCCTGTACCATTATCTTGGCGGACCCGGAGCCTTCAGAATACCCATGCCCATGATGAATATACTTAATGGCGGCAAACACGCAGATAACAGTGTGGATTTTCAGGAATTCATGATTGCTCCTGTCAGTGCTCCCACTTTTGCGGAAGCTTTGCGTTATGGCGCTGAGACCTTTCATACCCTCAAATCAATTCTTAAAAAGAAAGGTTACAGTACAAGCGTCGGCGATGAGGGTGGATTTGCGCCAAACCTCAAGAGTAATGATGAGGCATGTGATGTTATTGTTGAGGCAATAGAAGCTGCAGGCTATGTGCCCGGAAAAGATATTGCTATTGCCCTTGACCCTGCGGCAAGTTCATTTTTTGAAAAGGGCGCCTATAATCTATCAAAATCAGGTCAGGGTATAAAAAGCAGTTCTGAGATGACTGATCTTTACCAGTCATGGATTGAGAAATATCCTGTTATCTCTATTGAAGACGGCCTTGATGAAAACGACTGGCAGGGGTTTCAGGAACATACTGCTGCACTTGGAGATAAGGTTCAAATTGTTGGAGACGACCTCTTTGTGACCAACACAAGGTTTATTGAACGGGGCATAAAGGAAAAATCGAGCAATGCGGTACT
>JAFGFM010000002.1 GCA_016931115.1 Deltaproteobacteria bacterium | reverse complement strand
ATAGTTTCGTTTCGTCAAAAACATTCTATCCGCTTGATATATCAAGCGCAACGAGGTTTTTTACTTTTTTTGATGGTGAATCAGGGAATAATTAATTAAGATGGTATTCAGGCATTATCTCTGGTAGCTGTT
Source organism: Deltaproteobacteria bacterium (assembly GCA_016931115.1). Classification (GTDB taxonomy): domain Bacteria; phylum Desulfobacterota; class DSM-4660; order Desulfatiglandales; family HGW-15; genus JAAZBV01. Next base: position 59,122 of record JAFGFM010000002.1, on the reverse strand, counting down.
GAAATACAAATCACAGCCCCCCGGCTTTTTCAGCTGGAGAACTGTGATTAATGAGAGGCTGAAATGTGTTTGGTATTAATTATCTCCTACGCTATCCATTTTTCTCAACACATAGTATGATGGTTTCATACCCCTGTATTGATAATTCCCGGATTTCCATTCATAAAACATAAACATCTCCCCGTCTATTTCTCTGATTTCACATCTGCTTGAAGTTTTATTATGTTTATTTAAAACTAGACCTTTGGTCCAGGTAATTAAAGGGTTTGAACCCTTTTTTAAATCCATTGACATGGTTAAATTTCCGCCTATATCGAAAATCATTTCTGTCAGAAAAAGTTCCTCCAGGCCAAATTTAAAAGTCTGCTTTTTCGGATCAAAATCCTCTATATTTTTGACAAAATCTACACTCTGCCAGATGCCTATCATCTGTTCATCATTCTCAAATGGAAGATCAACATCATCCTCTAATATTCTTTTGGGTTCAAAATCTGAATAATCATTACTGTCTGACTTCTTAAGCACATAAAACCCGGGATCCATCATGTTGAAGATATAATCTCCGGTCTTCCATTCAAAAAACATATATGTGGCGCCATCAATATCTTTTATCTCATAGATGCTTGCAGTCTTATTCTGTTTATTTATAATCAGCCCGTTAGTCCAGGAAGATGATGAATCGGAAAGGATTGAGCTGTCAGAAGATGAACTGAGCATTTTACCATCCTTAATATAAACCAGCTCATTTAGATATAAATCACCCTTACAGCTCTTTTTCCCTGGAATAAATTCTTCCGGTTCGTCAACAAAATCAACAGCCTTCCATTTCCCTGTTATAAGCGGATCATCAACAAAGGGGTAATCGATTTTATCAATTATCCTTTTGTAAATATACCCTCCTGATGCTGTTGCGACTAAGGCAACCAGAAGTATGAAGGCTGTTACAGGCATTGAAAAAAGTCTCTTTCCCATCGGCTTTTTTCTGTAACCTGACCATACGCTGTCAAAAGATAAGGATGAAGAGTGTTGTTGTAATGATTTTTCCATAATATCCTCTATATCTCCATTATAAGGTTTCATAAATATTTCCTCCTTTACCTAATAATAAAAAATCATTTTCAGGGAGTTGCCTCCTCAGTGTTTTAAGCGCGTTATTCAGCCTTGATTTACAGGTGCCCAAAGGAACGCCCAAAATGTCCGCCATATGATTAAGGTTCATGCCATTATAAAAATGCAGAATAATTATTTCCCGGCTTTTAAAATTCAGATTATTTATCAACCTGAATAATTCTCTTTCTTCCTCGCTTTTTAAAATTGTCTGTTCAGTTATATCTGTGGTTCCTGGATCAGGTCTTATGCCTATGAATTTAAGCCATCTCTGTTTTCTGAGCATATTCCGGGTAATGTTCAGGGTAATCTTGTAAATCCATGGAGCTATTGGTTTAGTAGCGTCATAAAGATGATATTTCCTGAAGACCTGAATCATTGTCTCCTGTGTAATGTCATCTGCCAGCACTTTTGATTTTGTGAGGAATAACGCAATCCTGTAAACATATGCTGATTGTTCATGAAAAAGCTTCTCCGCAACCTCCTTTGATATCTCCTTTTTCAAAATTACACCTCCTTATTTGGATTTTAAATGATATACACTTTAAATTTTAAAAAGGTTCGAAAAAATCTATTTCACAACACAACATACCTTGTGAACAGTTTGACAGTTTATGAGTATTAGTCTATTTAAGATGTTAATATCGGTTTTGAAAAACAGGGTATTTTAGCCAGGGCACTGTAATCATATACCTTAAAATTGTAAACACCCTTATTGGTAAAGGGAATGGCAGAAATCCTCATTGGAACATCAGGCTATTACTATGATGACTGGAAAGGCACCTTCTACCCGGAGAGCCTGCCCAAGAAAGAATACCTAGCCTTTTATGCAGATAATTTTAATATTATTGAACTGAATTTCACATACTACAAACTGCCCGAGGCACAGCAGATCAGTAGAATGATGGAAACATCAGGCAACCTCCTGTTTATAGTCAAAGCCTACAAGGGGATAACGCACGAGATTACTGATCTCTCCATTAAAAATATACTCCCCAGATTTCTTGGGGGTATCTCACCACTTTATGAAAAAGGGCGCCTTGAAACGCTCTTGATCCAGTTCCCTTTGAGTTTCCACTATACCGATAAAAACAGGGTCTATTTAAGAGAATTGCTTGAGGCAATCGCTCCCTTCCCAACATGTATTGAGTTCAGGAACAAAGAGTGGTTAAAACAATCTGTTTATGAGGGGCTCAAGAGACTGTCAGCAGGATTTGTCTGTGTTGATGAACCTGAACTGCCGGGGCTCATACCCCCTGTTGCCATTGCCACATCAAAGGCTGGCTATATAAGATTTCATGGCAGGAATAAAAAAAACTGGTACGGTACAGACTCAACATCAAGGTATGACTACCTGTACAGTGAAGAGGAGCTAAATGGATGGATGCCTGCGATCAGAAACATCGCAAACGAAACGGAAAAACTCTATATATTTTTCAACAATCATGCTAAATCACAGGCAGTAACAAATGCAAGGATGCTGATAAATCTGCTTAAATAAAAGGGTAGTTTCAATGAAAATTAAATATCGAATCATAATATCCATCCTGATATGCATCACAATTTCCGCATGTTCAACAAAAAGGCCCCCAATCAAGGTGGATATCCCTGTGCCTTCAAAGAGTATCCCTGATAAAAAACAAGACTATTATATGATCAATGGTGAACGATATTACCCTATCGATAGCGCCACTGGTTTTGTTCAGACCGGAACAGCATCATGGTATGGCGATGATTTCCATGGAAAGAATACCGCAAACGGTGAGATCTATGATATGCACAATAAAAATGCTGCACACACGATACTGCCATTTAATACATATGTAAAGGTCACCAATTTGAGTAACAAAAAATTTACCATCGTCAGGATCAATGACCGGGGGCCATTTGTAAAGGGGAGGGTAATCGACCTGTCATACGCCGCTGCAAAGGAGATTGATATGGTAGGCCCTGGCACAACTCAGGTAGAGGTTGTTGCACTGAACAGGGATCAGATAGACCCCGGTATACGCGAAGGTACATTTACAGTACAGGTGGGCGCATTCGCAGAACAGGTTAATGCGCAAAGACTCGCTGATAAATTAAAAGTTCTGTATGATTATGTGAATATTACAGAATATACAGATATGAATAGCAGGAGATTCTACAGGCTTCACGTATCCAGAACTCACACACTTGATAACGCAATGGAGGCCAGAAAAAAACTTGAAGAGCTGGGGTTTACCGAGGCCTTCATTGTGAGGCTGTAAATCAGGGGTTAATACTGTCTCTTAATAAGCCTGATGTCTTGAATACAACCACCCTCCTTGGGGCAAGTATAAGATCCTCTGAGGTCTGGGGGTTGCGTCCCCTTCTCTGTGACTTGTTCTTTACAGAGAGCTTGCCGAATCCGCTTATAAGGACATCCTCTCCGCCAGCCAGGGATGTTTTCATCATTTCAAAAACCTTTTCCACTACAGAACGTGATTTTGTCTTACTTAAGCCTACATTGTCATAGATGTCACAGATTATTTGTTCTTTTGTTAAGGCCATAAATTACCCTCCAGTAAATCATAAACAATAAAATGATTATTAATCTTTACTAAAACCAAATTTCTGTTTCAGCTTTTCATTAACAATAGGAGGCACAAGCCCTTTGATATCACCGCCACACCGGGCCGCATCCTTTATGATGGTTGAACTTATATAAAACCACTTGTAGTCTGTCATGAGAAAGACAGACTGAATATCCCTGTTCAGTTTTCTGTTCATCAGGGCCATCTGGAATTCATATTCAAAATCAGACAGAGCCCTTAAACCCCTTACCACGATACTGGCATTTTTTTTAACCGCATAATCCACCAGAAGCCCGTTGAATGAATCAATCTCAATATTAGGCTCACCCCTGAAGATGTCTTTAAGAATGAAGATCCTCTCCTCAAGGGTAAAGAGGGGGGTTTTATTAGGGTTGATCAGGATTGCCACCACAAGCCTGTCAAACACCTTGAGCGCCCTTTTTATTATGCTTATATGACCGTTCGTAAGGGGATCAAAGGTTCCAGGATAGATCGCCAGTTTCTCATTCATTATATTTGCCTTTCATATATATCTATTTTTGTTTCACCATATATCCTGGTTTTATTCAGAATAAAATCCCCTGCATTCAGGGGCAGGACCTCATCTCTTTTTGACTCTGTTACAATTATGCCATTATCAGACATAATCCCTGTCTTAACCATTGCCTCCAGCAACCCCGGGATCAGCTCCCTGCCATAGGGCGGGTCAATAAATGCAAGGTCAATAGCACCCTTTTTTAGCTTCTCATGAGCAGGAATACTATTCTTTATATCTCCCTTTACAATATATCCCCTGTTACTGAGACCACATAATTCAAGATTTTTTCTGATAAGCTCAACCGACCTGCCTGAGTTATCAAAAAACATGGCCCACTCAGCCCCCCTGCTCAGTGCCTCTATGCCCATGATCCCTGTCCCGGCAAAGATATCCATTACATGAAAGCCGGTTGTATCATTACCGATGATATTAAAAACCGCCTGCCTCACCTTGCTTGATGTGGGGCGGATATTCATGCCGCTTAAAGTACCCAGCACCCGCCCGTTTAATTCTCCCCCTGTTATTCTCATCATATTTTATCCGGCATATATCACAATTAATTCAGAGGTCCCAGGGTTGATAAATCTTGTTTTTTCTACGTGATCTTTATCCATTATGCATGATTACAGTAAAAGATTATTCATGATAAAATTACGATAAGGATTTCATATTATTTTTTCATTGTATTTGTCAACGGGTTATAACTGCCGCAAAACAAAGTAATAACAGGGTTATTATAATTTTAGCCTTTTGTTTATACCCGGGCTCTAAAGAGCATCAGCCTGGCAGCCTGATATCAGGGGCAGCAATATAGTCAGGAACCACGTCAGTAAGGTTATCAAAATCATTATTTCTGAAACGCGTTAAAGCAAGTAATCCAACCGAAGAGGCCCTCAGATTCCAGTGAACCTCACCTGCAAAGGTTATCATGCTGTTATCCGAATCCATTGCCCTCCCCTTCTGTTTCATATAATCATTACCCACTACCACGGTAGGCTCATTTATCATGGTGCCTATCTCAGATATCCTCTTGCTTACTATATCTGACTTTCTTACAAGATCGTCGCCATCCTTATTGTACAGGGCATAAAATACCTCATCCCTTCTGGATGCAATCATGGCGCATACAGGCATCCCAGTAAATGAAAGAGGTGAGGCAATAGCATCAAGGCTTGAGATAGCAATCAGAGGGATATTCCTGCTGTATGCAATACCCTTTGCAGCAGAAAGCCCTACCCTTAACCCTGTAAAACTCCCCGGCCCCTTTGCCGTGGCCACTGCCTTAAGGCTTGATGGATCATATCCTGTTGATGATAGAAGCATATCTATGGCAGGTATAAAACCGGTAAATGTGTTACCCTTTGGTATCACCATATATTCTGCTGCAATGATGCCATCACCTGTTATTAGTGCAATACTGTACTGTGCTGTAGAGCTGTTTATTGCTAATATCATTTTTTATTTAGTAAAAAGACGCAGTATGTCATTATAAAAAACCACCGCCATAAGAAGCAGCAGGATAGAAAATCCTATCTTCTGGGCGAACTCGCGCCTGTCAATACTTACAGGTTTTCTTATTACAAGCTCTATAAGCAAAAACAGGATCACCCCGCCGTCAAGGATAGGTATGGGAAAAAGGTTCAGTATACCCAGGCTTATGCTTATAATAGCCATAAACTCCAGTGCATAATCCAAACCTTTTTGAACAACTATACCAGCCATCTGGCCTATCATTATTGGGCCGCCAACTGTCTTTATAGATACCTCTCCCTGAAAGAGTTTTACTACTACAAGGCAGGTCTCTTTAATTGCACTAAATGTAATGGAACTCGCCCTTTTAAATGCCTCTGCAATACCTAATTCAGTATAAACTACCTTTCCTGCATTGATTACTCCGATCAGGACAGTCTTTACATCCTCACCAGCCTCATTTTTAATAACAGACTCTTCAGGTATTACAGTGAAAGATAATAGTTCATTCCCCCTTGCAACTGTTATGTTAACAGGGAGACCCGCCCTGTTTTCAATTATCTTCCTTATGTCAGCCCAGTTTATAATCTCTTTACCTTCCACGCTCTTAACAATATCGCCCTTAATAAGGCCGGCCTTTTCTGCCGGAGACCCTTCATTTACAAGGCCTATCTCAGATGTGAAAACCGGTTCAGGAGTAAGCTGGGGGGCGCCGAATATGGAATAGAGACAAAAGAAGAGAAAAAAGGCCAGCAGCAGATTGAAAACAGGCCCTGCCGCCACAATAGCTATCCGCTTTAACGGGTGCTGATTATTAAAGGCCCGTATTGTATCCTTTTCATCAACAGGAGGCGCATCCTCTGTAAAATCGTCCTCCCCGAGCATCTTAACAAAACCGCCAAGGGGAATGTATCTGAGAGAATACTCTGTCTCCCCATAGACCCTTGAAACTATTTTAGGTCCGAAACCCAGGGCAAATTTAAGCACCTTGACATTAAAGAATTTGGCAGCCAGGAAATGGCCCAGTTCATGAAAAAATATCATTATCCCCAGCACTATTATTGTAGGGATTATGTTCATATAAAATATCTTTCCTGAATTCTGTATAATATTTATTAATATATCCATATTTAACTCATCTTATTAAGAGTGTTTCTAACATTATAGGGATTTAAATGCATAAATAAAGAGATAAAAAATTATTCAAGTTTCATTATCTCATTTAATGCCTTTGTCCTTGCCCATGAATCTGCCTCGATTACAGTCTCTATGCTGTCGATTGCAAGAGGTCTGTGTGCACTCATTGTCCTTTCGATTATCTCAGGTATCTGTAAAAATGAGATCTCCTCATTTAGAAAGGAGGCAACAGCAATCTCATTTGCGCCATTTAACACGGCAGGCATGCTGCCACCCTCTTTAAGGGCATCAACAGCAAGCCTGAGGCACCTGAATTTTACAGGATCAGTCTCATAAAAATGGAGACTTTTTATGGCCTCAAGCCTTAAACCAGGGAGGTCGGTTTTAAGATGTTCAGGATAGGAAAGGGCATAGGATATAGGGGTAATCATATCAGGCACCCCCATCTGAGCAATGACTGATCCATCATTATATTCCACCATGGAGTGAATGATGCTTTCAGGATGCACGAGCACATCAATCTGGTCAAGGTCAAGGTTGAAAAGCCATTTCGCCTCGATTATCTCAAGCCCCTTGTTCATCAGCGTAGCTGAATCTATGGTGATTTTTTTACCCATCTCCCAGTTCGGGTGTTTGAGCGCCATGGCAGGTGTAATATTTTCAAGCTGAGACAGGGTAAAATCCCTGAATGGGCCACCTGATGCGGTCAGTATTATACGCCTGAGATCTGCCCTGTTATGCCCCTGCATGCACTGAAATACAGCGCTGTGTTCGCTGTCCACAGGCAGTATTGATATCCCCTTATCTTCTGCAAGGGCCATTATTATTGCTCCTGCCATTACCATGGTCTCCTTGTTGGCAAGGGCAATATCCTTTTTCTTTAAGATCGCCTCATATGTGGGCACAAGGCCTGCTGCACCGCTTATGGCAGAGACCACAATATCCGCCTCATCCATAACGGCTATCTTTTTATAGCCATCTTTACCCCAGTATATTTCTGTTTTTATATCATGGGACAAACGGCTCTTTAAAACCTGGGCCTGGGCCTCCTGTGACACTGAGATAGCAACAGGCCTGAATTCCTCTATCTGCTGCCCAATAAGATCAATATTGTTCCCTGCAGAAAGGCCCACAATCCTGTATCTGTCAGGATTAGATCTTACCACCTTTATGGTGCTTGTGCCTATTGATCCGGTAGAACCGAGTATTGAGATATTCTTCATTATTGATTGATACGTTCCCTGAAATATTCTATGGTCTTTTTTAGCCCCTCTTCCACCATCATATGTGGCTCCCACCCAAGCTTTTCCTTTGCCAGACTTATATCAGGCTGACGTCTTTTGGGGTCATCCATTGGAAGGGGCTTGTACTCCAACTTTGAACCTGATCCGGTAAGCCTGATAACCATTTCAGCAAGTTCCCTCATATTATATTCAAACGGATTACCCAGGTTTACTGGCCCTGTAAAGCCTTTAACGCTGTTCATCATCCTGATCATACCATCTATCAGGTCATCAACATAGCAGAATGACCTTGTCTGTGTGCCATCACCGAATATGGTGATGTTCTTACCCTTAAGTGCCTGTACAATAAAATTACTAACCACCCTGCCATCATCAGGATGCATCCTTGGACCATATGTATTAAATATCCTGACTACCTTTATATCTACATTATTCTGCCTGTAATAATCAAAGAAGAGGGTCTCAGCACAGCGCTTGCCCTCATCATAGCATGCCCTTATGCCGATGGTATTCACATTTCCCCAGTAATCTTCCCTCTGGGGGTGCAGGGTCGGGTCTCCATAAACCTCGCTTGTGGAGGCCTGCAGTATACGCGCCTTTACCCTTTTAGCAAGGCCAAGCATGTTGATAGAGCCCATGACGCTTGTCTTGGTGGTTTTAACCGGATTAAACTGGTAATGTACAGGGGATGCCGGACATGCAAGGTTATATATCTGATCAACCTCCAAAAGGATCGGGTTTACTATGTCGTGCCTGATTACCTCAAGGTATCTGTTATCCATGAGGTGCAGTATGTTTCTTTTCTGTCCGGTAAAAAAATTGTCAAGGCATATGACATAATTGCCTTCATTAAGGAGCCTTTCACATAAGTGAGAACCCAGAAACCCTGCCCCGCCGGTAACAAGTATCCTTAACCTGTCATATTTGTATGTAGCCATCTCTACCTCCTCAGAATCAGATGAAACCTATATTATCACCATCAGGAAAATGTATAAAACAGGTGCCGCAAATAAAAGACTGTCTATCCTGTCAAGTATTCCCCCGTGCCCCGGAAGCAGTTCACCTGAATCCTTTATGCTGAAATTTCTTTTAAGCATGGATTCGGCAAGGTCACCAACCTGCCCTGCAACAGAGATGATTATTATCAGAGATATAATCGCCGTATCAACAGGATGCAGCCTGAATATTTTAATGAACAGGATTGAGACAATCAGGGCAACCATAAGCCCTCCTATTGCCCCCTCCCATGTTTTATTGGGGCTTACAGTCTCGTAAAGTTTGTGCCTGCCAAAGAGCTTTCCGCTGTAAAATGCACCTGTATCATTTGCAGCTGTAACAACCAGCAGAAAAAATATCCAGATGCCCCTTACAGTGTGGTTAAGCAGATAAAGCCTGTCTATCTGGAGAAGCATGGCAATGGGGAGAGAGACATATATGAACCCGGCAGCCATCCTGCCAGTCTCTGACAGGTATTTCTCGCCTCTTAATGGGTCAGAAAACAGGAAAAAGAGCATGGGTATAATCACCACAAGGCTGATTACACCGGGAAGCAGCAATACATTTCCCATATACATGCTCAAAAACAGGGGAAGCGTGAGAAGCATGCTGGTTATCTTGAGACTAATGGGGATCTGAGGCAGGGTAATCCTGAAAAACTCATTAAGCCCGGCCAGGCTGATTAAAAACATAAAAATGTAGAAGACCCATCTCGGACTGAAACCTATGAGATAGATTACTATGGGTATTGCTACAATTGCGGTTAACCATCTTTTTAGATGCATAATAAACTTTTTAAATATTATCGCTAATCGGCAGCACCAAACCGTCTCTCCCTCTTCTCGTAATCAAGCAGGGCGGTAAGGTACTCCTCTTCCCTGAAGTCAGGCCATAGTGTTGGTGTAACATATATCTCAGTATATGCAATCTGCCACAAAAGAAAGTTGCTTATCCTGTATTCACCGCTTGTCCTGATGAGTAGATCAGGGTCAGGTATACCGGCAGTGTACAGGCTGTTACTGATAATGTCATCATTAATTTTCTCTATATCAAGCATGCCTGATTTCACTCTGGCCGCAATCTCTTTTACCGCATTTACTATCTCCTGCCTTGCGCCGTAGCTCAAGGCAAGTGTAAGAACCATATCATTATTAGCGGAGGTCTTTTCAATTGTTTCAAACAGCACCTTTTTTGCATCGTGAGGGAGCTTGTCAACAGTTCCTATTGCATTTAACCTGATGCCATTATCCAGCATTTCAGGCAGCTCGCTTTTAAGGAACCTTTTAAGTATCTCCATAAGGGCAGCTATCTCAAGCCTTGACCTCTTCCAGTTTTCCTCTGAAAATGCATAGAGGGTAAGATACCCGATACCGAGTTTTCTGCTTGTCCTTACGATTGACCTTACAGACTCAGTCCCCTCTTCATGGCCCTTAACCCTGTTCATCATCCTTTTTTTTGCCCAGCGGCCATTCCCGTCCATTATGGCGGCAACATGCTTTGGCAATTTTTTAGGATTCAGTCTGGTCATAGAGGCTTCTTGTATTATAGTATCATCAGAAAAATTGAAAATATCCGTTAACCAACATAAAAGTTGAAGGGATATCTTTGCGGGTTACAGGATAAACCTGCCCCCGTGTTGAAAACAGGGGCGGGCCTTCTACAGTTATAGACATGAATTAAAATTCTAGTATCTCTTTTTCTTTTTCAGAGGTAACTTTATCTACCTTAACAATATAATCGTCAGTTATCTTCTGCACCTCTTCCTGAGCACTGTGCATCTCATCCTCTGATATCTCCTTTTCATTCTTCAGATCCTTGAAGACATCATTGGCGTCCCTTCGGTGATTCCTGACAGCAATCTTGGCCTCTTCAGCCATCTTTTTGGCCATCCTGGCAAGTTCTTTTCGCCTTTCCTCTGTAAGAGGCGGGATATTTATCCTGATAATCTTGCCGTCATTCATGGGAGTAAGCCCTAGCTCCGATTTCAGGATGCTTTTTTCTATCTCCTTGATGATTGCCTGATCCCAGGGTTTAATTGTAATCAGCCGGCTCTCGGGCACTGAAACAGATGCCACCTGATCAATGGGCATCTGGGAATCATAACAATTGACCCTGATGCCATCAAGCAGGGCAGGCGTAGCCCTTCCTGTTCTGAGCCTGAGAAAATCCTTTTTCAATGCCTCAATGGAATTGTTCATCTTATCGTGCAGATCGGAAAGTATTTCGTCTTTCATATCAGTCCCCTGTTATTAAGGTTCCAACATCATTTCCTGTGACGACCCTAAGAATATTTCCCCTCTCCCTAAGACTGAACACCAGTACAGGAAGGTTATGTCCCATGGCAAGGGTTATGGCCGTCATGTCCATTACCTTCAATCCCTTTTCTATATACTCTCTGTAGGTCAGTGTCTTGAATGGCTTCAATGAAGGATCATCCTTTGGATCACGTTCATAAACACCTTCGACCTTTGTTGCCTTTAATAATACCTCGGCATCTATCTCCATTGCCCTTAAGGCAGCCGCTGTATCAGTACTGAAAAAGGGGTTTCCTGTGCCTCCGCCAAACAGCACAACCCGCCCCTTGTTCAGGTGGCTTATGGCCCTTTTTCTGATAAAGGGTTCTGCCACCTTGTTCATATCAATAGCCGACATGATCCGTGTCTCAAGCCCTTCGTTGTTAATGGCCTCTCCAAGGGCAAGGGCATTAATTACTGTGGCAAGCATACCCATATGATCGGCAGGGGCGCGTTTCATACCGTAGGAATCGGAATTAAGCCCCCGGAAGATATTTCCCCCGCCTATCACAACAGCAATCTGGACACCCTTATCATGGACATCCTTGATCTCGGAGGCAACACCCTGGAGTGTTTCAGCATCAATGCCATAATTGCCTTTGCCCATCAGGGCCTCACCGCTGATCTTAAGCAGTATACGTTTGAAGCGGGCTGTTTTTTTACCCATTGGTCTCCCCAAGCTGGAAACGTACAAATCGGTTGATAATAATATTTTCGCCAGTCTTGGCTATCAGGTCATTAAGGAGATCCTGGATAGTAATATCCGGGTTCTTTACATACGGCTGTCCAAGAAGGGTAGTGTCAGCGTAAAATTTATTTATCTTGCCTTCAACTATCTTTGCGAGCACATTCTCGGGCTTTCCTGATTCCCTTGCCTGTGTCATGTAGATATCCTTTTCCTTTTCAAGGATATCCGCAGGGATCCCGTCTCGGTTTACAGATATCGGATTGCTTGCAGCAATGTGCATGGCGATATTCTTCACAAACTCTGTGAAATCAGCACTCTTGCCGGTAAAATCGGTCTCACAGTTTACCTCCACTAAAACACCAATCTTGCCGCCGGCATGGATATAAGACTGAACCTGACCCTCTGAAGTTGACCTGCCGCCCCTTTTCATGGCTGTTGCAATGCCCTTTTTCCTGAGGTATTCAATCGCCTTTTCTATATCACCGTTGCTCTCCTTAAGGGCCGTCTTGCAGTCCATCATACCGACCCCTGTCTTCTCCCTTAATTCCTTAACTACAGATGCTGTTATTTCCAATTTTTTTACTCCTCTAGATCATCGTCATCGTCGATGTCATCATATACTGTATCTTTCTTGTTAACTATGATTACCTCGGGGCCGGCCTTCTTTTCAGGCACCACAGGGGCCGCTGCCTCAGGCTTTTCAGGCTCTTCATCCTTCTGCATTTCAGCCTCTGCCCTCAGCTTTTCCTCTGCCATAGCATGCCCTGCAATGCAGGCATCAGCTATTTTGGAGCAGATAAGCCTTATGGATCTGATAGCGTCATCATTTCCGGGGATTACGTAATCTATATCATCAGGATCACAGTTGGTATCTGTAATGGCGATTACAGGTATCCCGATCTTTTTAACCTCTTTAACAGCTATATGCTCCCTTTTGGGGTCAACAATAAATACAGCTCCGGGCAGTTCATCAAGATTCTTTATGCCGCCCAGATTTTTTTCAAGTTTGATCATTTCCCTTTCCATTGTAAGGGCCTCTTTCTTGGTATACCTGTTTATAGAGCCGTCTTCAAACATCTTTTCAAGCTCTTTCAGACGGGCGATACTCTTTTTTATGGTCTGAAAATTTGTAAGGGTCCCGCCAAGCCAGCGGTTTGCCACATAAAACATCCCGCATCTTTCACTTTCTTCAATAATGGCATCATGGCTCTGTTTTTTTGTCCCGACAAACAGTACAGGATACCCTTCAGAAACGGTTTTAACCACAAAATCATGGATCGCACTGTAAAGCTTTACAGTCTTCTGCAGATCAATAATGTGGATACCGTTCCTGGAGCCAAAGATATATGGTTTCATCTTTGGATTCCAGCGTCTTGTCTGGTGGCCGAAATGGACACCTGCCTCAAGTAATTCCTTCATGTTAAGTACTACACCCATTAATTTCTCCTCATAATCCGGGATATTTAATCCCGCTCCCACGGTTAAACCTCCGCTCAGGCACTGGCGAACTCCCATATGGTGGGGCACCGGGGCAAGTCCCGAGCGTGCGAATTAGTACATATCGGGTTGATTAAACAACCCTTTTTACATATTATTCATATGTAAGAACTGGTCATATTAACAATCATTATGATTTTTTTGCAAGAAAAAAATGTCTTTATTTACATTCAGATAGAGACAGGTTTTAAACCTGTCTCTACTTTTATATTTTTATATAAATGACATTGGATGATATTATGTTATAAATGAAAAAATATGGCAATAGCAAGGAGATTTCAGATTGATCGACTCTCAATGTTTAAACAAAATAAAAATGGCGCTTGATGAGGCAGAAGAAAAGAGGCTCTCAAAATATGCCTGCCTGAGTAAAACCGCTGTCAGAAGGGTGGAGGAGGAAAATATTCACAGGGGTCACAGGCAGAATTTTTCACTTGATACGGACAGGATCCTCCATTCAATGGCCTATTCAAGATATATTGACAAGACCCAGGTCTTTTATCTGGTAAAAAATGATCATATAACCCACAGGGTGCTTCATGTTCAGCTTGTCTCAAAGATATCCCGCACAATAGGCAGGCTGCTCATGCTTAATGAAGACCTGATAGAGGCCATAGCACTTGGTCACGATATAGGTCATGCCCCTTTTGGACATGACGGAGAGAGGTTTCTCTCAAGGCTTTCATCAGAGCATGGGATCGGATTTTTCCAGCATAACCTTCAGAGCGTCAGATTTCTTGAAAAGATAGAAAGAAAAGGCAGGGGCTGGAACCTCACACTCCAGGTGCTGGACGGGATACTCTGCCATGATGGTGAGATACATAAAAAAAAGCTCTGCCCTGAGTCAGGTAAAAATTTTGAGATAATGGCAAAAGAGATATCGGAAAAGGAAAAGGAGCCCTATCTTGAAATCCTCCCCATGACACTTGAAGGCTGTGTGGTGCGTATGGCAGACACCATAAGCTATGTTGGGAGGGATATAGAGGATGCCATACGCTTAGGGATCATCAAAAGGCAAGATATCCCTGAAAATTGCCGAAAGACCCTTGGAGAGACAAACGGTAACATTGTCTATTCACTTGTTGAAGACCTTGTAGAAAACAGCCTGGATAAACCATATATCTGTTTCAGCGATGAGATAAGCAACTCGTTAAAGGAGCTGAAGGATTTTAACCGGGACAGGATATATCTGAGTGAGACCTTTTTTAAACAGACATCCAAGCTGGAACTTATGTTCAGCCTTATGTTTGAGAGATACTGTGAAGAGCTGAAAACCGAAAACATGAGTTCCGAGATTTACGGGGAGTATCTAAGGGGCATGAGCGAGGAATACAGGGAGACAAATTCAACGGCAATGGTGGTAAGGGATTTTATGGCAGGCATGACAGATGAATACTTTCTTTCACAGTGCCGCAAACATCTGTTTCCTGAAATTAAAGTTGCCCCATCACAGTCGTACGGCTATATGGACTGATTAATTTATGGAAATCAGTTCATCCAGTTCCATTATCATGCGGGTGAAGGATTTTGGTGAATCAGATCTTATAATCACCTTTTTTACCCCGCTGGAAGGCAAAATTAAGGGGATAGCAAAGGGGGCGCGCCGGAGCAGGAAGCGCTTTGTAAACTGTCTGGATATCTTCTCGCATGTAAAACTGGAATACAGCCTTAAAAAAAAGGATGGCCTCTATTTTATACACTCAGGCAAGCTCATTGACGCTTACCCTGGCTTAAGAAAGGATTACGCGACACTTATAAAGGCAAGCTACATGATAGAACTTACCGAGATGCTTTTTCCGTGGCACCTGCCTGACAGCAGCATGTTTGATACACTCATGAACTCCTTTGAGATACTTGATAAAGGAGGCAATACCCATATTGTTACTGTATTTTTTGAACTGGCAGCCATGGCCCTTGGCGGGTACAGCATAAACCTTGAAAAATGCTCCATATGCGGCAGGCCATACAAGGGTGTGGGAACAGCGGTGTTCAGGCCAGATACAGGGGGCATAGCATGTATGAGGTGTCAGGGGGTAACAAAAGCCACGCCTGGCTTAAGCCCTGACACTGTAAATTTGATAAAAAAAATTCAGGCGGGCCTGACAAAGGAATGTTTTGATACCTGCACATCAAAGGATTTCTTAGGTGAAATAAGGCCTGTACTGAAACTCCACAGGGAATACAGGCTCGAAAACAGGCCAAGAACTGCGGGTTATTTGGAATAGAAGGGGTGTTTTTATTTGAACAATATCCTATAAAATATTTTACTAATCAATCATAGGATATAATAATGGATTTACATATTCTGGTTATGCTGATAAACCTGCCTTCTCAGATAGCCATTCCTTGATAAGGGTGTCTTCAGGTTTATCTAATGATTTAGCTTTATTTTTTATAAGGGAATATAACTCAATATCGATTCCTATATATTTTTTCTTTTTAAATGTGAATTGGATTTCTTCCACCTTTCGGATATCATCGCATTCTTCAAAATCGTGTTCATCCCAATATTCAGATGCCTCATTAATTGACATATTTTTTATATCCTTATTTTTTCCCATATCTTTTCCTTTCATTATTGGTCATATCTCTTGCTGTGACAATAAGTGCCTTATTATTCATTTTTCTGATAAAGAAGACAGATAAAAAACGTCCGGCATCTGTTTTGCCAAGTGCATTATATAAATGTTCCCCTTCAACTCTGCCTTTTTCTTTTCTAAAAATAAGACAATTGCCACTTAAGACCTCTTCAACTTCAGAGGGCATGACATTATGTTTCCATGCAAGCTTTTCGACTATGCTATCAAACCAGATAATATCATCTATAATGAACAAGGTTCAACCCACCAAGTAATGTTCTCAGATGCTTAGTATATGTTAATCTATAATAACGGTCAATTAGAAGAAAACCGATATAAAAAAAATTCCAATTATTGCCTTAGCATATCAACGATAGTATCATTTGATACTATCGTCAAATTTTATGGCTCCTTAGAATTAGAAATACAAGTATCTGAGTTTGAGAGCTTCCTGATATGTGCAAACTGAAGCGAGTGAGGATGAAGCCTCGTAAACCATTCAACTCGTCATTGTCCGACTTGCTTGTCAGTCTGACTTGTCAGGGCGAAACTTGAAATGAAGACTGACGCTTTAAGCAGACATTGAACCGCATAATCCACCCACCTTGTCATTACCCTACTATCTTGATCGGGTAATCCAGGTTTCAAATCGCCAACACAACATCTTCGCCACTCTTTACCAATCATTCTAATGGTATTATTCGTAGGGTGGTACTCTTGTCCCGCCCTAACTTTTGCGACGGCGGATTATGTGTCATCGTGTTTTACCTATTTTTTAAAACAGCCTTTTATCATCTTAATCAATCCTCGCGCAAAGCTTTGGCGAAACAAGGAGTTGATCTCTTAAAAGCCCTTCCCGGATAAACATCCTTATATTTTTTGACAAAATCAATAGTATATGGTTTAAAACAGGCCGTCTTACATTTGGCATTGCTTTTATTATTTGCACTATTTTCTGTTTTTGCATCACTATTTTTTTGATTATGTAAAATATCTTTTTTAAGAAGTGGATATGGTTTTTATTATGCAAATTATAAATCTCATATCGGAAAATCTGCCCGCTGCTCATATGTTAGCCAAAAAACTTCTTGACATTTTTGGAGTTTTGGTTACAATATTCCCAAAAACATCAAGGAGGTTTGAAAATGAGCCAAGTCATTAGAATTCCAGAAACCCTGTATAAGCGCCTCGAAAGTTATGCACAAGGGTTTGATACACCTGCGAATGTAATCGAAAAAATCCTAGACTATTATGAGGCAAAAAATAATGAAACACCTATAAGTTTATTGAAGCAGAAAAAACAAACGAGAAAGCAAGCATCGAATCTAGAAATTATTTACTATCCTGAAGGAGCAGAGGCATTTAAACAGGCACTACTAGAAAATAAGCAAGCCTATATTCGTCTTTTTAAAGTCGATGGTACTGACGAAATTAAGGTTTGGAATGCTTCCAAATTCACAGCCTATTCGGACATAAGCAGTAACCTGCGCTCAGGATATCTTCGGAGCTGGAGAACCAAGGGTATTTATAAAGCAGTTGTGGCTATAAACAAAAAAGACCTAGCCTAATCGCAGTTCGTTATTTAGGTGAGGCAAATAAGGAGAAACAATATGGATCTAGTACGTAAACTTAGTTCCGTCGGCAAACAAGCATTCGTGGAGAACTACGAAATATTCCAAAGGTATGCATCTAGCCGTATTACAAGAGAAGATGCAATCGACCAACTTGTGAAAATAGGAGTAAGTAATGAGGCTGGTGCTGCCATTCGGGTGGGTAATGCAAAACTAATATTCGATGATGGCAAGCAAAAAGAAGCATTAAACTTGGTATTGAAGTCCAAGAGGATTCCACCAAGTATCACGAATGAGGCGAGGAGAATCATAGGAGAGAATTCCTAAACCGGCAAGCAAAGATTTTCACATAGGAGAAGAGTAGATATGAAATTACTAAAATTTATTGTACTCATCGTATTTTTATCAAGCTGTGCAATACCTAAGGTTAGACAAATAGATCTGGATGCTTGGGTTGGTCAACCAGTAGTGGCTCTTGAG
The DNA here is from genome assembly GCA_016931115.1 of Deltaproteobacteria bacterium. GTDB lineage: Bacteria > Desulfobacterota > DSM-4660 > Desulfatiglandales > HGW-15 > JAAZBV01. Next base: position 40,966 of record JAFGFM010000002.1, on the reverse strand, counting down.
ACTCACCCCATATTCTTGACGATGCAAGTTGTGAAAACAGTTGCTTCAGACGGAACTCAGATCTGGAATTATGTTAATGGTAAAAATTTTGCAAGTTGTACCGGTGGGGGGACTATCTACAACAATACTATTGATTTTGCTTCTTACAGCAAATTCACGCGGTGTATGCAGCAATTCGCTGCATGCAACAATATTTTTCATATTAAGGATGGAGTTGTTCAGAGTTATACTCCAATAGGTACAGGCGGAGCGAGTTGTTATACTAATGAAAGTGCTCAACCTCATTTTCGAGGAGCGACAAATATTCAGTGAATAAATTCACCTAACACTTAACTATACTAAACCCCGAAGGGCCTCTTGCTTGTTGCGAAAATCATGGTGGGGCTAATAAGCAAGGCGTTAACGAGAGAAGATTAGAATTGTAAGCATAAAAATCAACGTGACTAGAGTAAATGCTCGCTGGTTTATTATTTACACCGTTTGGCAGAAAATAATGAAAGATATGACAACCATGATTCGTGAATTAAATGCTACTGATTTACGTCCGCTTCATCGTATGATTTATGAGACTATTGATGCTTCCTATCCGGAAATATATCCACCGCGTGCGGTGATGTTTTTTAAAGAGCATCATTCTGAGCGAGAGATTACCAAACGGAGCTCAGCTGGAAAGATACTGGTTCTCATATCTGAAGAAGATGAATCAATCCTGGCAACCGGCTCCATTATTGTATCCGAAATATCAGGAGTCTTTGTGCGCTACACTCATCAGCGGAAAGGTTATGGGAAGGCCATAATGACTCGGCTTGAGCAAATCGCAAGGGACAATGGCATCTCAAAACTAACCTTGAGTATATCTTTACCATCAAGGCAATTCTACGAACGTCTCGGCTATAAAGTTCTTGTCGAGCGCCTTATTGATGTTGGAGAAGGAGAGCGCTTAAAGTACTGGCCAGGAGAGAAGGAGCTAGATCGACTGTAGTTTTTCACTCCGTGCTCTCCGTGTACTCCGTTTTGAAAATACTTTGTTTAAAACAGTATATTGGAAGATTCAAAATTCTTTAAATCTTGATCCAAAAGCTGTGGCCATGCAGAAAGAGGTCAGCATGTAGAAAGGGGTCAGATTTCCGATTAGCTCATGTTTGGTAAGAACAAGACAGAACATATCATATACTGGTTTGCCGACCTTGCATCCTAACAAAAATGCCTCTTTGTATAATGTCCGGTCATCACAATATTCATCAGGCAGGTCTACAGCATATTCTATTGCCTTCTCACACTGCTCCAAAGGGAGGTTGCTAAATTTATAATACTTCCAAAATACATTACTGACTTCTGCTATAAAAAGTCCAGGAGCCATTATCCAGTCAGATTCTGTCAGATAATTTTCAAAGGGCTTGCAGTAACTTCTCTGAAGGACAATTTCTATTGCAGCACTCGCATCAAGTACTATTATCAACGGTTTCTATCCTCCTATTCGGAATGGTCCGGATCATATTATAGTTATATGTAATTCGTTATTGAAAATTGTTACAGCTTCACTGAAAGAAACATGATGCTTTTTGAGATTCTTTTTTGCTTTATCAATATCCCATTAGAAATTGATCATGTATTCCCTGTATTTGCCTTGTGTTATTATTTTTCTTTTAAACGTAACTAAAAACCGATAAAAAAAATCAAAGCATTTAAATGTCTCATTCAGGCATGACAGGTGGATAATTTTTTCAAGTCTCTTTTGTTATATTCGGTAAAGGATCGTTTAATTGCTGACCAAAAATTGCATGCATTCCGGATTAGTCAAGACTTTTTCGGAATAAACTCCGAATCAGTCAATGTTTTTTCAACTGACTACAGCGATATCCATCAAAGGATTATGCAAAAATTAAAGGTATTTATACTTGATAACAGATTGGATAAAATTTATTATGGATTTAATTTTTCAGGTTTTTGAAGGTCTATTGGTAACTGTTGGGTATGTTTTTTATGAGATAAAATTCTGACTGAGAATTTTATAGCTCCCTCTTCACCATTTTTGGTGGGGTATATATGAAACAGAGAAAATTATTTCGTATCAGAAGATAATACACAGGTTCCCGGATGAATATGCAAAACATCGAAAAAGAATTGGAAAAGAAGATCAAAGAGCTTGAAACCCGGCTTGAAAATGAAACAGAGGATAAAATCAGGCTGCTTGAAGAGATTGAAGAATTAAGGCGGATCAGGACATATTATAATGCCCTGATGCAGAATACAGAAGATTTTATCTTGATCTGTGACAGTAACGGGGTATCTCAGGCATTTAATGAAAGATATAAACAAAGGGGGGAAAAGCTGTTAAATATTGAAATAAAATCCGGAATTCAACCCCATAAACTTTCTGGAAATCCTGAGACAATCAAATACTGGGATTCACTACAGGCAAGGGCCTTAAATGGGGAGCAGTTTATTGCGGAATACAATGATGTTAATAATAGCCGCTATTTTGAGACCCTGTTTTCTCCTATTAAACAAGGCGGAAAAGTAACAGGTTTTACAGAGATAACGAGAGATATTACTGCTCGAAAGCTCATAGAAAAGGCGTTACAGGAAAGTGAGTCATTCAATTCCAGCCTGCTTAAGAATTCTCCCACTGCAATAGTGGTCTACAATCCTGATACCTCGGTAAGGTATGTAAACCCGTTTTTTGAAACACTTACAGGGTTTTCATCAGGGGATGTGCTGGGAATAAAAATCCCATACCCATGGTCTGTTGAAGATGCAAAATATGGGTCTATCGAAAAAAGGCAAAAGGAGGGTGTTAAAAGGAGTGAGCGCAAATTCAGGAAAAAAAATGGTGAAATTGCCTGGTCTGAGATAAACGTTACCCCCATATATAAAGATGGAGAATTGATCTATTCTCTGGGAACATGGATCGACATCAGCGAAAGGAAAAACGCAGAGCAGGAAAAGGAAAAACTCCAAAAACAGCTTCAGCAGGCCCAAAAGATGGAGGCCATTGGAAATCTGGCCGGTGGTGTTGCCCATGACTATAACAACATATCAAGCGTAATAATGGGTTACGCAGAACTGGCCTTAACAACAGTGAAACCAGATGATCCTTTGCACGGGTACCTCAATCACATTCTGGATGCCTCAAAACGCGCAACAGATATTACAAAACAGCTACTTGCCTTTGCACGGAAACAGCCTATTGCACCAAAGGTGCTTGACCTTAATGATACAATAAAAAGCATGCTTTCTATGATCAAACGTTTAATAGGTGAAGATATTGACCTTGCATGGATGCCAGGGCCAGATACCTGGTCTGTTAAAATGGACCCATCTCAGGTAGATCAGATACTGGTAAACTTAAGTGTTAATGCAAGGGATGCAATAGTAAATGTCGGCAAGGTTACTATTGAAACAGCAAATGTCATATTTGATGAAGAGTATTGCTCTGACCACCTTGGCTTTAAACCAGGAGAATATGCAATGCTTGCAGTAAGTGACGACGGCATCGGCATGACTCTGGAACAGCAGGAAAAGATCTTTGAACCTTTTTACACCACAAAGGATTTCGGGAAGGGAACCGGGCTTGGTCTTTCAACAATATACGGGATAGTCAAGCAGAACAATGGCTTTATAAATGTATACAGTGAACCCGGTAAAGGTTCCACCTTCAGGATATATCTCCCTAAAGAAGAGACATCTCAAACTGTCAAACCAGTTGATAAAAAAGTAATGAGCTCCTCTTTTGGCCAGGGCCAGACAATAATGGTTGCGGAAGATGACAAAGCCATTCTGGAACTTATTGAAATGGTACTTAAAAAACTTAGATATCATGTTTTGGGCACCTCAACCCCTAAAGAGGCCCTCAAACTCGCAGGCGGGTACACAAGTAAAATCGACCTCCTTATAACAGATATTGTACTGCCTGAGATGAACGGGCGCGAGCTGGCAGAAGTGTTGTGTAAACAGCATGCTGATCTCAAGGTGCTTTTCATGTCAGGGTATACTGCAAATGTAATTCTTCATAGAGGGGTGCTGGATGAGGGCATTAATAACATAGCCAAGCCCTTTTCGCTGGAGGCCTTTGCAGCCAAGGTGAAAGAGGTGCTGGAGGCTTAAAAAAGCAAAGAGAGGATCAATCATCTACATGCAGAATCTGGATTATATCTGCCATCAGTTCATCACTGTCAAAGGAAAAGGATACAATCCCCCTCTTTACCTCAAATGACTCAAGGTTGCAGCTATACTGTTCTGCCACCTCGGTAAGCAGTTCACGAAAGCTCTCTGCAACCGGGTGCTGGGGGTCATCAACATCCTTTAAAAACATATCTACTTCAATAATACCCATATCTAATTCCTTTTTCCTGTAATGGTTGAAGGTTATCAGATAAAGAGAATGAAAACAAGCATACATAAACTAAAATTTAATATTGACAATTCAATCGCTTATGTTAGCTTAACCGCCTGCTTATTATCTGACTTAAACTTTAAATGGAGATGTTTTCACTCTCTGCATGGGATTAAGAATCAGATTTTTAAGATTACAGATCAGCATAGCACTGATCTTATGCATAATCTGGAATAAGGAGAGATAAAAAATGAAGGTTTTAGTAAGCGATACCCTTTCAGAGGTAGGATTAAAGATTTTCAGGGAGGCGGACGGGATTGAGGTTGATTACAAGACAGGCCTTCCCCCAGAAGAACTAAAAAAAATAATAGGAAATTATGAGGGACTTGCCATAAGAAGCGCAACAACAGTTACCGCCGACATTATTGATGCGGCAACAAACCTCAAGGTAATCGGCAGGGCTGGGATCGGCCTTGACAATGTGGATATACCTGCGGCAAGCCGCAAGGGTATAGTCGTTATGAATACACCTGACGGCAACACCATCACAACCGCTGAACACACCATGTCCATGATTATGTCACTTGCAAGGAACATCCCACAGGCGACAGCATCACTCAAGGCCGGCAAGTGGGAAAAAAATAAACTTGAAGGCAGGGAGTTGTTCAATAAAACCCTTGGATTGGTGGGTGCAGGCCATATAGGTCAGATAGTTGCAGACAGGGCACAGGGTTTGAAGATGAAGGTAATCGTATATGACCCGTACCTCAAACAAGAGATAGCGGAAAAACTCTCCATAGAACCGGTATCCCTTGACGATCTCCTTACAAGGTCTGATTTTATCACCATTCACACCCCCAAAACCGAGGAGACAACAAACCTCATAAACAAAGATACAATCGCAAAGATGAAAAAGGGCGCCATGATCATCAACTGCGCCAGAGGCGGCATCATAAATGAAAAAGATCTCTATGATGCACTCAAGTCAGGCTATCTCGGAGGGGCAGCGGTTGATGTCTTTGAAAAAGAGCCCCCGGGAATGATACCCCTTATGGAGCTCTCCAATTTCATATGCACCCCTCACCTTGGAGCATCCACATTTGAGGCACAGGAAAATGTGGCAAAGGATGTCGCTGAGCAAATTGTGGACTTTCTCCTGAACGGGACAGTGAAAAATGCGGTTAATGTACCTTCTGTCAGTTCAGAGCTTATGTCTATCCTGAAGCCCTATGCCACCCTTGTGGAAAAGATGGGAATATTCCATACACAGCTGGTAGACAGCAGTATAGATGAGGTGCATATCAACTATTCAGGCAACGTGGCTGAATATGATGTAAAACCCCTGACATCTGCGGCGCTAAAAGGGCTCCTGACCCCAATACTAAAGGATGATGTAAATTTTATCAATGCATCATTTATCGCCAAAAACAGGGGTATAAAGGTTATAGAATCCAAATCAAACACCTCAGATGACTTCGCAAGCCTGATCTACATAAAGGTTAAATACCGTGATGGCGAAAACGTTATTTCAGGGACAATCTTCGGCAACACAATGCCAAGGATACTTCGCATAAATGATTTTTACCTTGAGGCAATACCTGAGGGTCATAACCTGCTTCTCCATAATCTTGATGTGCCGGGCACGATCGGCAGGATCGCCACCATAATGGGGGATAACGGGATAAATATAGAGAGAATGGCTGTGGCGCAGGATAAAACGAACAAAAGAAATATAATTCTGCTCGCCACGGATGCCTCTATCAACGACAGCATGTTGAACAAACTTGGAAATCTGGAAAATGTATTTTCAGTAAAAAGAATAGAACTATAAAAGGAGCATGAAAATGGAAACAGAGGGCAAGGGATTTACAGTAAAAGACAGGAGATCCTTTGGAGAAGAGGGAGATTTGAAGGAGACAAAACAGGCGGAAAAGCCAGCCTCAGAGACAAAAGAGGAAAAAAGGCCAAAGGATGAACCCAAGGCACCTCCACTGCCTGAGGTCAATTTCAACTCTTTGATTTTCAGCCTGAGTTCATCAGCCCTTTTGGCCCTGGGAGAGATTGCTGACCCCCAGACAGGGGAAAAGAGAGAGGACCTCCCCATGGCAAAGCATTCAATTGATATTATTTCCATGCTCAAGGATAAGAGCAAAGGAAATCTTGACAATGAAGAACAAAAATTTATCGATAGTATGCTTACGGACCTGAGGCTCAGGTATGTAAAGGCAGTAAACAGCAAGAAATAGGTAAATATATTACCTGTTTTTTTACCAATGCTTATCTCCTGACACCCATACCAAAACAGGGGGAGATATGCAGAAAGAATCGGACAGGGCAGAGGAGATTTTTCACCCTCTGCCCTGTTTTATTAAAGAAACCCGAAGGAGCACGCATAATTGGTGGATAAATCGATCAGCATAAAGGCCCCTGCCAAGATCAATGCACGTCTTGAAATAACAGGTAAAAGGGGTGACGGATATCATGACCTCTTTTCAATAATGATACCGGTTGAGCTGTTTGATCATATTCATATAAAAATCAATGACTCGGGGCAAATATCACTTAAAAGCTCAGGTTTTTTGGTCCCTGATGACCCTTCAAACCTTGTTTACAGGGCCGCAAAACTTTTTTTTAACAGGGCAAAAATTGAAAAAAACGGGGTAGAAATCGTATTAAATAAAAAGATCCCTGTTGCTGCAGGTCTTGGCGGGGGGAGCAGTGATGCGGCATCCACCATTCTTGCACTTAATGAACTGTATTCATTACCAATAAGTGAAAATGACCTGCTTCAGCTTGCATTATCATTAGGTGCGGATGTACCCTTTTTTATCAGAGCAGAGCCATCCATTGCCACAGGCATAGGTGAAATACTTGAGCCGATCGATAACTGGCCTCAATTCTGGTATCTGCTAATCACCCCCCGGGTTGAGATATCAACTGCATGGGTTTACCAGAACTATAAAATGGAGTTGACATCAAATGAATATGACTATATAAGAAAAAGTTTAAAAAATGGTGATATTGTCATCAAAGATATATTAAAAAACGACCTCGAAAAGGTTACCTGTAGAAGCTTTCCTCTTATTTCTGCTCTTAAAAGAAGAATAATGGATGCAGGTGCTGAAGGGGCCATGATGTCGGGCAGCGGGCCATCTGTTTTTGGTGTGTTTAAATCCCGTGAAAAGGCGGTTGCGGCCATGGATCTGTTTGCATCCGATGATCTGAGGCATATAAGCGTGGCAAGGGGATTTTTAAAAAAAGCTGTCTGATGATTGTATTGGGGTGTCGTCAAGCGGTAAGACACGGGCCTTTGGAGTCCGCATTCGGAGGTTCGAATCCTCCCACCCCAGCCATTGATAGCAGGAATTTATCTTATTTAAAGGGAGTATTGCAGATTATCATGAAGGTATTCGGTGGAACATCAAATCCGGTATTGACTCAGGAGGTATGTAATTACCTGGGCATAGAACCCGGTAAAATTACAGCAAAGACATTCAGCGACGGCGAAACACAGATAGAGATCCATGAAAACATCAGGAACAGGGATGTATTTGTAATTCAGTCAACCTGCACACCTGTGAATGATAACCTGATGCAGCTGCTTATAATAATGGATGCACTTAAAAGGGCATCTGCAAAACGTATAACAGCTGTAATCCCCTATTACGGTTATGGACGTCAGGACCGAAAGGTAAAACCGAGGGTGCCCATATCTGCAAAACTTGTTGCTGACCTTATTACAACCGCCGGGGCAGACCGTGTTATATCCCTTGATCTTCATGCAGGGCAGATACAGGGCTATTTTAATATCCCTGTTGACAACCTGTTTGCGGCACCGCTGCTTATTAAATATATGAAAAACCATTTTTATGACAATCTTGTCATTGTTTCACCTGACGCTGGCGGTGTGGAAAGGGCCAGGGCATTTGCAAAACGTCTCTCAGCTTCGCTAGCCATAATAGATAAAAGAAGAGATGCCCCGAATGTTTCAGAGGCAATGAATATAATCGGTGAGGTTGATGGTAAAACAGCTATTATACTTGATGACATGGTTGACACAGCAGGCACCCTGGTGCAGGGAGCTGCCGCACTTAAAAAAAGGGGGACAAAAGAGATCTTCGCATGCTGTACACACCCTGTTCTTTCAGGGCCGGCAATTGAAAGGCTTGGAAATTCAGAGATAAATCAGCTTGTGGTCACAAACACTATCCCTCTGAGCGAGGCATCTGAAAAATGTTCAAAGATCGTGGCGCTGTCAGTAGCTGAGTTGATCGGAGAGGCAATAAGAAGGATATACTATTCACACTCAGTAAGTACTTTGTTTGTATAATTCAAAAGCGCTCTAACAGGGGTTCTTTTGTTATTGTGTTTTTTATTTAAAAGTTAATAAACCCTATTTAACCGGGAAGTAAATATTAAGGGCATATTGGCCCTGCACAGGAGGATAAAATGGAACAATACCAGTTAGCTGTAAAGGTAAGGGATACCAAGGGTAAAGAGGCAGCTAAAAAGATGAGACAACAAATGGATATACCGGGCATTTTTTACGGGGCAGACTCCAAGCCTGTTATGGTCAGTTTTAAGGACGGCGAGCTTCGCAGGATATTGAAAAGTGCTGCCAGTAAAAACATTATCATGAAGCTTCAGATAGAGACCGGTAAAGGCACTGACTCCAAACTGGTTATTTTAAAAGAGCTGCAATCAGACCCGCTGAAGGATTCATATATCCATGCAGATTTTCTCGAGATTTCAATGAACAAGGAACTTACACTCAATGTCCCTGTTGTACTTATAAATACGCCTGCAGGGGCCGCGCTTGGTGGAGTTCTTCAGATGGTAAGACGTGAACTTTCCATTAAGTGTCTGCCTGACAAGGTGGTAGAAAAGATAGAGATCGACGTCTCAGGCCTTGGCATAGGTGACTCATTACATGTCCGTGATGTTATTTTCCCTGAGGGAGTTACCTCTAATCAGGAGGATCATCTCACAGTAGCGGTCGTAAATGCCCCGTCTGCAGCAGAGAAAGGCGCACATGGTGAAGAGGGTGAAGAGGGTAAAGAGGGTGAAGAGGCAAAGGCAAAAGAGGCTGAAAAAAAATAAGTGACTTTTAAGTGGACTTGATCGTTGGCCTAGGAAATCCCGGCAGAAAATACTCCCATACCAGGCATAATATAGGGTTTATGGTTATAGACTCCATGTGCCGGGATATGGGGGTAAAGCTCGAAAGCCGCAGATTCCATTCAAAAAATGCTGTTGTGGAAAAATATGGGAGGGAAGTGATAATCCTGAAACCTGCCACATACATGAATCTGAGCGGAATATCAGTAAAGGCCTGCGCTGAATATTATCATATAGAGAGTGATCACATACTGGTAATACATGACGACCTTGACCTTCCACTGGGGCGCATCAAGGTCGTAACCCATGGCAGCGCAGGTGGACACAGAGGTATAAAATCCATAATTGAAAATCTTTCAGAAACAGCCTTTCCCAGAATAAAGATAGGTATAGGAAGACCTGAACAGGGCGAACCAATTGAAGAGTTCGTACTTACACCCTTTTACGCCACCCAGACCGAATTGTTAAAAAAAGTGATCGATTTCTCGATCAAGGCCTGTGACCTTTTTCTTGCTGAGGGAATAGTAACAGCCATGAACCATATTAATTCAAAAAAAGGCAATGACATGGAGGGTATCAACGAATGCAGGGTTTAACCAGCTTAGCCCCGTTCTTTGGTATTATAAGCCTGATAATAGCATGGTTCATATACGCCTATGTCAAAAAACAGCCAAAAGGGAATAACAGGATACAGGAACTGGAAGAGATGATCCATGAAGGGGTTATGGCATTCCTGATAAAGGAATACTCCATATTCGCAGTTTTTATTGCTGTTTTATTTATTATCCTCTGGCTTATCCTGCCGTGCTGGCAGATATCTGTTGCCTTTGTGTCAGGGGCATTATGCTCAATAACGGCCTGTTATTCAGGCATGACAGCCACCACAAGGGGAAACTCAAGAGTAGCCGAGGCCGCAAACAGATCCGGGCATTTAAAGGCCCTAAATACTGCATATTTTACAGGGTCAGTAATGGCACTTGCAATCGCTGGCCTTGGACTCCTGGGGACAGGTATATGGTTTTTCATATATGGCAGTGACCCAAAGCAAATCAACTGTGTCACCGGGTTTGCTCTGGGTGCAAGCTCAGCCGCCATCTTTGCCCGCTTAAGCGGGGGAATATTTGCAAGGGCAGCGACCTCTGGCACTGATATCGCATGCAGGGTCGAGGCAGGCATCCCCTGTGATAACCCGAGAAACCCCGGGGTTATTGCCGGCATTGTCGGAAACAGTGTTGGTAATATCGCTGGAATGGGGGCTGATATATTTGAATCATTTACATCTTCAATAATTGCCGCCATTACTATCGGTGCCACCCTTGCAGTCTCTCCGGATCTAATCGCACGGTTCCCTCATCTCGAACCTTTAGTTAAAGAAGAGGCTATAGCGGCTATCAGACTCAAATATATGGCAATGCCGGTACTGATAGTTATAGCAGGTCTTTTGAGTTCAATTGCAGGCCTATTTTCCATAAAAGTCTTCAAAAATACAAATAAGGCATTGTTACGAAGATATATGATATTTTTTGCAGCAGGAATATTTGTTATTATAACAGCTCTCATAACAGCAGTTTTCAGGATGCCTTTTGGTGCTTTCTGGGCACTCTTTTCCGGATTGGCTTGCGGTATAATAACAGGGCTCTCAGCCGGGTATTACACCTCAGGAGATCAGGCCAGCTATATTGCAGGGCAAAGTAAAACAGGTTCAGCATCAGTGATAATAGCGGGTCTGGCAACAGGTATGCTGTGGGCATATGTCCCTTTATTAAGTATCTGTGCCGCCACATTTTCAGGATACATGGCCTCAGGGGCATACGGCATAGCCCTCTCTGCTGTCGGAATGATCGCCACCACAGGTATCACTATGACAGTATACAGCTTTAGCCCGATAGCTGACAATGCTCATGGCTTGTCTGAAATGGCAGGGCTTGACCCTGAAACCATTAATATTACCGAACACCTTGAGGCCCACGGAAAGACAACATCATCTGAAGGGATGGTTTTTACAACATGTTCAGCAACACTAACTGCCCTTGCCCTTTTTGCTGCCTTTACACGCTCAATACAGGTGGCCCACCCAACAATGGCAGAGTTTATATTTGACATTAAAACACCCGCTGTTTTTACAGGGATATTTATTGGCGCACTGGTGCCGATCATATGGACAGCGCTCACAATAACATCCACTGGCAGGGTCGCATTGCCTGTGGTTAAAGAGATCAGACGCCAGTTCATGGAAATCCCGGGTCTGCTTGAAGGTAAAATAGGGGTAAAGGGAGAAGGTCAAATATGTGTCACACTAACCGCCGCCTCAGCCCTGAGAGAGATGCTGGCGCCCGGTTTGGTAGCCATAATAACACCTGTAGCAGTAGGATTTATACTCGGTCCTTTAGCACTTGGCGGCACACTTATCGGCTCAATCGTAATGGGGACCCTCCTCTCTATTTTCATGTTAAATACCGGAGGGGCATTGGAAAATGCAAAAAAATATATAGAAACAGGCAAGATCGGAGGAAAAGGGACAGACAATCATAAAGCGGCAATAGTCGGGTTTACTGTAGGCAGTATATTCAGGGATACCTCTGCCCCGGCTATCAATATACTTATAAAATTCATGTCAGTTGTTTCACTTGTTATGGCCCCGATACTTCCAGTGGCAGGCCTGTTCCAGTGACAACTATTAACAATTGGCCAAAATTCCCACCCGGATCGAATGGTTTAAGGAAGAATACAGGTAATTATGGCTGCAACAGTCACGCTTAATATATTATCGTCTTTTCTGAAATCTAAACTCGACAATCTGCTAAATATATGATATGAAGGATAAATTTTGTAATTGCCGTGCTTAATGGATTAGCATAATTGATAAATAATTAGCCTAACATGGAGTAATTGATGTTTAAAGAAGGTGATTTGGCAGTATACCCTGCACATGGAGTTGGCATAATAGAGACAATTGAGACCAAGGAAATTTCAGGATGCAGACAGGATTTTTATACTATCAGAATTCTTGATAATAATATGAAAATAATGGTCCCTACACGTAATGTGGACAATGTCGGTTTAAGGGAAATAATAGGGCAAAAGGAGATCCCCAAACTATATTCTATCCTGAAAAAAAGGGATATGGTGATCGATAACCAGACATGGAACCGCAGGTATCGAGAATATATGGATAAGATAAAGACCGGTTCAGTCTTTGAGGTGGCAGAGGTTTACCGTGACCTGCTTATGCTGAAAGAAGAAAAGGATCTCTCATTCGGCGAGAGAAAGATGCTTGATACGGCAAGGAGTCTTTTGGTAAAAGAGATATCCCTTGCAAAAAAGGTCGCAGAAAAACAGATAGAAAAGGATCTGGACAAGATGTTTCCGGCAACATCAGCACCGGCTCCCATTGTATAAAGGGGGCTGGGGTAAAACAGGCAAATATTCCCTTTTTAAATGCCCCTGCCCTGCTGATTAGAAAAAACCCTTTAAATTACCCATTTTATTGCCAAGAAAATTATAGTGGAAAATGCACAGGAAAGAAAATGCTCCTTTCAGGCTGAAACAGCAGATATTGATTTACGTATTGACTCCTTTTTATCCGCCAAAAATCATGACCTGACAAGGTCAAGGATCCAGGCTCTTATCAGGGATGGCAATATAAAGGTAAATAACAGTCATGTAAAAACCAGTTACAGGTTAAGGGCGGGTGATTCAATTGAGCTTATATTGCCGCCCTCACTGCCGTATCAGCTCAACCCTGAGCCTCTCAATTTATCAATAATATATGAGGATTCATCCATTATTGTTTTGGACAAGCCCCCGGGGCTTGTCATTCATCCTTCACCAGGGCACAGGGATGGAACACTTGTTCATGGCCTGCTTCATCACTGTAATGATCTCTCAGGCATAGGGGGGATAATGAGGCCGGGTATTGTTCACCGTCTTGACAGGGACACCTCTGGCCTGCTTGTCGTAGCAAAAAATGATATGGCCCATAATTTTTTATCAAGCCAGTTTAAAAACGGTTTGATTAATAAGAGGTATTTTGCACTGGTTCATGGCATACCAGAAAGAGATGAAGGCAGGATAGATCTGCCAATATCCCGCAACCCGGTAAAAAGAAAAGAGATGACTGTATCCTCAAAGGGGAAAAGGGCCATCACAGAATGGCGCATAGAAAAGACCCTTTCAGAGAAATTCGCATTATTATCTGTAATAATAAAGACAGGCAGAACACATCAGATCAGGGTGCATATGTCACATATCGGACACCCGGTTGTGGGAGACCCTGTCTATGGTTATAAAAACAGCTGGTGGAGAAAAAATAACCTCCCTGCTGAAGAGATACAGGATTTGATAAAAAGGCAGATGCTTCATTCAGCATACCTCGCCTTTACTCACCCTGATTCAGGTGAATACAGGGAATTTCATGCCCCTGTTCCAGAAGATATGGAGCAGGTAATAAAAAAACTGGGGTCATTTTCAATAAATATTTAAATTAGACTTGACATAAACCTTATTAATAATTATATATTCGGTATTCTTACCTTTTGGAGGATTCGGTATATCCGGACATCAGATTAAAGCTACACGGGAAGTTTTCTTGTTCTTTCATCATAACTAACTCGCACAAATGGAATCCTTCTTATAAATAAGAATAGCCCATGTGAGTTATTTAAGACCCTTTATCTAGACTCCCGAAATATGGTTCCGGTAAAAATGTTTTAGTAGAAATTTATCAATGGTAATTAACTCCCGTTTGGCAAGGTCTTTGCGGTTCTTTAGTAATGGTTAGAGTCTATTCGATAACCTTAAACAGCAGCAAATAAATAAACCACCCCGGTGAGACCAATTTCTCAAAAAAAAACCCAGGAAGGTATGGTTCGTTTTAAAATATAGGCTGAAAAAATTAAGGGATTCGCCCTTTTGAATAAAAAACAGAAAATAATTTTTCTAATGTAATATAAAGAAAACGTAATATGGAGAACTACTTATGAATCTTGTTGAATTAAAAAAGATGAAAATCAGTGAACTGACAACCATGGGCAGGGATTTTAATATCGAAGGGGCAACAGGCATGCCTAAACAGGAGTTGATATTTGCCCTTCTCCAGGCCCATTCAGAGCAAAATGGCCTTATATATGGCGAGGGTGTACTTGAGACCCTGCCTGATGGCTTCGGTTTTTTAAGGGCCCCGGATGCCAATTATCTGCCAGGTCCTGATGATATCTACATATCGCCTTCCCAGATCCGAAGATTTAATCTCAGGACAGGCGATACGGTTGCCGGTCAGATAAGGCCGCCAAAGGATTCCGAGAGATATTTTGCTCTCCTAAAGGTAGAGCAGGTAAACCATGAAGATCCTGAAATATCCCGCGACAAGATACTTTTTGACAACCTAACCCCCTTATACCCCAATGAACGCATAACACTTGAGACAGTTGCTGATAACTATTCATCAAGGATCATGGATCTCCTGACCCCCATAGGAAAAGGGCAGCGCGGCCTTATTGTTGCCCCGCCCAGGACCGGTAAAACAATGCTACTGCAAAATATAGCCAACAGCGTTACAGCAAATGATAAGAGCATACACAAGATCGTTCTCTTAATAGATGAAAGGCCCGAAGAGGTAACAGACATGCAGAGGTCGGTCGATGCAGAGGTCATAAGTTCAACCTTTGATGAACCCCAGCAGAGGCATGTGCAGGTCGCCGAGATGGTTATTGAAAAGGCAAAGAGGCTTGTGGAACACAAACGCGATGTACTTATCCTCCTGGACAGCATCACAAGGCTTGCAAGGGCATACAATGCAACAGTACCTCCAAGCGGAAAGATCCTTTCCGGCGGTCTTGATTCAAATGCCCTCCACAAACCCAAGAGATTCTTCGGGGCTGCCCGTAACATCGAGGAGGGAGGAAGCCTAACCATTATAGCCACCGCGCTTATCGATACCGGAAGCAGAATGGATGAAGTCATATTTGAAGAGTTCAAGGGTACAGGCAACATGGAGATCATCCTTGACCGTAAACTTACTGACCGCAGGATATTTCCGTCCATCGATATCAACAGGTCAGGGACAAGAAAGGAAGAACTTCTTCTTAAGGAAGCAGACCTTAACAGGATATGGATACTTAGAAAACTCCTTGCCCCCCTTACCCAGGTTGACAGTATGGATTTTTTACTGGACAAAATGAAAGGAACAAAGAATAATACAGCCTTTTTAAAATCAATGAGTCAATAAAGAGAGGACGAAAATGAAAAAAGATATACACCCAGAATACCACAAGGCCCTGGTACATTGTGCCTGCGGAAATGAATTCGAGACAGGTTCCACATTCAAAGAGATCAAAGTGGAAATATGTTCACAGTGCCACCCCTTTTATACCGGGAAACAGAAGCTTGTTGACACTGCCGGAAGGGTTGAACGATTCAAGAACAAATATGCCCAGTTTGAAAAGGATAAAAAGGCATCCTCGTCCAAGAATTAGCCTGAATAATCTCATTTATCTCATTTCAGGAAGATATCTATCAAATGGAATGCCGTAGATAACGGCATTCCATTTCCTTTTGATAGATATTCCTGTTGCCTGAACAGAAAAACCATCTATTTTAAGAGTCTGTAACATGTTTGAAAAAATAAAGGAAATCGAAGACCGGTACAGTCTGCTTGAAAGCGAGCTTTCAAGGCCTGACATTGTTAAGGATCAGAAGACCTATCTGAAGTATTCAAAGGAGCACAGTCACCTTGGGCCGATAATAAAAATTTACAGAGAACTGAATAGTGTAGATGAGGAGATCGATAATAACAGGTCGCTCCTGAATGATTCGGACCCGGAAATGAGGAAACTTGCCCGGGAAGAACTGGATACAATCAATGGGAAAAAGGAAGAGCTGGAAAATGAGCTCAGGATCCTTCTGTTACCAAAGGACCCCAATGATGAGAAAAATATAATTCTTGAGATAAGGGCTGGTACAGGGGGTGATGAGGCGGCCCTTTTTGCCGCAGACCTGCTGCGAAGTTACCTCAAATATGCAGAGATAAAGAGATGGAAAACAGAGGTGCTGAGCCAGAGCATGACCGGTATAGGCGGCTACAAGGAGATAATTCTATTAATCGAAGGCAATGATGTCTACAGCAGACTCAAATATGAAAGCGGTGTTCACAGGGTGCAGCGTGTGCCTGAGACCGAGGCCCAGGGCAGGATACATACATCTGCCATTACTGTTGCGGTGCTCCCTGAAGCGGAAGAGGTGGATGTTGAGATTGACCCTGATGACTTGAGAATTGATACATACAGGTCTTCAGGCAAGGGGGGCCAGCATGTTAACAAGACCGATTCAGCCGTTAGGTTAACCCATCTGCCCACCGGGATAGTGGTAGCCTGCCAGGATGAGAGGTCACAGCACAAGAACAAGGCAAAGGCAATGAAGGTTTTAAGGTCAAAAATCCTTGATGCACAGGTTACAGAACAGCATGACAGGATATCCCAGGACAGAAAAAATATGGTGGGCACAGGCGACCGAAGCGAAAGGATACGCACATATAACTACCCCCAGGGCCGTGTCACAGACCACAGGATCGGCCTGACCCTGTACAAGCTTGAGGATATACTCAATGGCGATCTGGAACTTGTTATAAATCCCCTGGTCAATCATTATCAGACAGAGGCGCTAAAAGGGGAATCGTGACAGCTAAAACCTGGATAATAAAGGATCTCCTTCCTGTATCAACCGATTATCTGAAGACAAAAAACATAGAATCACCGCGCCTCTGTGCGGAGATTCTTTTATCCCATCAGCTTTCTATAAGCCGTCTTAAACTCTACCTGGAATATGATCAGCCGGTCGGCGAAAATGACCTTATTAAGTACCGTGCAATGATAAAAAGAGTCGCAGAGGGCGAGCCTATCCAGTATATAACCGGTTTGCAGGAATTCTGGTCAATGGATTTTATTGTGAACAGGGGCGTCCTGATACCAAGAGCTGAAACAGAGATACTGGTTGAGCAGGTCATCAGGGTATATAAAGAGAATAATTATATAGAGCGCACCGCAGTCAATATCCTTGACATCTGTACCGGAAGCGGTGCAATTGCCGTTGCGATTGCCTCGGAAATAAAAAATGCAGAGATAATTGCATCTGATATATCAAAAGAGGCGCTTAACATTGCATGGCAGAATATTACAAGACATGAAATGCAGGAGAGGATCACCCTTATTGAGGGAGACCTGTTTGAACCTTTTAATGGCTTTAATAATCATTTTGATATTATTGTCTCAAACCCCCCCTATGTAACAAAAGATGAATACAGGCTACTGCCAGTCAAGATCAGGGAGTTTGAGCCTAAGATTGCGCTGGAAAGCGGGGTTGACGGGCTTTTTCATATAAGGAGCATACTGGAAAATGCCCCAAATTATCTAAAACCTGGTGGATGGCTCATGCTGGAGATGGACCCCTCCCAGACAGAAACGGTCACTAAAATCATAAGCAAAGATGATTCCTTTTTAAGCGCCTCAGTTGTAAAGGACTACAGTAACAGGGACAGGGTTGTTACCGCACAAAAGAAAATGGAGTAAAATCCTCTTATAATCCTTGAAAATAGCCATAAAAATAAGGTAAATAGACCCATAAGTAAACAGATGATACTTGGGAATTGATATATGAGTTTTAATGTTTCAGAAAGTTTTGATGTTATAGTCTTTGGCGGTGGAATAGCAGGGATGCAGTCGGCCCTTGACCTTGCTGATCAGGATTATAAGGTGGCAATAATAGAAAAGGACGCATCCATAGGCGGGAAGATGGTAAGGCTTGACAAGGTGTTTCCAACACTTGACTGTGCATCCTGTATTACAACCCCAAAGATGGCCTCTGTTGCGCATCACCGGAATATTTCAATATTTACACTGTGTGAACTTGCTAAACTGGAAAAAGATGATGCAGGTTTCAGGGCAAAGATTATCAGAAAACCGAGATATGTAAATCAGGAGACCTGCATAGGATGCAGGCAGTGCGAATATGCCTGCCCGGTCATGGCCCCTGATAATGACCAGATGGGGTTAACTGCCCGCAAGGCCATATATATACCATTCACGAATGCCATTCCCCAGGTCGCGCTGCTTGATACCGAAAGCTGCGTCCTGTGCGGCAGATGCGAAAAGGTGTGCCCTACCAATGCGGTAAATTATTATGACAGGGAGGAGTATATTGATCTATCGGCAAAGGCATGCATTGTTTCGACCGGCTATCAGCTCCTTACCGATTTTGCGACACGGGTGTACGGTGAGCCTGCCCAAAACCCCAATATCATAGATGCGCTTCAGCTTGAAAGGATACTCGCACCTACAGGCCCCTACATGGAGATGCTCAGGCCAGGAGACGGCAAAGAGCCTGAAAGTGTGGCCTTTATACAGTGCGCCGGGAGCAGGGATCAGACAAACGGCGTGGGTTACTGCTCAAGAGTCTGCTGCATGTATGCCATAAAAAATGCACTGCTTATACAGCAGGAACTCCCTGAAACAAAGGTGACCATATTCTATATTGATATGAGGGCCTTTGGCAAAAACTATGAGCAGTTTTTCCAGAATGCGAAGGCGAAAGGGATCAGGTTTGTTAAGGCAAAACCAGTCATCCACAGCAGGGGGGAGAATGACAGCGTTATCCTTCGTTATGAAGATCAGGAGGGTGACGGCAGGAATATATTAGAGGAATTTGATATGGCGGTAATGTCGCTTGCAATCCTGCCCGCATGGAATCCCTCAGAAACAATGGATCTGCCTGTTGCTGAAGATAATTTTTTAAAGGCGCCCTTTCCCAAGATGGCCCCTGCGCTTACTGGCAGAGAGGGCATATTTATGGCAGGTGTGGTGTCCGGGCCAAAAGACATTGTTGACAGCATAGTAGAGGCCGGCGCAGCTGCGATGGAGGCATCCAATTATCTCAAGGCAATTGATGCTTTAAGGGCAGCACGATCAACCCGGATAGTGGCGTCTAATATTTAAATAATTTTTGGTAAAGTTTTAAAATGGATAAAAACAGATCAGAAAAAGATATCCCCGCAGAACCAAGGGTTGGCGTTTATGTCTGCCACTGCGGCGGCAATATCTCAAATACGGTTGATGTTGAAAAGGTGGCAGATGCAGCCTCAAGGATGCATGGTGTTACAATAGCAAGGCGCAATATGTTTATGTGCTCTGACCCGGGGCAGGATCTTATTACAAATGATATCAGGAATGGAAAGATAAATCGCGTGGTTGTTGCGGCCTGTGCACCCAGCCTGCATGAGCTTACCTTCAGGAGCGCCATTCTCCGCACCGGTCTCAACCCATACCTTTATGTCCACGCAAATATCAGGGAGCAGGTAAGCTTTGTCCATGATGGGGATGAGGCAACCAACAAGGCCATCGCCATTGTAGCTGCGGCAGTCGGGAAGGTAAAGGAGTTCAAACCTCTGGAGGTCACCAGTGTTGATGTAAAAGGTCATGTAACTGTAATAGGGGCCGGTGTAGCGGGTCTGAAATCAGCCATAGACATAGCAAAAAGGGGGCTGAAGGTTTCTCTAATTGAAAAGAGCCCGTTCCTGGGAGGCCAGACCGCCCTTCTTGACAAACTTTACCCTTATGGAGATAAGGCCTCTGACATCATTACTGCCCTGGCAAAAGAGGCTGTATCACACTCAAACATAGAAATACACACATGCTCGGAGGTTGTAAAACAGGAAGGTTATATAGGTAATTTTAAGCTAACTATATTAAAAAAACCGCCTTCTGATGAAAATGAGCTTTTTAATATGGATAAGGTTGCAACCGGTGCAATTACGAGCAATGAATATATGGATTTTATCGGGTTCTATCATAATTCTCCCCCTGAGGCGCAAAAGGAATTCAGGATTGAAACAGGCGCTATTGTTATTGCCACAGGATTTCACAGCTATATCCCATACCAGGGTGAATATGGCTACAGGGAGTTCCCCGAGGTAATCACCTTAAGGGAGCTTATCAGGGAACTCGCTAAAAATAACGAAACAGATGAGTTTTTTAGAATCAATGGAAGAACAATCAAAAACATTGCAATGATACACTGTGTTGGTTCAAGGCAGGTAGAGGGGATACACATGCCGGATCAAAATGGTTTTATTAACCCCAACTGCTCACGCACATGCTGCACCGGGCTTCTGCACTCTGCCCTTGAGATTATCAACAGGCATAAAGGCACCACAATCTTTAATATATATCGTGATATCAGGACATACGGGAGGTTACATGAGGAGCTGTATGCAGAGGCATCAGCTAAAGGTGTAAGGTTTGTCCGCTTTAATGTTGAGAATCAGCCAGTAGTCAAAAAGAACCATGAAGGCTATACACTCTCTGTATTTGCAAAGGATAATCTGCTTCAGAACGAGGAGTTGGAAATACCTGCTGACCTGGTTGTGCTTGCCACAGGCATGCACCCGGGTGAGATAGAACCGCTCATTGACCTTTTAAAGATCCACTGCGGAGCTGACGGGTTTCTGCTTGAGGTACACCCCAAATTAAGGCCTGTCGAGGTGTTTACAGCTGGAATATACCTTGCAGGGAGCTGCCAGGCACCCATGGATGTTACAGAGGCAACTGCCGCGGCCTCTGCTGCCGCCTCAAAGGCATCAATCCTGCTCTCAAAGGGAAAGGTAAATTTAGAACCTTTTGTATCAAAGGTGGACAAGGATGCATGTGCAAGGTGCCTTACATGTTTAAGGGCATGCCCCTTTGACGTACCCGTTATGGAAGATGACGGGGCATATATCAACCCTGCGGCCTGCTATGGCTGCGGTACATGCGTATCAGCATGCCCCGGAGGTGCAATATCCCTTGCTCAATATGATAACGTAGAAATCTGCTCACAGGTAAAAGGGGCCATTGATCCGGGGATCACTGCCACAAATAATGAAATATAAAATCAGGAGATAATCTTGTCAGAATTTGAGCCCAAAATAATAGTATACTGCTGCCAGTATTGAGGATATACAGCTGCGGACCTGGCAGGTTCATTACGTATAAATTATGCTTCCAGTGTAAGGGTGGTTAAACTCCCCTGCACAGGACGCATTACACCCCAGATCCTTTTAAAGGCTTTGGAGGATGGGGCAGACGGGGTATGCGGTGTTGGCTGCATGGAGGGAGACTGCCACTTCATTGATGGAAATATAAAGGCGCGTAAGATCATCAACTATACAAAAAAGGTGCTTGTATCCATAGGTGTGGAGCCTGAAAGGGTTGCAATGTATAACCTCAGCGCATCTGACGGGCCTTTGTTTGCAAAATATGCGAATGAGTTTCACAAAATTATAAAAGGGCTGGGGCCTCTCTATTTAACTAAAGAAGCAAAAGAGGTTTTAAATGGCTGATCAAGATATTGAAAAGGCATCTATAGACTCTAAAGAGAGACTCAAGGCATTAAGGGAAGAGCGCAGCAGTGTAATTGAGCGCAATAAAGAGCTCTTAAAAAAACAGAACAGTGATACAGGTCTGATTAAAAAAGGGCTTAGAGATGGTGCAAAGAGCATCCCTGAACTGGCAAAGGAGACAGGCCTTAAGAGTGACCTTATTCTCTACTACATCTCTGCCATGAAGAAATACGGCGAGGTTACTGAGGAGGGACACTCAGGCAGGTACTTCCGCTATTCCCTTGTTGATAAAAAGAGGCCCTCTAAAAAATAGAGAGGCTATTTACAATTCGCCTGGCATTCCTGGGTACATACCCCATCATAAGGTTCAACCTGCAGTGTGGTATGTTTAATACCAAACCTTTCCCTTAAAAGCCTGTTGGCATCATTAATACACTTTTGCCAGTGGTTTGTGCCTGTACAGCATGATGCAAGCCTTATATGGGCGGATAATACCGGCATTCCAGAGGTTATTGTCCATATGTGAAGGTCATGAACAGCCGCTATATGTTCCATCTCTTCAAGGGCTCTTTTTACCTCCAGATAGTCAATATTTTCAGGGGTTGCCTCAAGCAGGATATTAATGGTCTGCTTAATAAAGCCAACGCTGCTCCACAGTATTAAGAGACCGATCACAATGCTCGCTATCGTATCAGCAGGCTGCCAGCCCGTGGTTATTATAATAATGCCCGCCAATATTGCGCCCACTGAACCAAGGGCATCGGCAATCATATGAAGGAATGCGCCCCTAACGTTCACATTTTTCTCATTTCCCTTTGCAAGTATTACAGCGCTTGCAATATTTGCGATAAGGCCAAGCAGGGCGATAACCATCATAACAGGCCCGTCTATCTCCCGGGCCACCCCGATTCTCTGCCATGCCTTATAGAAAATAAAGCCAACAATAAGTACAAGTGTTGCGCCATTAATAAAAGCGCCCAGCACCTCAGCCCTTAAAAAGCCAAAGGTTCTATTGGGTGTTGCAGCCCTTTTTGCAAGATGAGCCACAAAGATGGCAAGTGCCAGAGCCCCCACATCAGTAAGCATGTGCCCGGCATCTGCCAGAAGGGCAAGCGAATTGACTAAAAGGCCACCAATAACCTCAACCACAAGGAAGACAAGATTTATTAAAAAGGCCCACCACAGCCTTGAATAGAGGGTATATTTCAGGGCATGGCTATGGTTATGCCCTTTGTGGTCATGGGCTCCCTCATTATGTTCATGATCCAGGGGCACTGTTTATTCTCCTTTATATTCCTGATAATGAGATATATAATACCGCCTTCGTGGCGTCAATTGCCATATGTTAAAAAAAAGGAGTAAAGATTAATGGATAAGGTTGTTATTGATGATATAGAAATTGCCCTTTCCCGGCCCGTAGAGATGCCGCTAACCTGGGTCGGGCAGGAGGAGCTTGTAACACAACTGCTTGCCGCATGGCTTGTACTTGGAGAGGATGATCTGCCGCTTAACCCGAGGCTTTTAGGAAAACCGGGTGTAGGTAAAACAACCCTTGCATATCATGCAGGAAAACTCATGAACAAACCGGTCTATCTTTTTCAGGCAACCATGGATACAAGGCCTGAAGACCTGATAATCACCCCGGTTATATCGGAAAAGGGTAAGATACAGTATGTTGCAAGTTCAATTGTTACCGCCATGATTGAGGGAGGGGTTGCTGTTATAGATGAAGGAAACAGGATGAGCGAAAAGAGCTGGGCATCGCTTGCACCCCTGATGGATAACCGCAGGTATGTGGAGTCTATTGTGGCGGGCATAAAGATCAAGGCACACCCTGATTTTCGCATGTGCGTCACAATGAATGATGATGCCAGCACCTTTGATTTGCCTGATTATATATACTCAAGGCTTCAGCCTGGTATTGTGCTGGACTTCCCGGATCGTGATGATGAACTGTTGATCCTGAAAAAAAACCTGCCCTTTGCCGATGATGAAATCCTTGAATATGTTGTGGAGTTTCTTCAGGCTGCCCATGCTGCAAACGACCGCTACAGCGTAAGGGACGGCATTAACATTGCCAGGTATGCCCTGAAAAGGATATCTGCGGACAGTACCCTTAAACATGGGAAGGCCGATTTATCACCCCTTGACTATTTGCGTGAATCAGCAGGCATGATCCTTGACCCTGCTGCATCAGAGTATTTTAATGAGATGATGGAAATTGAAGATGAAGAATAATTGTCTTCAATGGAACAATATCCGCTTTGTTCCCATTGTTCACGGAAAGATGGAGTTTGCCCTTGAGGTAGCGAGGCAGTTCAAGGAGTATCAGCCTGATCAGATAGCTGTTGAATACCCATCCACACTCACAGACAGGATCATACAGGGGATAAAAAGGCTCCCCCTTTTATCTGCTGTCCATTATGAGGAATCAGATGGCGTATTCACATACCTGCTCCTTGAGCCAGCAGATGCACTGGTTGAGGCGGTGAGGCTCTCGCTTGAATCAGACATACCTGTCCACTTTATTGACCGTGACACTGAAGATTACCCTGTTGATTACACCCCCCTGCCTGATGCATATGCCATTACACGGATAGGTCATTTTCAGTACTGCACCGAGTATATTCGCAAACATGATAAAATTGAGGGCAGCAGAGAGGATATCTTACGCGAAAAGACAATGGCCTATCACCTTCAAAGGCTTAATAATACCGGTTTAAAGACCCTCTTTGTTGGCGGTATCTTCCACATCCCCAGGCTATTAAGGATGATCGATATGCCCCAGACCGAGGTAATAGGCATAAGAAAAAGAACCGGTGTTGGATTATCCCACATACATGCGGATTCAAGCAGAGAGATACTCTCTGAGATGCCCTACCAGTCTGCCGCTTATGAACACTACAGGTCAGGGAAAACAGATACCCCGCCTGACAGGATGAAGCTCAATAACCTGCTTATTGAGGAGGCCAAAAAGGAGCTCTGGAAAAATGACAAAGAGGAGCTTTCCCCTGTGCAGATGGATATACTCAACAAATTTGCCAGGAACTACGCCATGATCACCGGAAACCTGGTGCCTGATTTTTATCAGCTAATTGTTGCAGCAAGGGGTGTTGCTGATGACAACTTTGCGTGGGAGGTGTGGAACCTCGGGAGTGACTACCCCTGGCAGACGAGTGACCCGGGGATACCTGTTATTGAACTCTCAGGTGATGACCTGTTTCTTAACCACCGAAGGATCAAGCTTCACAGGAGGATTAAAGGCACACGTAAAAGGCTTATCTCTGTACCTGTAAAAAGAAGAAAAAGGGAAAATAAAAAGGGGGAATGGAAGGATAGATTCAAAGGTGACTACATATGTTCATACCCGCCAGAGGATATTGTGATAGAGGGCTACGGGCATCACCTTAAAAAAAGGGCAATAGAGATCAGGTCAGAGGAAAACTCCCGCGTTGTGCCCTTTGAGTGCTCCATGCTGGACGGACTTGATCTTCGTGAAACCATACGAAACATGGGTAAGGATAAGATATACGTCAAGGAAAACCGCCCCTTAAGGGGCAAGGTGGGCTCTGTGGTTGTGATATTTGACCCGGATATCGATAAAGATGGGCCGGAGGAATTCCCCTGGAAGGTCACGTGGCTCGGTGAACATAGCCAGGAGTCAGACATGGCTTTCTATAGCACACCGGCAGGAGAGGTAATGGACGGGCCTGGTATAGCAAGGTGTCAATATGGCGGGTTTATGCTAAGTTACCCACCCATGAGGGTCTATGATATCTGGAAAGACAGCTTTTTCAGCGGGGCCAGGAATAAGCCTGAAAGGCTGTTAATGGCTGCCATTGACTACTGCCTTGAAAAACATGTGGTTTATGTAGCACCTGAGCCGCCATCCGGCTGGTGCAGAGGTGTCGCAGAAAGATACGGAAAAAATATAATCTATATCCCGATAGGCACCATACCGCCAGCGACCATTAAAAAAATAAGGATGTTTCATGTGCTGGACGGACACCATGTGCGTGGTTACGCACCACAGTATTTATAAGGTTAGCACTAATGTTAGACTCATGCAGACATCAGCATCTTGTGCTTGTAAAAGAAAATAAAAACAAGGTGAGATGCACCCATTGCCATCTGACCATAAACAGGGAAGAGCTGGATACAGACTTCTGCCCTGAATGCTGGGAGAATGACAGGGTCAAAAGAAGGGTTTTTGAAAAGGTTGAAGAAAAAAAGGGCAACGCTGATACATACCGGTGTGAGGATTGCGGTGCGGAGATAGAGGCTTAACTCCAAAAACAAAAAACGCCCTGAAGGCTCAGGGCGTTTTTGTTTTAAACCTTTTCTACTGTAGTTACAGGCGGAGGGGTATGTCTGTCATAAAACCATTCCATCCTGGGTTTACCCTTGTCGGTTTTTTCAGAGGGCTTTATTGCCGCATTAAGCGCCTCCTCTATCCTTTCCACAAGGATAAATTTTATGTCATTTTTTACCTCATCCGGCAGTTCATCCAGGTCTGCCTCATTTTTCTTTGGCAGAATAACTGTCTTAAGCCCTGCGCGATGAGCAGCGAGTACCTTCATCTTAATGCCGCCAACAGGTAGCACACGTCCTCTTAAGGTCACCTCGCCTGTCATACCGATCTTGCTCCTGATCGGCCTTCCGGTAAAAAGGCTCGTCATTGCCATTACCATTGCGATACCCGCTGATGGGCCATCCTTTGGTATGGCGCCAGCAGGCACATGGATATGGAAATCCTCCTTCTTGGCAATATCCTTTGGCAGATCCCACTCCTCTGTCTTGGCCTTTACATAGCTGAAGGCTATCTCTGCGCTCTCCTTCATCACATCACCGAGCTGACCTGTCAGGCGCAGATGACCGCTCCCCTTCATCCTTGTTGCTTCGATAAAGAGGATATCTCCTCCTGTTGCAGTTACAGCAAGCCCTGTGGCAATACCAGGTATCTCGATAGATTCGGACATCTCAGACTCAAATTTTTCCTTTTTAAGATACTCCCTTACTATCTCAGGGGTCACCTCAATGGTTGTAAGCTGGCTGGCCGCAATCCTTACAGCGATCTTCCTGCATACAGTGCCGATCTGTCTCTCAAGGCTGCGCACGCCTGCCTCACGGGTATAGTCCTCGATAATCTTTTTAAGGGCATCTTCCCTGAACATGACCTCATCATTGCGCACTCCATTTACCCTTATCTGCCTTGGCACAAGATAACCCTGTGCTATCTTAACCTTCTCATGCTCTGTATAGCCTTCAAGCTGTATGATCTCCATCCTGTCTCTAAGGGCCGGAGGAATGGTATCAAGCTGGTTAGCTGTTGTGATAAAGATCACATCACTCAGGTCAAAATCCACATCAAGGTAATGATCCCTGAATGCATGGTTCTGCGCCGGGTCAAGCACCTCTAACAGTGCGCTGCTTGGATCACCCCTCCAGTCAGAGCCGATCTTATCTATCTCATCAAGCATAAAGATGGGGTTCCTTGTGCCTGCCCTCTTTATGGCCTGTATGATCCTGCCTGGCATAGCCCCTATGTATGTCCTGCGGTGTCCGCGTATCTCAGCCTCATCCCTCATCCCGCCAAGGCTCATCCTGGTAAACTTTCTGCCAAGGGCCCTCGCGATGCTCTTACCCAGGCTTGTCTTACCCACACCCGGGGGGCCTGCGAAACATAAGATGGCACCCTGTGCCTCGCCCTCCTTGCCATCTGACGCGGGATCAGACTGGATACCCCTGTCATGTACAAGTTTTCTCACGGCAAGGTACTCTATCAGCCTGTCTTTTACATCCTGAAGGTCATAATGATCCTCATCAAGGATCGCCCTTGCATGTTCAATATCAAGCTGGTCTTCAGAAAGTTTGCTCCACGGGAGATCAACTATCCAGTCAAGATATGTCTTGATAACCGGGTGCTCTGCCGAGTGGGGAGACATGCCTGCCAGACGTTTCAGTTCACGCCTTGCCTCCTTTTCTGCCTCTTCAGGAAGGTTTGCCTCCTTGAACTTGCGTTCATACTCCTCAACATCTGTACCTGACTGGTTTTCATCAGACTCACCCAGCTCCTTCTGTATGGCCTTCATCTGCTGCCTTAAAAAATATTCCTTATGGGCCTTGTCCAGTGTCTCCTTGGCCTCGTTTTTTATCTTGTTGTCAAGCATCAGGATCTCTTTCTGATGGGTCAGATGGGCTATCAGCATCCTGATCTTTTCCTTCAGATCATCAGACTCTAATAGGGCCTGTGCCTCTTCAATGCCAAGACCATGATTCGCAGCAGTCATATAGGTGAGGTATCTTGGGTCTTCTATCTGATCAATAAAGCTTGCCGCATTTTCCGGGAAGCTTGGCGACATCCTGACTACCTCTTTGGCCAGGTCCCTGAGGCTGTGCACCATTGCCTCAAATTCAACCCCCTCTTCATAATGATCCGGGGCTTCAGCTATTTTAGCTGTCAGATATGGGTATGAGCTTGACCAGCTCTTAACCCTGAACCTTTCCAGGCCCTGAACAATGATATTTATTGAGTTGTCCGGCGACTGGAAGACCCTGGTAATTGAAGCTATGGTGCCCACATCATAAAGCTGCTCGGGGCTTGGCTCCTCAATATCAGGCGTTTTTGATGTGATAAGCCCTATCAGCCTGTTACCCTTTATGGCATCCTTAATAAGGCGCTCTGATCTCGGCACACCTATAGGAAGGTGTATTATTGTATGTGGAAAAACAATCATATTTCTTAATGGAAGAATCGGGAGCTCTTCCGGTAAATCATTCAGAAGCTCAGATCTTTCATCCGTAATTATCATATTAGAATCACTCATAATTTCACCCTCCACTCTATCATGAACCTGCTCAGATTCAAAAGAGATGACTAAACAGGAATATATTAAACTGCAAACTACAGGAATTACCAAATAACTATGGTCTATTACTAAGCATCAGTGAAATGAATGTCAAGGCAGGGCAAGTCCGGAATATGGTTATCCTGTGAGCAGTCTACAGCCCTTGAACAACCCTGTTGATTAAAAGCCTTTGGAATCAGGATGGATTTTAAAACCTGGGTATGCTACTTAACTGCCTGCAAAAAAGGGGACGCAAAATCATCTATCTCTTTTCGAAGGTTATAAATTTCTGTCCATATCATAGACAGATCATTGTCCTTTTTCCTTAGATCGGCATCTCCATAGCAGGGTGTCAACTCAACACTCCTGAGTTTTTCCTTGAGCACACTGATTTCCCGCCTGACATTCCTTTTCACTTCTCTCCTTCTTAATCGAAACATTCTCTTTACTCCTTTAATGAATAATACCTGATAAAATTTATTATCGGCACGGCAATCTTTTTTATTCAATTTTTATGCCAATTTTTATCTTTTTTCATTCAAATAAAAAATAAATTTATAACATGTCATTTCAATAGGTTACGAGATTATCTTAAAATGCCCGAAAATAATTTCCTGTTTACAACTACTTAGATCGGCAAAATAAGACAAAAATATTAAAATTTATGAATATTTTTATGCACATTTTTTAAATTATTTTTACCGTGTATGGATAAATAACCAGCATAAAATAGCATTTCCAAGAGATATTCCAAAGGGTGTGCCATAACAGGAGGCTGAAGGGTCATGGAAACTTTAATGAGGCTCATTTCTATTATGTGGTCTATGGGCACGGGTGCGGATGTGATGGAAAGGATTGATGCCCCTGTGGCGGGCAGGCTTTTTTCATCCTTTATCATGGAGCTTCCGGTATATTACCCATCTTTCTTTTATAAAAAAAGAGAAAGTTGCAAAAACCATGAATAACCGGTAAAAGGTACAAGGAGTAACTATAATAAAATTAATATAAATTACACCACTACCCGACAGATTATTTTTTTGATTTACATGAGATCTTAAAACCATAAGGAGATTCAAAATGTTTAAGATAAAAATAATTATTGCTATGTGTTTTTTATTTGTCTTTTTATTTCAGTTTCCATCTTATGCTAGTGATCTTGAATTGGTAATTACTGATGTAAAACGTATAAGTGAAAAAGAGGTAGTTATAAAATATGGCGTTATAAGCAGAAAAAATTTCGATTTTCCAAATGTCAGTATAGCATTTAAAATTCTTGTAAATGACAAACCCATAGGATGTAAAGAAGTTAGAGCTGTTATACCTGAAGGTTCAGACGGTTCAGACATACAGGAAACCACCATTAGTACATCGAGCGGAGATGAGGCCTTTACGCTTAGCAGCCGAATATTCTACAGCACAAAACGATATCGTATTGAAGAATGGTTTTCCGATTGCGAGTCTTTTAAATAGTAACAAATCATATATTGATAACATGCTTCATATTATATGGTCTGGGGTGTGCGGTCTGAGAAAAGAGGGAAAAGCCGTACACCTCATGCCTCAAACCATACACCTTTTATACAATGTTCAACATTCAAGATTCAAGGTTAACTGCTACCTCCAGATAATCTTAGGTTCTTTTCTTATGGGTATCAGCTGGTACCTGAACCTCGGATAACCGATCATGAGCGCCCCGAAAGCCTGTTGCCTTTCAGGAAGTGCGAGCGCCTCTTTAAGGGGCTCATAATTAGCCGCAGCGGTCATGAAAAAGCCTGCCCAGCAGCCACCCATTCCAAGGGCTGAGGTAATAAGCTCAAGGTTTGCAAGCGCAATAACACAGTCATTCTGAGCAAGGCGGTTTTCTTTATCACCATAGGTAATGATAAGGGCAGGTGCCTCCCTTAAAATAACATCTGTCCCAGCATCATAATCAGAAATGAGTTTACTTAAGTGGGGGTTGGGGTTAATACCTGGCACACCTTCATTCAAGACCACCCTGAAAAAGTCGATTACAAGCCCTGAATATCTCTTTATCTCTGCCCTGTCGGTAACAGCAAGCCACCTTACACCCTGTGAGTTACGCGCTGTGGGTGAATAGCGGGCAATATCGATAAGCCTTGCTATCTTTTCCTGTGAAACAGGTTTGTCCTTGTATGCCCTTATTGAGCGCCTCCCCTTGAAAAAGGCATCGCACTGCTCTGTTGAAAGCCTGAATTCCTCTTCAACAGTCTCAAACCTGTGGATGTCGAGGCTCCTGTGTTTGAGGGCTCCTGTAGGGCATACAGCCACACAGTGCCCGCACCTGATGCACATAGACTCTATATCCTTTACAGTAGTAGGGGGGATATCTTTTTGATATTCAAAAAGCCTTGACGGGCACACAGTAACACAGAGGCCATCCTGATTGCATTTATTCTTGTCTATTTCTATGAAGTCCATGAGTTTATCCTCTTAGTATTTGTAGGGGCAGATCTGCGTGTCTGCCCGCTATTTGGGTGGCGTGAACCACCATCACCGGGTAGACACATAGGTCTACCCCTACATTTTCATCAATCTACGTCGATTTCGCGAACATTTCCACAAATTTTTACTATATTGTCCCTGGCTGCATAATAGCATCTTCAGGACACACAAGAACGCATGACCCGCATTCATCACACCTTTCTCCGATCATGGTGTAAGGGTTACCTGGCCTAATTGCCTTGAATGTACACACATCAAAACAGTCGCCGCACC
The DNA here is from genome assembly GCA_016931115.1 of Deltaproteobacteria bacterium. Classification (GTDB taxonomy): domain Bacteria; phylum Desulfobacterota; class DSM-4660; order Desulfatiglandales; family HGW-15; genus JAAZBV01. Next base: position 9,564 of record JAFGFM010000002.1, on the reverse strand, counting down.
CTGTGCATCTTTCCTTTATTATTGTATTACCGGGCGGGTTATACTCTGCCCCGCCAAAGGCAAATCTTGTCCTTAACAGCTTATGGTCACGATTAACCATCTCATAATCAAAGTCATATATCTCACCCTTTCCCCTGTACATGATAAAATTCCTAGTGGCAGGGTATTTTTTCATATCAAAAAGGGCAACCTTAAACTGCTCATTTGTCTCTGCTTTTTTCCTGATCTCGTCCTCAGGGAGTTCCCTTACATCACCTGTAACCCTGATAGTAAATCCAGGTTCAAAGTGTGGTACGCCATTCTCATCAGAACCGGATATCTGAGTTGAAGGGTACATACCGCAAACAGCCAGATTACCTGTCTTTATCATCTGCCTGTAAAATGGCTTAATGAACATTGTCCGCAAATACAGTCCTTCGTCATCACAGGCATAAAAGTGGGCAATCCTGGAATGCACACAGCCATTCTCTATTGTTGAAAAGATAAGGAACCCGATTTTTTCTATATACTCAAATATTTCTTTCAGTTGCATAACTACCCCCCTGAAGAACGGTCTTCGGTATCAGGTCTACGGTTTACGGTAAAAAAAACCTTAGACCTAAAACCGTAAACCGCAGACCTTTTATTTTACTGGCAAGGTTTACCATTTTCAGCTATGTATTCATATAAAAAATAATGGGGAGTCAAAAAATGGCAGAAAGAAAATATGAAAAACTGATCACTACAAATCTTAACAGGGGCAAAGACGAGATAGGCACCCTTTTGTACCAGTTCAACAGTGATACACAAAAAAACACGCCATTTTTCACAGATGTCGCCTGGATATGGCCAAAGCCTGAAAAGATAGTGATGGAGGGCACCCCCCATTCCCATGAATTTGATGAACTTGTCACTATTTTCGGGACTAACCCTGATGACACAAGGGACCTGTGTGGTGAGGTGGAGTTCTGGATAGAGGATGAAAAATATGAACTTACAAACAGTTGCCTGATCTTCATACCAAAAGGGACTAAGCACTGCCCCATTATCTTCCATAAGGTGGAAAGGCCCATTTTCCATTTTATTATAGGGCAGGCAGGTAAATATAAGAGGTAATTTTTCGGAACATAAGATGTGGAGATAGATCCTGCCGATTCTACTGCAAATCGGTTAAAACAGTTGACAATATTATATCAAATCGGCAAGAATAGTTACCAGTTTGCAATTATTTTTTAATCCTTTTTTAACTTCATGAGGAAATCATGCTTGAAACTTTAAAAGAAATGATCCTCGATTTTCAAGAAGATACACCTGACACAGGATTAAAGAGGCATCTTGAATACGAATACATAAATGGCAAAGCCTTTGTATGTATGGGTGTAAGGCGCTGCGGCAAATCCACACTTTTATACCAGATTATCGATTCCTTAAAATCAAAAGGTGTTTCAAAAGAAAACATTTTATTTCTTAATCTGTTTGATGACCGGTTAAATGATATCTGCAATGGAAATATGTCTTTGATACTTGAAGCCTATTATTCGCTTTACCCTGAAAAAAAGGGAAATGAAACTATCTATTGTTTTTTTGACGAGATACAGGAGGCCCGGAACTGGGAATCTTTTATTGACCGTATTCTAAGAACAGAAAATTGCTACGTATTCATTTCAGGCTCTTCATCAAAGATGTTGTCAAAAGAAATATCTGACCAGATGCGGGGGAGATCTCTTTCATGGGAGCTTTTCCCCTTTTCATTCAAGGAATTTCTAGATTACAAAAATATCAAACATAATACTCTCACATCAAAAAACAGATTACTGATTGAAAAAGCCTTTAACGAATATTTTATAAAGGGAGGCTTCCCTGAAGTTAAGAATGTAAATGATAAATTACGAGTTATGATTCTTCAGGAATATTTTCAAACAATCCTGCATCGTGATATTATAAACCGGTTTGACGCCCTGCATCCACAGGCAGTTGTCCAGGCAGGGTATCGTTTGATAAGTTCTATATCTTCTCTATATTCGATTAACAGGATTTCAGAATACCTCAAATCACTTGGTTATAAAATCAGCAAAGATTTTGTATCCAATTGTATTGCATGGTTTGAAGATGCATATTTTCTTTTTTCAGTGCCTATATTCAGCCCTTCTATATCAAAACAAAATGCAAATGCAAAAAAGGTATATTGCATCGATCACAGCATGGCTGGAGCGGTTTCGCCAAAAATTACAGGCAACAAAGGTCAGCAGCTTGAAAATATGATTTTTATACATCTCAGACGAATTTCAGATGAGATATATTATTACCGCACCAGGGGCAGATATGAGGTTGATTTTTTGTGGATAGACAAAGAAAATAATAAAAATCTTGTCCAGGTATCTCTGACGATGGAAAATCCCAAGACCAGAAACCGTGAGATATCATCCATTCTTCAGGCAATGCAAGAGCTTGATCTGAAAATCGGAAAAATAATAACCCTGAATGAAGAAGATATTTGGAAAGATGGTGATAAAACGATCGAGATCATTCCAGCCTGGAAGTATTTACTGGACAGCTCCTTATAATTTTTTAATTTTTTCTCTATTTTAGAATTCCATTATTATTTCTACAACTTATACCTTTGAGGCTTTATCACTTACCCGGAGTATTATTTTACTTTTTTTCGGACTTACAGTTGAAAGCATTTTCATAATGTATTAGCTTTACCATATTTTTATATCGGTATAATGTGTTGCGGTTTCATATTATTCATTCTCATAACAGACGGTAATTATTATGTTTTTAGAAGATATCATTGTCAAGGGTGCCAGGGAGCACAACCTAAAAAATATAGACGTAAAGATCCCAAGGTTCAAACTGGTTGTTATCACAGGTGTTTCAGGGAGCGGCAAATCGAGCCTTGCCTTTGATACCATTTATGCAGAGGGGCAGAGGCGCTATGTGGAATCTCTCTCATCCTATGCCCGCCAGTTTATAGACCAGACCGAAAAACCAAAGGTGGATTATATTGGGGGCTTAAGCCCTGCTATTGCCATTGAGCAGAAGGCTGTAAGCAAAAACCCCAGGTCAACCGTGGCGACCGTGACAGAGATATATGATTATCTCCGTGTGCTTTATTCAGGCATAGGCATACCCCACTGCCCTAAGTGCGGCAAAAGAGTGCAGGCACAGTCAGCACAGGAGATAGTGGAACAGGTGGCAGAACTTGCTCCTGAAACCAGGTTGCAGATACTCGCCCCCCTTGCCCGTAACCGCAAGGGCACATTCAAGGACACATTTATTAACGCAAGGTCAGAAGGCTTTACCAGGGTGCGCGTAAATGGCGAAACAAGGTCACTCGATGATGATATCAGCCTGGACAAGAACAAAAAACATAATATTGAGCTCGTGGTGGATAGACTGGTTGTGCCGGGTGAAAATGAAGAAAAGGATTCATTTACCACAAGACTTACAGATTCAGTTGAAACGGCCCTGAAGGCAGGTGACGGGCTCATTGTTGTAGATAAGGGTGACGGTGATGAGTGGCTTTTATCTGAACTCAACTCGTGCGTGGACTGCGGCATGAGTTTCCCAAGGCTTACCCCTGCCATGTTCAGTTTTAACTCACCAATCGGCATGTGCCCGGAGTGTAATGGCCTTGGGACACGGCTTGAGGTTGACCCTGAACTCTTTTATGACCCTGACAAGACCATCAACCAGGGGGCAGTTCGCACTTGGGGGGAGATAGCCAAAAAGGGTCACGGCGGCAGGTACAAGATAGCAAAACAGATTATAGAGCAGTTCGGCTATAATCTTGATACAAAGTGGAAAGAGCTCTCAAAAAAATGCCAGGATGCAATCCTTTATGGCGGTGCAAATATTGTATGGAAATGGGACAATACCCGAAGCAGCGGTGAATACAAGGGGATTCATGAGGGTGAGGTAAACTCCATCCGCCGAAGATACCACCAGACAAAATCGGAATTTACCCGCAGGTGGTACGCATCCTTCATGAGTACACAACCCTGTGCAACCTGTAACAATAAAAGACTCAGGCCTGAGGCATGCGCAGTTACAGTGGGGGATAGAAACATAATTGATGTGACAGAGATGTCCATAGGTGAATCATTCACATGGATAAAAAATCTTCTCCCCAAAATGACACAGGAAGAAAAGGAGATCTCCGAAGAGGTATTAAAGGAGATCGGCGAGAGGCTACAGTTTCTGCTTAATGTAGGTCTCCATTACCTGACCCTTGACCGCCATGCATCAACACTCTCCGGTGGCGAGGGCCAGCGCATAAGGCTTGCGAGCCAGATAGGCTGCGGCCTTTCGGGTGTGCTTTATGTGCTTGATGAGCCGTCAATCGGGCTCCATCAGCGTGACAACAGAAGATTGCTTGATACACTGGTTCGCTTAAGGGACCTTGGCAACACAGTGCTTGTTGTTGAACATGATGAAGAGACCATGCAGACAGCCGACTGGATCGTTGACCTCGGCCCCGGCGCAGGGGTAAATGGCGGAGAGGTGGTTGCAGAGGGGCCACTTAAAAAAATAATTAAAAACAAAAAATCACTTACAGGAAAATACCTGAACGGTACACTCAGGGTGGCATCACCAAATATTCACAGGCGGCCTTCAAATGGCAAATGGATAACAATTGTAGATGCTGAACAGAACAACCTGAAAAAGCTGACTGCAAAGTTTCCACTTGGCCTGTTTACATGCGTAACAGGGGTTTCAGGGAGCGGCAAATCATCTCTTGTTGCCCAGACCCTCTACCCTGCCCTTTCAAGGGCGCTGCACAACTCGGATGAGAGACCCGGCAAACACAAACGTATAAATGGTCTGAACCATGTAAACAAGATCATTAATATTACCCAGTCACCCATAGGCCGCACACCCCGTTCAAACCCTGCTACCTATGTACAGCTCATGAACCTTATAAGGGACCTCTTTGCCCAGTTGCCTGATTCAAGGGCAAGGGGCTACCAGCCTGGCCGCTTCAGTTTTAATGTGAAGGGCGGGCGGTGCGAGTCATGCCAGGGACACGGTAAAAAGCGTGTGGAGATGCACTTTCTGGCAGACGTATGGGTAACATGTAATATATGCAAGGGTTCAAGGTTCAACAAGGAGACCCTGCAGGTACACTACAAGGGAAAGAATATCGCGGATGTCCTTGACATGGATGTTGATGAGGCCCTGAAGTTTTTTGAAAACATCCCGAATATCAGGAAGATCATACAGACCCTGTCTGATGTTGGGCTCGGGTATGTAAAACTGGGGCAGAGCGCCCTGACACTATCCGGCGGTGAGGCACAGAGGGTAAAGCTTGCAAGGGAACTTGCGAGGGTAGCAACAGGAGACACTGTATATATACTTGATGAACCCACAACAGGGCTCCACTTTGCCGATATCCAGAAACTGCTTGATGTGCTCCACACACTGACGGATGCTGGCAATACAATAATAGTAATTGAGCATAACCTTGATGTGATAAAGACAGCAGACTGGGTAATAGACCTTGGCCCTGAAGGGGGTGATGAGGGTGGTTACATCATAGCTCAGGGCACCCCGGAGGATGTAGCAAAGGTTGATAAGAGCCATACAGGAATGTTCTTAAAGGAGATACTGAGTAAAAAATAATTTAGCTTTACAGACGGTAAGACCTTTTAACCTGTCAGCTTTTATCCAGTTCAATAAATGTTTAAAAGGTACGACTACTATTTCACAATGTTTCTTAGCTTATAGTCGCGCTGACGCACGTGTCTATGGTATCGACATGTTGTTTAAACGTGTCCATATTTTCCCTTTTTATGGACACGTTTTGTTTTTTAAATATGCACTTATTTTATTAATATCAGTGCATATCGAATGTTGATTTTATAAGCAAAAACAATCAACATGTCGATAAAGCCTTAAAATACCGGCATGTTTTATTAATACGTCGCCAACATCGACATATTATATAGAAAGAAATTTAATTAATTTTCTTTCAGGTATTTCTTTTTCCCAGGAGGGAGAAAATTATCACTGGTTACAACGCTTCTCCCCAGTTCTTTTTCTGTTTTTCTTCGTGCAGTACCTGCTACTCCCCCGCCACGTTTTGCGACCTTTTTGCTTTTTACAAATGTTTCGGGCTTTTCCTTCTGTGAAATCTCGGTTGTAACCCTCTCTCCAAGCATAGTGAATATAAGCTCCAGATCTGTCATATGGTCACGCAGATTCTGGTTTTCACCTGTTAGTTCTTTCAGCTTTTTATATTCGGAAGGTGTCACCCCAAAAGTAGCCTTTGAAATCTCGCACGGCAGTTAAAATTGCATACTCACGTTCAGTTTCGATCCCTCGTTCTTTCCATTCATCTGTAAGGTTCTGGCGGATTGCAACCCCACGTAATCTTTTATCTATCCAATCTTTAGGATAGCCTTTGAGTTCATATAACTCCTTCATTCTTTCCTGAGCAAGCTCAGGATTTTCAATTTCCTGTATACGATCATAGCCTACCTGTGCAAGCCATTGCTTGAAAGGTTCTGCTTTAGGAGAGGGGATAGACTGTATTATTCTGAACATTGCCTTTGTATTGGCACAGTCAGTCGCATATTTTTTGCCATCCACACTATCCAATTTCAGTTGTACCCAAATTGGGGACAACTGAAGGTCTGTAAAAGCCCTTTTCTTGACTTTTCCCCAGTATTGGCGGGGAGTTGGAGAATCAGTTAAAGCCTCTACAACATCAATCACAGAAAAAAACCATTCCTCATTGTACCAGATGCGCCTGATCTTTTTGCTTTCAGAGATAACGATTTTGTTTTGTTCCATTTTAAACTCCATTTAAACATGGGATACTCTGATTCTTCAAAAATAGTGTCTTTTTTAAAACAGTCCGGCTTTTTGTTGAAGTTTAATTTGTTCTGATCTCCGATTACCTGGGTCAGGCATGCTAAAGTGGCCTTCGTGAGGACAGCCCTGGTCTCGATTTCTGCTTTTGGCGGCAACAGGGGGAGATCATTATATGGTTTTTCCGAATCAAAGCTCATTTATTTAGCTCCTGAAAATCAAAAGTTTCACGAAGGATTGGGCAGGCATTGCCTGCGTAATCTGCTTATTGCACTAACCCGTATGGTCTATCATGTTATTACCACCGTCCACAAAAATAAGGTCAAACTTAAAATCAAGGGTTCTGTAATTCTGTTTTAGGAAGACCTTTTAACCTGTTAGCTTTTATCCATCTCAATTGATATTTTGATGTACGACACCTCTTTTTACAATGTGATAAGTCATGATACGCTTTTCTTTACAGACCTTGAAGCCAGAAGGCTGCGACCTTTTTCGGTTAGCCGATAACTTTGCAGACGACTGTTGGGCTTTTGGGGGATTGTAAATTCGATTAACCCTGAATCCATGGCCGGATCAATGTAAAGCCTTCGAAAATTAATACGATCCTTAAGCCCGAATTCCCTCCTAATTTCAGCGCTGCCCTTCTCCCCTCTGGAATATAGGTATTCCAGTAGTCTTATTACTGGTAGGGTGACTGGTAGGGTCTTTTTGACAGTTTCCTGTCCAATCTCTTCGCGAACATCCGGATGCGCCGGCAACCGAACCAGAAAATAGCTGTGGTCTTCATCAAATTCAAATTCAGGAGGCGGAGAATTGTTTTCTTCCATTGAGCGAAGTATTTTAGGGATGCCTGTGGCCCTGCCTTCTGTAAGGTCAAGCTCCTTTAAAAATTCACCTATGCGACGGTTCCTGTAACGGCGTGGTATAGCACGGCCTATTCGGAGCTGATCAAGGCGGACAGAGCGGTCTGGCCCCGGATAGCTGAGGATTATCATCTCCTGAGGAGAGACCCTTACCTCGACTGGTTCCCGCTCCTCATAGCTTCGGTGATATATTGCATTAACAACCGCCTCTTCAATAGCCTCATAGGGAAAATTTGTTACGCGTGTAGCCTCAGCCCTGTCCTGATGTTTGATCACAGTTTCGTTCAGATAATTACGCCGGATATAATCAAGGGTCTCACGTACTATTAAAGGGATAGGCCCTTTAAATGTCTTTTAAGTAAACCTGTCGCCTCCAGGGCCATCAGGGAACCAGACCACATCAATCTGTGTGCCCGGGAAAAATCGACAAGGTTCGGGGTTAAAAAAAAGTAGTCCAACATTAAGAGGAAAAGGTGCCTCATCTGGGCCGCCTATTATATGCATCTGTCGACCCAACTCAACAAGGGGCATTTTTACCGCCTGTGACGAAAGATCACTTCCGACCTCCTTTAAAAACTCAACCATGAGTTCCTTTGAAAGTTCTTTTATATCTGCAAGCTGATTCAACCTGTCATCAAATGGAACGGTTGCGGTAAGTGAGATGAGTTCCATTTCATCAAGCCCTTTTGCCCGAACTGTGCTGGAGCCTTTGCGGATAAAAAATGTGTATTCCCTGTTATTTTTTCCAAGAGCTATTTTAGCCTTATAAGGGCGGGTCTGTCCGCCTGGCGCCCATATGACCAGTATGTCACGATTCTTAAACTGGCAGGGTTCAACAATGGGGTGATATGCAGGCTGAATGGCAGTGTTTCCGAGATTCAGTAGTTCCTTCTGAATGGTGTCAATCAGATCCGGTTCTATGCCGATGGGAGGAAGAATAGGCCGCCCATTTTTTTCTTCTATGCCAAGTATGATATATCCACCACCGAAATTGTGAAAATCATTGGCAAAGGCGCATATTGTATGGATGATATCAATAGGGTTCCACCCCTTTTTAAATTCAAGGCGTTCCCACTCAACTGACTTTCCATTTATCAACGTATTTATATTAATAGGTAATGGCATTTACTTTACCGACTAAAATGTTATTTTATAAAAAATCAAATTGCCGATTATCTCCCAAAATGGTCATAGTACTATCTACCTTTATCAGGCCGTCATCTGTTTTATAAAGTAATATTTCGGACCGGTTGTTTTTTTCTTTCATTATTCCTGCCCTCAATATTGTAAACATCTAAATTGCATTTCATCTAGATAAATCAACTGATATTTTGAGGTACGATCTCTATTTCATTAAATATGGCGAATTCGCCATATTTAAAATCCAACACCGTAGGTGCGTTATATTAATAGCACCATATCATTCACATTTAAGCAGCCCCAGCGGGGCGACATATTATCCTGTTCAATCCACATAGTGGCTGCTTAGCAGCATTTAACAGGGTAAATCCTGCTGACATTTTGTGTTATTCGTTTAACCAGGATGCGATCCCGGTTTTCAATCGTTCAGTAAATGAGCAGTTTGCTTATTCATCGATACCCTCAGGATTTTTCAGAAATCCAATCTGTTTAAGCATCTTATCAAAATCACTTTCGAAAAGCCTGTCCTGAACAATCCTGTATTTTTCAAACTCACATTCAGCGTGAGTTTTTGCAAGCTCAGCAGTAACTTTACCGGCATCTTGTAAAATTTCCCTATCCCACAATGTTAAAAAGCCAGACAGGCGTCTTTCCCAGTCAGCCATTGTCATTGGAATTTTTCGCATAGCCTGTAGTTCTGCCATATCCAGATAAGCAGAAACAATCCGTTGCATCTGCGCCATTTCATACTCGTTCAAGTAGTTCT
>JAFGFM010000042.1 GCA_016931115.1 Deltaproteobacteria bacterium | reverse complement strand
TGTTCGCGGTTAAATCTTTTTTCAAACCTCATTAACCACCAACCACACGAAATACACGAACAAAATCAAAATCCATTCCTAAACAGTCGTCATTCCCGACTCGATCGGGAATCCAGTGTTTTCCTCACTGTATTATTTTATTTGATGTTCGATGTAGAATTTTAGACGTTCATTCTTCGCGCCTTTCCCCTTGCTCCTCACACCTTGCGCCTTGCACTTCGAATAATATCTTATTTTGCTTCAACCATCTCATAAAAAAGCAAGGCGACCAAAGATAATAACCTTCAACCGCCTTAGCATTAGTGAATTACAGAGTTTCTTAATTTTTTATGCCCCCTTTACCCTACTTGGATACTGTGGATTATAATGTATTTAGTTTATTTACATCTATTTCTAAAATAAGGTTTTCCAGCATACCTCCTTTACTTGCATACCCTATAACAACCTTATCTGCCAACTCAATCATTAACCTATTTCTTACCTCAGCAGTTTTTGAGGTTACATATTCAATTTCTTTTTCAAATGGGGTTACAACCAGTAATCGGCCTTTATCTATTTCTTTTTTTAATTCAGGCTCTATTCTTTTTTTCATCCCTCGGGCTAATGCCATAATCACAGGCTGTGTTCCTGCCAGCAGATAATGGAATACGTCCTTTTCGATCCTTGAGTGAAAACCACCTATAACACATGTACCCTTATCGCGCTCTTCTACCGCCCAGTCATAGCATTTCAGCACTATAGAGGCAGGGATATCCCTGCTACACAGGAATGCGGTTTTGTGTAATTTTAGAATATCTTTGTTTCCGAGTGATGAAACAATCATTCTTTTAACACCATTGATGATGTCAAATTAAGTCTTGACTTTATAACAATCGATGCCGAAAATATGTCTGTTATCTACCAGAGGTAGAAGAACCTGCAAAGGCTTCCGCTGAGCCCGCCTGGCAAATCAGCGGTATCGTTTTCACATATCATATCAAAACTTACACCTCATCGTGTTTTCTTGTTGAACATATCCTGAAACTCCCGGACAGTTTCAATAATATCATCAAACGCAGGAGGATCGCCAAAGAACATCTCGTCCTTCATGGCTACATAATCCCTTCTCCAGTCTTCAAGTTGCTCTCCCTGTGGAATCAGTCTCAGGTTCCCCTGGCGTAATGTGTCATAATCGACCCAGGAATAATGGAAATAGACTCGTCGGTGTGCGGCGATACGAATAAACAGGTCTTGATTCATGGATGCTCTATCTCCAATACCAGCTTTTATTAAACAGAACAGGTCATAATAATGTCTTGCCATTCTTGCTTTACGTTTTTTATCAGGTGGCCTGAAGGTTTCTTCATGTAATAGCATGGCCTTTTCCCAAAAGGTACGTTCTGGGGAGACTGCTCTGACCGAAAAGCGGGTTTGCTGAAAAAGATCAGGAAAAGCGTCTGCGAGATAAGGTTTGATCTCTATCTCCTGTGTCGGCTCTGTATCAGAGCGTGCACCCATTTCAATCCTTACCTCCTGTCTGAGGTAGGCGATCTGAACATTAAAGGTTGTCGGGTATGAAAAAACAAGTGTTTGTCCATCAGGATCAAAAGTATCAGAAGTAAGCTTCCATGATAAATCTACTGGTAATTTATACGATATCGACTCCTTGAGCAATGGAAGCATGATCTTGTTTATACATCCTTGACTTGCCTCTTTAAGGGCATCCAGACGTTTTCGTGCTTGTTTCCTGCTGGTAGCGCGGTGAGGCGCATTATCATTGCCAAAGCCAAGTGCATCACGATTAATAACAATATCAATATCCTCTGAAAATCTTTCTATAAGAGCCCAGCCCTTTGAAAGCGCAGTCCCGCCTTTAAATACCAGCTTATCTCCCCAGAGGGGCAATTCGAATAAATTTTTCAAAATCCAGCAAACCCAGAAATCCTTCTCAATTGTTGCTGGTGGCAGGCCAAGTTTATCCTGTGCCTGTTCGCAGATAAGTCTCCTTCTTTCATCAGACATGGACAGGAAGGTATTCATACCAGTTTCATTCCTCGTTTTTTGAAAGCCGTCGCATTATATCGGCGATCCATGCAGGAGCAAAACGTACATCCTTCAACATCTGCTTCCTAGAATTAGCGTCAAGCTGGCTATCGATTTTAACAATAACATCCTCATCAACATGTTTCTGGCCCATATGCCGCAGGGCCTGGATAACAAGCCCGCTTTTTCTGCCTGCTGTTGCCATGTTCAATGGTGTGGTCTTTTTAAGGGTTATCTCTTTTTTACCGATCTTTACCTTTCTTGAGCTGCCATCAGTCAGGTATAAAATCTTCATTGGGACCTGAGTTGAAATACCAAGCAGGTTGGCAGCATAGGCACCGGATGGCTGTAAACGAACCGCATCCCTGCCTGCCAGGGCACGTGCTACTGATTCAGTCGATGGAGAGAGTATTCCAAACTCCTTATCATTGCGGGGATAATCATAAAGCCCCCTTGCAAGCTGGCGGATTATACCTGATTGCCTGGCACGCCTTAAGGCAGAAGCAACGGCGTCACGGCTCCCAAGGTCTGAAAAATGGACAGGGGTAAAGACCCAACCCCTGCCGTGTCCAAAAATACGGCTTATTACTTTATTATCAATGCTTTGAGCGTGTTTTGTCATAATATTTTAGACCCAAATATACATAGCTATTTGTGTCAAAAAAAGAGTTGTTTTGATCAGCAATTAATAAACTGAATACAGATGAAAAGTCAAATCATAATATTAATTTTCCACATGATAGTTGCTTTTATTAGTTAAAACAGGTTGTGTCCCCATGGAATTCTGCGACAAGCTGTCGCAGTTTTTAATTTCGCAGTATTCTTCAAAAAACCTTTTCATATCCCACAGGTTTCCGGATGAAAACCCTGCGCCCGTCGCCCTGCTCCTTTAACCTCGCTCTTCTGTATCAACGATGGGGTCAAAATATATTTCACACAAAGTCACGAAGCCATAAAGATTTTTGAATTCACTCTCCCGAAGGGGAATCAACGTTCGTGCAGTTCGCGCTGTTCGCGGTTAATTCTTTTTTCAATCCATGCATCCCACGAGATGTCAATATAAAGTTCACACAAAGCCGCAAAGCCACGAAGAAGGAGAGTACCAAGCAACGTAGGGGCACAGCGCCTGTGCCCTCTATCCTGTTTATTTGCTTTTCATTCGATGTTAATTGTTCAGAGTCCGATGTTGGATGTTCATTTTTTCCTTTTCCCCTGTGCCCTCTCTTTACAATCGACGTTCCAGTAGGAGCAAATAATTATTCTCCCCTACATGTGGTGATTTTCTCATTCCTATGGTCACTGTGGAAACATCTGATTTGACGCTCCGCCTCTTATTGCCGAAAATTATGACCACTGATTAATAAATGATATCTGTTTTTTCTTCAACCATCCCATCAAAATAACAAGGCGGTCAAAGTTAGTAACCTTAAACAGCCTTGGTATTACATCATCTTAGAAGTTTTTTATTATTGTCCCCTTTTATTCACTCGCAGGGGGAGCGACCGAAGGCTGAGGGTGGAGACCTGAAACCTGAAGGGGTTTCAATCCACGCTCCCGCAGGGGGAGCGACGCGTCTGGAGTTATAGCTCTTGACCTTGAGCGTCCGTTTCAATCCACGCTCCCGCAGGGGGAGCGACAACAGATTTCTAAAGATATGGGATGGATATCATGGTTTCAATCCACGCTCCCGCAGGGGGAGCGACCAATGTCACCGGCTGGGCTAAGATTCAGATTACCAGTTTCAATCCACGCTCCCGCAGGGGGAGCGACAATATTTGGGCCTCATATGTGCCCTTTAAGGAGCGTTTCAATCCACGCTCCCGCAGGGGGAGCGACCGCCCTTTGTGGTTTACAGGTGCGATATTATCAGTTTCAATCCACGCTCCCGCAGGGGGAGCGACACATGGCAAACAAGCTCTTATCAAACCGTTTATTGTTTCAATCCACGCTCCCGCAGGGGGAGCGACCATCATGGCAAGGGCAATTGTATTGACAGGTTAATGTTTCAATCCACGCTCCCGCAGGGGGAGCGACCGGCGCCCTGGGCGGTGTTAAGGCAGCAATGGCCGGTTTCAATCCACGCTCCCGCAGGGGGAGCGACTAGGCGCATTAAGCAGAGTAGGCGTTCAGTTTAATGTTTCAATCCACGCTCCCGCAGGGGGAGCGACGGAGGTGGTCATTAAGTTCATATCGGATCAGGTGTTTCAATCCACGCTCCCGCAGGGGGAGCGACTAAAGCCTTCATGCTTTTCAATGATATCGACAAGTTTCAATCCACGCTCCCGCAGGGGGAGCGACAGATGATTCCGCAACTGTATGGAGCGGTTAAAAGTTTCAATCCACGCTCCCGCAGGGGGAGCGACCATTCGGCTGGATCAGGGAGAGGGCGGAGACCCAGTTTCAATCCACGCTCCCGCAGGGGGAGCGACCTGAATGTGCTAACGGTTATAATATAGAAATCTGTTTCAATCCACGCTCCCGCAGGGGGAGCGACCAGCGGTTAAGGGACATCATGCACATGCTGGAAAATGTTTCAATCCACGCTCCCGCAGGGGGAGCGACTGCCAAAGTATCCCCTGACTCGCCAATCAGCGCAAGTTTCAATCCACGCTCCCGCAGGGGGAGCGACCTTCACAGGCCATGCACGGGAGCCATAAACACGTGTTTCAATCCACGCTCCCGCAGGGGGAGCGACTGCAGCTTGCAAGCGACAGCGCATACTATGGTGAGTTTCAATCCACGCTCCCGCAGGGGGAGCGACTTAATAATTTCTTTACGCTCAACAGTGAACTCTGTTTCAATCCACGCTCCCGCAGGGGGAGCGACAAAATCAGGCAGTTAGCAGGGGCTAATAATGAGTTTCAATCCACGCTCCCGCAGGGGGAGCGACGTGCCCTCATATCAGGGGGCAACCGTTTTATTAATGTTTCAATCCACGCTCCCGCAGGGGGAGCGACCCTGACCAAACCACCTATCGCAAGGCGTTTCACTTGTTTCAATCCACGCTCCCGCAGGGGGAGCGACGCTTATATCGTTAACGCGGCTACAAGGGGCAAGCTGTTTCAATCCACGCTCCCGCAGGGGGAGCGACTGTACAACTATAAACTACTGATATTTCATTAATATACAACCATATTTTGCGAACCCTTTAAATAATGGCAAAAAAATATTCAGTTTTCAAAGAGCTTACCAATAACCAGTTAATATTACAGCCTATTTTCCCTTGCGAAACACTCTCTTATAAAAACCGTTCAGATCCTTGCTCCTCAAGGGTTTTCATCATTATCCCTTTTTTTGAGCTACAGGTTCGCAAAGCCATTAAACAATCATCGGTTCATCAGGGTCATAGGATTTTTTCAACCCCACCTGCTCCACCCTGTTTCGCCAGTTTGCTCCCAAAAAATAAAACCGCAAGCTGTCTGTATTCTCATCTATTTTATCTATCAGCTTCTGTTTAAGCGCTGTCCACTGTGCCGGGTCGACCTGGCATTCAAAAACAGAAAACTGTACTCTCTGCCCATAATCCTTGCACGTCTTTGCGACACGCCTTAACCGGCGAGGCCCTTCAGGGTCGGTTGTATCCACATCATAACAAACCACCACAAGCATACTTTCACCTCCATATAAATGGCGGATACCCGTCTATATCACCGCGTAAGAATCTCGCCATAAGCAGGGCCTGAGTATAAAACAAAATGCCGATACTCACCTTTTCATTTAAAAAGGGGTGGTCAATGGTATCCTGTTTTCTCTTCTGATAAGTGGTAAGCAGTGTCTTTCTGGTTTCATCATCCATGATTACCGCGCCTGACTCTACTGTGGTAAAACCTTCCGGCCTTAGTTGGTTGAGATTAATCAGCGATAGAGCCATTCGGTCTGCCAAGAATGGTCTGAATTCTTCCATCATATCAAGCGCCAGACCTGGCCTTCCTGGCCTGTCCCTGTGCAAAAAACCTACTGCCGGGTCAAGCCCGGTTGTCTCAAGGGCAGACCTCACATCATGCATCACTATTGTGTAGATAAATGAAAGCAGGCAGTTGACACGGTCAAGAGGCGGCCTCCTGTTGCGCTCCCTGAAATAAAAATCCTGTTTTTGAGCAATTATCAGATGATCAAACACTCTAAAGTATGCCTTTGCAGCCTCGCCTTCAATACCCCTTAACACATCAAGGTGGAGATCTTCCTGCAAACGATCAAGAGAGTATCCTAATTTGTCTGCAACTTCTTTTACTGCCTCTACATCAATTTTATCAGGGTGATCCCTTAATGCCCTTTTGAGCACTGTCCGGCAGTTGGCAAGCTTTCCGGTTAATATGGATTTCACTATATGAGCTGTTGCCTCCGGATTATCCGCCCTTCGGTATTGTTCTCTTCTCAAGAGTACATTCCCTGATACAGGCCCCTGAACCCTGGCAAGGAACCTGCCATTTTCAGTGAGGAAGCTGACAGCAACATCCTTTTCAGCGCAAAAGCCCAGCAGGTAAGGGCTGCACATCACATTGCCAAAACAGATGATTCCACCAATGGTGTGTATGGGGAGCCTGAGCTTTACCTCCTTCTCCACATTCACAACCACTGTCTCACCCTCTTTGTTGAGGTAAGCCCCCTGGGTTGTTACAAACAGGGTGTTCAAATGCTTTTTCATTTCTCAATCACCATGTCCTTTAAATAGTTTGTTATCTTTCGGCTTTTACCAACTGTCTTTGGCAGGCATAATTCATACATGGAGCAGTTATCACATCTTTTTGAATACACCGCCTTTGGTGTAATGCCACCGGCAATAAGCTCATGGAACTCCCTTGCCACACCCTGGGTGAATTGCCTTAGTTCATCATCAAAAATAACATCCTCTCTCCGCCTGATGGCCCCATAAAACAGGGCACCCTGCACTATCCTGACATTAAGCATCTCTTCAAGGCATATGGCTTGGCCGCATAACTGCACCTTATCAGAATTATCTTTTTTAGGCTTACCATGCTTATACTCCACAGGAAAGGGCTGCCATTTTAACACCTGACTTTCTCCCTGATTATTTACCCTGTGAAATTCAACAACATCAGCCTTGGCTATTAACCCCAACCTTAAAGAACGTAAAGGCATGGCATATTCAACCCGGACATCTCCCCTTGATTCGCTTCCGCCTTCATGCACCTTGTCATGCATGACCCTGCCTTCGGCAGCAAGCATGTTTTCTGCCCATGCCTGCTCAATGTGGATAAGGGCCGCCTGCCGCTTGCAGAAGATAATATGCTGCAATCCTGAAAGGGGCAAAAGATCATCCTCGGAGTAAATTATTTGGTCTTGTTCCATTTACGTGCCTCTGTCCTTACACGGTATAGCCGCTCTGTAAAACCGCCCTCATTAACAAAATCCTTCTCAAGGGTTCGTAACTGCTGGTCAAGCAGGTAGTTGGTCTGGTGGATAACACAGACAATGGTGTTGGCCGCAACCTCTTCAGAATCAACTTCAATATAAATCCTATAGGTCTTATAAGACCTATTCTCCTGGTAGCAAAGCCCCCTAACCTTTTTTGCCACAGGGTTTTCTTTAGCCCAGAGCGGCAACTCCTTTTGCCTGAGAAAGTCTTCATAATCCAGAAGCAATTCCTCAAGGCTTGCTCGCGCAACATTCACGAGTTTAAGTTCTGTCTTTTTTGATGTGCCTGAGGCCATGCATCCCTCAGCAATATTCTGCTTACCGCTGCGAGCTGCCTGCACCATCTGGTCATGGGTGCGTGAAAACTTTGAGATAAACCTGTCACAAAAGGCCACAGTGGCATCATAAACAATTTCGGACATCTGGTAAGACTTGAGTTCACGGTATCCGCCGTGTGCCGGGATAAGCTTTAATGAATCATTGTCTTTTTGATCGTGCATGGTTACCTCGTTTCCATCTAAAAACATGCTATTCAGGAAAAGCTAATTTTCAGCTATTCCCTATTATTTCATAATGTTACAAGCTCCCTCATCGCTATTCCGGTAAAAAAGCCAGCGCTGGCATTTTTACCGATATTGCTAAACTTTCTCTTCAATAGTAACTCCTGAAGGAAGATTATTCCTGTCAATCAGAACCTCATAATCAGCGAATTCTCTTGCTGATTTTTCAGGACCGGTTTTTCTTTTTACCTATACTATTTGACCATATCCTATTCCGACACACCGGCTTCTTTCATAACTACAGCATTTCAATTGCTTCAACGCCCAAAGCAAGTGCCTTAGATTTTATATCCGAAAAGTCGTTCATTTTATAATCATCAAAAGAACGTGGGGGCTTATCTTTATTTATTAATTCAACATTTACCATTTCAAATAATTTTTGAGCTGGTGCGCATCCTAATTTTGCTTGGTTTTCTTTTTGCTTTTCTTCTATTTCAAGCCCGATATGTTTAAAAACGATCAACTTCTGTGCATGCATCCCAGTTCGAGCAGCAGCGGGATCTTGATCAAACATATTCAACAGGGCAGACCACAGCATTGCCAAATCATCCTCTGTAAAGTTCGTTTGACTTGCTAAATGTGCAGAAATATATCCATGAACCCGATACAACCCATAAGGGACAATTGACTTTCGAGCACCTAAACCTTTTTGATCAGGGTCATCGACGCTTACAGCGGCCGTCCGTGACATTGGTATTTCTTTCCCAATAATTGAATCAACGCTTTCCGCAAATCCAAATTGAACAGGCCCTCTAATCTGTCCGCAACGCATATCTCCAGTGGACATAACTGCTCCAAACGTGCGAACATCAAAAAAATTTTTACACATCCACTGAGCCGCTTTTTTTTCCTTTGAGTCAATAAACAGTTCACGAAGTTTTGCTTTTGCAGCAGGCGATATCAGCTTCTTGTTTTCAGTATCTTCTTTTTTCTTTTTCTCCTTTAGATCTTTCACCTGTTTCTCAGTTTCTTCCAATCCAGCTAAAGACAAGATCAAGCATGGTCGCGCATTTTGATCTGAGAAAGTAATTCCATCTGGATATGATTCATATGCTTTGAATTCATCTACCAAATCCATAGGAACTGCCAACTGTATAGTTTCATTTTCAATTGCCAGATGAGCACGTTTATGATGTTCGGAAAGAAAAGCTCCTTCTCTCACATGAATTTCGTAAGGAGCCTGGTTATTTTTCGTAATATCAACATAGTTTCTAATTTTCCGCTTAAGACAAACATCAGTAACTAACCCTTTCCCTGTTTCGTAGTCCTGACGAGGCGCATTCCCTGCATCAGGGTCTCCATTGGGATTTCCATTTTTTACATCAAACAGAAAAATAAACTCATAACGATTTTTAATAGCTCCACTCATTGGTTTTCTCCTTTTTCTACAGTTGAATTTCCTAAATCATTTTCCTTCTTGCTCCACAAATAAGCACGAGCGGCATCAGAATGCGCTTTATTCCAGATAACCCTCTCATCGCTAGTCATCCATAGCCATTTGCGCATTTGATGGTATCCTAAAACAAACATTCCCTGTTGCTCTTGAGAAAGATATGAAGGGAATCCATTCGTATAAACAGTTTTGGGATCTTCTGTTTTATTCAGGGAAACATCAAATTGGCTACAAATTTGATCAATTAATCTTTCCAGATTAAATATTTGCCCTTTGTTTTTTGACTCATCTTTAGCTTTGCGTGCATGGTGCCGTGCGTTTCTAAGTAAAAAGCCAAAAACGCTCTTCGGAGCGGCAGATGCTCCTGGAAAATAGCGATCAATAATACTCGCATTAACACTCCCTAAAGCCTCTGTTTGCAATTTTTCAAGTACGGACATAAGTTGTCCAAGCAAATACCCTTTATCCTCACAATTTGGATTCATTTTTTCTAACACCTCCTTTTTTTTAAATTCTTTTCGATATTTTCGATTTAAATACGCTTTAATGATTGCTGATCGGGCATCATTCCAATTCTTGTGCACCCATCCATTTTTTTCATCGCTTTCCTTACCCAGTTCAGCTCTATAACGATAAATTGCCCGGCTAAATGCTGGCTGTGGGAATAATAATCTATTGTCAATTGATGCACGGTAGAACTGTGCACTGATGGCAGAAGGAATGCCTTCTTTCCTGCGGTCTTTTGGGTCAGCTAACGATTCAAGTAATAAAGGCAGCGAAAAGCTTTCGGGATGTTTACCTTTTTTGGGGGGAGGACAGCAGCGCTCAATTCTCAAGTCTGCAAAATATTGCGCCAGACTATCCACGACATGCTGGGTGTTCGACTCTATCCAATCCCGTATTGTTGCCCGCCCTTGTCCACCAGAAAGAACCAATGAATAGAACTGGTCGGGCTTGTCTAATTTATAGGGGATGCCTTTCCAAAGGCTTTTATACATTTCCGCAACCTGTGCTGGCTTTGTTTCGATCTTTTCTTCATCAACCTCAATGGCTAGACCAAAAGAATCAGATAATATACTTTTATTCCGTGTCCAATAACAAACCACTGTATCTGAGCTTAAATGTACATTTTGCTTTGATAAGGTAAGATTCGGATCTTGCGGATCAGGGTAGTTGGGATGCAAAAGGCGATTTAATGCAGTCATTGCGAAATCGGAAGATTTCTCTCCTATTACAGCATTCTCACCTTTTTCCCATCCATAACTTTCAAAAGCAGGTTGGTTACAGGGTGCCAATGCTATGTCGCCAATTTTCTTTTGAGGAACGTTTTTTAGTTTCTTATGCTTTTTGGCAGGTGTGCAGAAATCACCAGTAATTAGGCATATGATATCGTCTTTCGATTTTTGGTTATCTGCCTTGAGCTTTCTCCAATATTCAACAATACCCGGTCTCTCATGTACAAATGTTTCTTCCATCTGATAAGAGAACGCAATTAAATCATTCCCCTTCATCTCTTGAGGTGTTTCAATCTGAAGGCTGCCTCTATTTACATCTCTCAGAAAGCGGCCAACACTCACCGCACCAACATCTTTTGTCTTATGTCCGCACAAGATTATTTTTGCTGCAAACATACGCAAACGCTTTTTGCACACAGAAATGTTATATTTATTTGAAGGTATTGATTTACCCAAAGCATACAATGGATTATCGACTAGAAATTCAGGCTCAGGGTCTTTCCCGGAACGACTTGGTTGTTGCTTAGGAACTGTTTTTGGCGTGCCAAACATTTTCGGCTTTTTCTTTGAGCCCACAGTGAGCTTTTCTGTCTGTTTCAGCGGTTCAATACTTAGAAAGCGTGCGTTGTCACCCACTCGAATAACCCAAGAGATAGGTTTAATTTCAAAATCAGGATCTGGTAAAAGGTCTTCTCTTTGTGCCAAATCAAAAAGCGCTTTCAATATCATACGACACCTCCTCTCGACCGATTGGATACAATGGGATATCAATTTTTCCATTTTCGATTTTTGCGTTGAAAAAAAGAGGCGTGTTCTTCTTTGTCTCGTCTCCTCCAAATTCAACATCCCAAAGCATAATTCCAAGTTCTTTGGATATGGAGATCGCGTGCGCTTCAGGTGATTCTATGGGGGATAGAACTTGAGCAATACACTCCCGACAACCGAAATAGGGCTGGTAAAAATGCTGTCCATTATCCACCCGACGGGTGAACATATCGATAAATTTGTAGATATTATCATCTGGCCCAGCTTTGTCAGTAAGCGTAAAAAATGCCTCGAACTGATAGTCCACATTTCGTAAGGCCAATGTGTTCCGCTGTGCTCGCGTCTGTTCATCTTCTATATTTATGCCATATATCCCATACGTAAATTCTCTCACACCGCGATCCATCATCTGCTTTGAAGGCGGTATGGCTTTGCCATTCAGTTCATTCCGTTTTATCGCGGTAAAGGATATTGCATTAAATACATAAATACGCTCCACATGCCATTGAATAGCGGGCTTCCAGCAAATGGCTTCAAATATTCCACGTACAGAAGAAGGAGTTGGAACCTCATAACTCACCCGTTCTGTTTTAAGTTCAGGCCGTGTAAACATAGCAAGCGGGCCTTTTGCCCGAAGACTCAATGTCGGGCCTCTCCTTTTGTTCATAGTTCCTCCTTTCAAACTCATACATTAAGCTTTGAATAATCAGGGAAAAGATTCTCTTCCGATATCACTAAACCAAAACGATCATCATAAAGTCGTTCATATGGCGTTGTTAAATAATAGAATGATTTCTCATGTATGGACCCAAGTGCGCCTATATTATTCAGTACCTCAAGTTCATGGAAGTATATCTGGACAATAAATGGCTGGAGTGATCTGAAATCATCCCGCGATGGTTTGAATTTAACGTGGACACCATCCAGTATGTCATACCCATTTTTGTAAGGAACAACTACGGGATATGTAGCGCTATCGATCATACAGAAACGCTTAGCAACTTCTGGAAAATCGAAGTTAGTGCGGGCATTTTGAACCCCTGCCCCATCTAGTTGAACGCCAGAATAAAGCAAGCGAAAGTATGTATCATAAATTGCGGGGGACGTTAAATCCAAAAAACCATCTTTGTCCCGTAAAACGCCGTCAAATTCACTCGCACTGGAATTAAGTATACTTTCAGTAATAGCCTTTCCCAAACGTAAAACTCCCACAGGAGGTTCTGTTGGTGCGCGAAACACAATTAGGCGACCTCCATTAACATTTTTACCTTCACGGTTACACCGCCCTGCTGTCTGCGAAATACTGTCCAGCCCTGCTAACGCTCTAAAAACGACAGGGAAATCAATATCTACACCCGCTTCTATTAATTGAGTACTCACTAACCGAACTGTCGAGGATTTATTTTTCATCAACTCTTCTTTTACTTTATTAAGAGTATCTTTCCGGTGCGACGGACACATTGATGCCGAAAGATGATAAGTATCATCGGGTAGTAACCCCGCAAGCGCTCGGGCATCTTTACGTTTATATGTAACTACTAAAACTCTTTGTATATTTTCTTTTAGGATACGTTCTGAAATATCTCGATATTCTATCGCATTCATCGTTTCCCATTCAATATTCACACGAGCCAAATCTTTCGACAGCTTCATTGCATCCGGGATGATTTCTTTCACTGCATCAAACCCGCAATCAAATGATTTGCGTTTTTTCAAGGCTGGTTGAGTTGCCGTCGAAAGGACGATAGAGCAACCATAATGATCACGTAATTCCCGTATTGCATCCAATATCGGATACAACAACACCGGAGGTAGTGATTGTACTTCGTCTAAAAATATGACGCTTCTGGAAATGTTATGAAGTTTCCGAAGTCTGGAGTTTTTGTTTGCATACAATGATTCAAAAAATTGAACATTCGTTGTGACAATGATAGGCGCATCCCAATTCTCTGCTGCTAGGTGATTTCTTACTGTATCTTTTTCAGGATCAATATTTGAGTGATGCTCAATTATGTTTTCTTGACCAAGAACCTCTGCATAAACAGATGCATTTTGTTCGATAATGCTTGTATATGGGATGACAACAATCACACGTTTCATTTTATTTTCTACTGCATGATTTAGAGCAAAGGACATTCCTGAAAGTGTTTTCCCACCTCCTGTAGGAACTGTTAATGAAAAATATCCTGTTTTAGTTTTTGCAGACTCCCTGCAAGCATCGAGTACATTTTTTCTTTGAGCATTTACTGGTGTCCAATTGTGCTTTGTGGCATCTGAAACTTTTGCATCAATATATCCATCCAGTTTATCTCTAAGTTTTTCAATTGAAAGGAACTCAGGTCTTTTCGGTGCATCGGGATCTCGTTTCTCAGCATCAAGCCAATCAGCATCAACCAGACAGGAATGAAGCATTCGTATCCAAAATTCCAAGCACCTCTTCCAGACATCTATTTCCTTTTCTTCAGCAGTTGTAGATGGAGGGATCAACCAAGCTGGCCACTCAGGAAGCTTTCTATCCAACAAATCATCCGGTACATTTTTGATAGCATCGCATACCAATTGTGCCGCGTTGACTAATCGTTTTCTGAGAGTTTCACTATTTTGCAGTCCGGTATGGTGACAAGAAATAGTAAACTGCAAGGCCAGTTTACGAAGAGGATCATTAAATTGATCTGTTGCATATCTACCTCCCACGATAGCATGTTCAATACGCGCTTCATCTTCAAGCATATACTTCTGAAAAGCTTCCATAAATTTTCCCAAATCATGCCAGTCACCTAATAATGCGCCCCAAGATTCACAACAAATATCTTTGGTGAATAAAGCTGCATTATTCCTCACGCCGACAATATGTGTAATAAGCTTCTGCCTCTTATTTCCATCAGCATAAAATTCCATTTATCACCTTTTCAAAACCGTTCAGGCCCAAAGCAATTCTCCATAATTACCCATCCCAATCTTTTCCGCATCTTTTTTAGCAAGCTCCGCAACACCATGAAGATGTTCTTCTAATGCTTGTATGTTATGCGCATAATATTCTTAACTCATATGAACTCACCAAAAGCCATGTTCCTATCAAGAACTTCTAATGACATCATGGAACCAATACCATCCAGCATGAATGGTAAAAATAATAGCTACATATTAAACTACCGTTAAATATTTATGAAAAAACAGGCTGCATTTTTTAGCATTTGGGGAAATGAGCAATATTGCCAAAATCCCCAAATAGCTGATTCAGGGTGAAAATATTTTTTATTTCAAACCCATTTACCGATTTTGGCAACGTTGCCAAAATCGGTAAATGGCATAATCAAAAGTCAATATCATGGCTTTTTGTGTTTTTATAGGTCAGGCTTTTTGATTTGTATTACCACTAAAAACATGAAACAGGCAAAATGTTTTTTTCTTTTTCTTTGTGTAAAGATGGAGCACCCATGCTTTTATGCTATTCGACAGCTTTATGGCTGTCTCGGTTTATTGATCCTGATAGAAAGGGTTTCTACATAACACCAAGAATCCATCCCTCTACCAGAGCAACAGGATACTCTTCCGGTAGCAGGTCAGGCTTAAGGAACTTCTTTAAGCTGACATCATTATCAACCTTTTTCATCCATGCGGCAGCAACAAAGGCGTCATGCTGGTCAGGTGTTCTACCTTCATTCGGGTAATCCTTGCTCCACATTGATGGGTAGACCTCAAAAACAGCTGAGCTATTTTCAGGAATACCCCATCCATCAAAGGGCCAGAAATGTATTTTGTTTCCCAATCTCTTTCTTATGTAACGCAGCCACGTTATACCTGCATGGGTAGACTTTGCCACTGAGCCAGGCACATCAAAATGAAATACAGACTTTGCCCCGGCCCGCACCTCGGCAATCCGCCTCCAGCGTGCATTACCTGTTCTGGCCTTTCCATTACCCTTTGAACCATTACGAATAAAATCAACACAGGTAAACTTTTCATCAGTGGGCCAGTGTTTCTGAAAGTCATCAAGAAATGCGGGCCAGTCATGCTCAACAAGATGAGCCTCAAAGTATTTTAACGGAAATGAAAAGCTGTGATCAATACCAACCATGGTAGGGATATCTTCAGATAATATACTTATAAGCCATTCAGCCAGACCACGTCTTGTCCAATACTTGAAGCGTCCTTTCGGCGGAGGAACCTCGACAGGCGAATTTGTGTTATCCGCCTGATAGACCCTGAGACCTTTCAGGCTTGATTCTGCTGTCTCTGCACCGGAGTAGTCAATACCGATATACCGTTTAAAGGCGGGTTTGTGTGATTGAGGCATATTAATTAGTGTCCATCCAAAAACAATCGTTTTTAGATTCAAGCGGTCAGCAATCAGCGTTCAGCTTCTTGTCCCGCCATAGCTTTGTGCGACGGCGGATTATATGCCACCTCTTTTTCGGTGGGGTGTAAAACCTAATACTGTTGACTTAAGAAAACCGCACAGGCATTTCGACTTAATCGTCATCCCCGCGAAGGCGGGGATCCACTTTATGTATTTGAAAATAAAAAACAAATAGATTCCCGCCTTCGCGGGAATGACGACAATTATAAATTTACAATAATCATGTAGTAAATCACCAATACAGGTTTCATAGAACAAAACTGGTTGATTTTTAAAATATGCCAGCACAATTACTGATAAAAAAGGCCGGGCTCCAGCCTTTTTTATCGAACCAATAAATAGCGTTTTACCTTAAACCTGCCCTATCTCCCCTGTCTTCTTATTCTTCCAGTATGCCCTGGACTGAAGCGGCCAGTTGAACCTTATGGCCCCTTCTGACGGGCAGTCGTTTACACAGCATCCGCAATACCAGCACTCATCAGGATGCAGTATAATGGGCGGCATACCTGCCTCAGGGTTAGGGATATATACATCCACCTGGCATGTCTCCACACAATTATTACACCCGGTACAGTAATCAGGGTCAAAAATAACCGGCTGGTTTGGCGTGACAACATTGGTCATGGCAAATATTTTTTCGGACATGTTTAGCCTCCGTTTTAAAATTAAAAATTCAAAATTCAAGGTTCAATATTAAGGGTTCAAGGATTCTAGGGGTCATAGGTTCAAGGGTTTTTTACTTGCGCTTTTAATCTTGAATTTTCAATTTTGAATCTTGAATTGAAAACCTTGACTCCCCGACCCCTCGGCCCCTGGACCCCTTATTTCTCATACACCCCTTTGTAATCCCTGTTATGGGCCTCATACTCTTTCTTCATGTTTCCCCAGAATCTCTGTTCCTGGAGCCTTGTTGTAAATTTGTCATTTACAAGCCTTGCCACAAGGAACTTGTTCCACTCAGGCGGGTCCATCTCAGGGTAATCTATACGCTGAAATCCCATGCGGCTCGCCTTTCTGGCCATGGATGCCTGCATGATCATCTTTGAGTGTTCCAGCATGGTGAGGTCCTCAATGGTCCTCAGGAGCTTATGAGGGTCACACGCATAGAGCTGAGGTGCAAACTCCTTTTCCATCCTTTCAAGTGCGTAAAGCCCGATCTTGAAAAGGTTCTCTGTCTTGAATTCACTGTTGTAATACTGGTTGATCCTTGCCATCCCTGCATGGAACTCCTTCCACTCGATACCGTTATCCCTGCGGGCCGGGGCATAAATTCTATCCTTTTCCTTCTGTATCTGGTCACGTGAGATCTTACCCTGTGCTATCTCTTTTGCATAGTTAGCGGCCTTTCTACCGGCATATCGTCCTGTTGCAGCGCAGTAACTGTGATCCTGACCGCCTAAGAGCTGTGTGCCTGCTACATACAGTCCATCCAGGTTGGTTTTAAGGTTCCAGTCCATCATGAAGTTACCACCGCCATTCCTCCACTGCGGCATACCTGCCCCTTCTATAAATCTGTAACTCTGCTGAAGGTCACGGCTTCCGTCAAAACCTGCCTTGTTAAAGGTATCTATAATGATCTTTGTTGTGGACTCTTCTCCAAGCATAAGGTCCCATGTAGCCCTTCTTTCCACATCAGACATTGATGGCCAGTCGCCATAAAATGGCAGGGCAAAATTCCCTTTTTTAACCTCTTCCAGTACCTTTGCCTGTACATCGGGGAAGGGTATCATGGCGCCTGCATCCTCCCAGCCCTGAATGGGTAAAGGGACCCTTTTGCCGTTTGCGTCTACGAGAGGCACATTCTCATAACTTGCATCACCAGCCCCTGTATACCATTTGTGTTTCAAGCCTGTTGCTATACCTATCGGCATGCTCACCTCAAGGTTGGCAATCTCTGCGCCCGCCCTGTATGCCATTACAAGCCCTTCACCTGTCCATGTCCTTGGGTGCATGCTTGACATGCCGCAGAGTTCCGAGTTCATGAGCCACAGATCGCCTGAGCCGCCCGTGGTAATAATGGTTGATTTGGCCTTTACAATAACAAACTCACCAGTCCTGCTGTTAAGCCCTGTTGCGCCGATAACACGCGCCCCCTGCACACCATTTTCTGTTAACAGGCTTGTGCCTGCAACCCTGTCCATGACCTTTACACCCAGGCGTTTGCACTCCCTTTTCAGGGCAGGTTTAAAGGTTGATCCCCATATCCTGATAACTACGTTTGATCTCTTTTCAGGCGGGTTAAAGCCCGGCTCGCCTGCACCCGGTTCAGGCCAGAGGTTGTGTTTTACGCCATACCTGGGCGAGAACATGAGTTTAGTATCATCGTACCTGCCATCAGCACCTACATACTCATCATTGGTATCCCTGATCTTTCCACCCATCTGCTCCATCTCAAGGAGCGTATCCCAGTCTTCCCTGCACTGAATCTGAAGGCCGATCCCGCAGCTCCAGGGCACATCTGCCATGTGTTCTGCCCACTCATCAGGATTGACCCTGGAATGGGGGTTTGCAGGTGCATTACACCAGTGATCACAACCTGGTCCCCCTGCACCGCTTCTTACAGTGTCGCCCTTCTCAAGCAGCACCACCTTTACACCTGTCCTCGCAGCGGAAATAGCAGCCCAGCAGCCTGCAATACCGCCACCGATCACAAGTACATCTGCATCGATCTCCTGTTCCTGCTCAAAACGAATCGGATAGGGCCAACTTGGAGGTTGACCTGTCTTTTTTAAGTAATCATGCCATGTTGTCATTTTTACTCTCCATTAGAATAGAGGTTGTAAGAAGTATTCCATGAAGCGCGGGCACCAGGAGCATGGAGCAGATGGATTAACCGCGGGTCATGAACGCCAAAATACCTGTTTTAAAAATGTGCAGGGTCGAGTTGAGAAGAACCCTCTTCCAGTGGGGCAGTATATAGAAAGTTTTAAAAATATAAAATATTAATTTGATGATTAAACAAAAATAAGCCTTCAGCGTTCAGCTTTCAGCAAAAGGCATTCAACACAAAGAAATAGTTGATACTTCCCGGATGGACACTAAATAGCAAATAAAATACAATAGCGCCTTTTTAGATGTAACCATTTGCCTTTTTCAGACTATACATACATATACCTCATGGCTGCATTAACCAGTCATGTGTAAAAATTGCTATGAAAAGGCTTATCCGGCCAATGCCGGAATTGCGAACTTCAATGTATCATATTGATTTTTCAAATTAATTAAGCATATCAATATTCTGGTATGATAAATGCTTAAGCGTCACAATATAAAAATTTTTAAATCCCGGAGGTATTGAATGAAGAAGTTTGTAAAGGTTCTCCTCTTATTAATCTTTATTTCAGTAATTGCTGTTGGAGGTTACTCATGGATAAAGAATCGCAAACCCGCTGACCAGGGGTTTGTTCTTGTGGATGCAGTAAAGGGAGATATAACCGAAAAGGCAGTTGCCATAGGTCAGATAGAGCCAAGACAGAAATATCATATAAAATCAAAGATCTCAGGCATTGTAAAAAGATGCCCGGCTGAGGTTGGGGATACGATTGATACGGGTGACCCGATTATAGAGATCAGCCCTGACCCCACCCCTGATGAACTGCTTGAGGCTGAGCACCTTGTAAAAACCGCGCAGATATCCTTTGACCGTGCAAAAAAAGACTGGGAACACTCACAGGAACTTGCGAGTGAGGGGATAGAATCAATAAACAGCAGGGAGGTTCAGGAAGAGGCATATGAGCGCGCAGGGATAGAGTTTACCAGGGCAAAGGACCGCTTGCAGCTCATACAGGATGGCCGTGTAAGCGGCAGGGGTAAAAACATGGAGACAATAGTAAGGGCGCCATCAAAGGGAATTCTTTTACAGCGTCTCGTAAACCCCGGAGATCCTGTGGTGCCGCTTACAAGTTACCAGGAAGGCACTGAGCTGGCAACCCTTGCTGACATGAGTGATATTATTTTCAAAGGGACAGTAGATGAGATTGATGTGGGCAAACTTAAACCTGACATGCCTGTCCAGATAAAAATCGGCGCCATGCCAGATAAAACGGTCACAGGCAGATTGAGCAAAATTGCCCCCCAGGCCATTGAAAAAGATAATGCAAAACTCTTTGAGGTTGAGATTGCGCTTGATTCATTTGAAGATATAACCCTCAGGGCCGGTTACTCCGCAAACGCCGATATTATTATCCGTGAAAAGAAAAATATACTGCTTATACCTGAAAGGCTGGTCATATTTGAGGATGAGGGCGCAAAGAGCTTTGTTGAAATACAAGGAGAAACACCTGAGGCAGAACCCAAAAAGGTGCCTGTAACAGTAGGGCTTTCAGATGGCCTCAATGTAGAGGTTGTATCAGGCATTAATGAAGGCCAGAAACTTGTGCAGAGGCCTCCCAGAGAGATCACAGGATAGGGTGCGACTCATATGTTAAGTATTATACGCCAGCTTATCCGAGACACAAAGAGCCAGAAGCTCCGCACATTTCTTACACTGTTCGGCATGATATGGGGCACCACTGCCGTGAGCCTGCTATTAGCTTTTGGAGAAGGGTTTCATCAGCAGCTTGCGAAGGAATCTGCCGGCATAGGAAATGGTGTGGTTATAGGCTGGCCTTCACGCACGTCAATGCCATATGACGGGTTGAATAAAGGCCGCTATATCCTGGTTGATGATGAGGATATAGGCCTTATAAGAAAAAAGGCACTTGGTTTAAGCTATATCTCAAGTGAGTACCAGACGCAGTATAAACTCCATTACAAGACAAAAATTCTTGCAGTGGGGGTTACAGGCATAGAGCCTGAATATGGTGAAATACGCAATCTGATACCGCAGGAAGGGGGAAGGTTTATTAACCACCTTGACCTTCAGATGAAGAGACGTGTGCTTTTTATGGGGGATGAACTGGCTGAACAGGTTTTCGGGAATGTATCACCTGTTGGACAAACCATAAACCTGCATGGTTCCCCTTTCCTGGTTGTGGGTGTGATGAAAAAAAAGCAACAGAACTCAAACTATAATGGCTCAGACAAGGGAAAGGTCTTTATACCGGCTACAACCTTAAAGATGATGACCGGTCAGAAATTTGTAAGCAACCTTGTATTTGCCGCTGATAATGTCAGGGACACAGGTGCATTGATAAAAGATGTCAGGCATATTATGGCGGCCAGGCACCGGTTCAGCCCTGATGATGAAGAGGCAATAGGCTTCTGGGACACATCGGAAAATGCAAAGTTTATCAATACCCTCATGCTGGCATTCAGGATATTTTTAGGAGGGATAGGGTGCCTTACCATGGTTGTTGGAGGAATAGGCATTTCAAACATCATGAGTGTAGTTGTTGAGGAACGTACAAGGGAGATAGGTATAAAATTGGCACTGGGTGCAAAACCTGGATCTATAATGGTTCAGTTCCTGTTTGAAACACTTGCCCTTTCAATCGCTGGCGGGATCATCGGCATAATAATCACATTTTTAATATGTATGACCTTCCCTGCCCTGAACCTGAGTGATACGGTAGGAGACCCCAGGCTGTCGCCAATTTCAGCCGCAGCTACAGCAGCAGTCCTGGGTCTGATCAGTTTTATTTCAGGTTATTTTCCTGCACGTACAGCTGCCAATCTGGACCCTGTAATTGCAATGAAGATGTAAGGAGCCTTATATGCATAACCCTAGAATAGGACTGATAATTTACCTGTTTTTAAATTCAAGCCGCGTTCAAAAGAAAAGGGCCATACTGACTGTTGCATCTATTGCATGGGGGACCCTCTCGCTGCTTCTGCTTCTTGCCTTTGGTGAGGGGATCGGCATTTCAACATCCACAGCCATGCAGGGTATAGGAAAGGATATTGCTGTCTTATGGCCAGGGACTACAAGCCTCGTATGGCAGGGGCTTCCTCCTGGAAGAGCTGTCAGACCGGAGATTGAGGTAATAGATCTTCTTAATAAAAGGGTGCCAGGTCTATTCGGTGCGGCAGGTGAAATACAGAGATACAGTGCTGTTATAAAATATGGCAAAATTGGAACCAATGCAACTGTCAAGGGGGTCACCTGGGGATTTGGTGAACTCCGAAACCATATTCCCGCTCCGGGCAGCAGGTTTATTGACCCCATGGATGAAAGGCTGCGAAGAAGGGTGGCCTTTCTGGGCGACGAGATTGCAAAAAAGATTTATGGTAATGTTGACCCTGTTGGTAAAGAGCTTCTGATTGAAAAGATCCCTTACACCGTGATCGGTGTGATGATGCCCAAGGTCATGATGGGAAATTACAATGGCATGGACAAAGACCAGATATGTATTCCCATTACCACATTCAAGGCACAGTTCGGGATGGACAGGTTGCATACGTTAATTATCAGGCCGGATCACCCTGAAGAAATGGGCGCTGTTCTTGAAGGTGTGAATAAGGTGCTCGGGACAAAATACGGGTTTGACCCGGCTGATAAACGGGTGTTTGGGACATGGGATACAGTGGAATCATCAAAAAGTCAGCGCAATACCATGACCGGACTAAAGATATTCTTAGGGATCATAGGGGCGCTTACTCTCATTATAGGGGGTGTGGGTGTCGCAAATATCATGTATGCAGTTGTAAAGGAACGCACCAGGGAGATAGGGGTTAAAATGGCCCTTGGCGCCCGAAGATCATGGATTACAGGCCCTGTAGTTATTGAGGGGATGTTATATACGTTACTTGGAGGCGCTATCGGTCTGTTAATGGCAATGGCTGCAATCGTGCTTCTGGGGTGTATACCGACAGAAGGCAATGAGGCGCTGGCCATGCTCGGTAAACCAACATTATCTGTGCCTATTGGCCTTGTATCTGCGGCTATACTGGGTTTTATCGGTCTTGCAGCCGGTTATTTTCCTGCAAGACGCGCAGCATCAATTAATCCGGCGGAGACACTCCGCTACGAATGAGGAAATTATGATATTGGGCAGTTTTTTTAATACACAGAAGAATAATCAAAAAAAAGAAAATGATGGGGTAATAAGCCTTAAGGGGCTATCAAAGGTATATGATACAGGAAAGGTCAAGGTGGAAGCATTGAGAGGTGTAGACCTTGCGGTTTATTCCGGTGAGATGGTAGCAATTACCGGCCCATCCGGATCAGGCAAGAGCACACTCATGAACCTTATCGGTTGCCTTGATACTGCCACTTCAGGGAGTTACCTTTTGCGCGGGGAAGAGGTCTCAGGCATGAGCAGGGAAGCGCTCGCCAGCATCAGGAACAGGCGTGTGGGGTTTATCTTTCAGAGCTTTAACCTCTTGCCACAGATATCCGCATTTGAGAATGTTGAGATGCCCCTTATTTTCGGAGGCATGCCGAAAAAAAACAGGAAGGAAAGGGTTATGGATTTACTTGAACGTGTAGGGCTTTCAGAACGTATGGACCATAAGCCAACAGAGCTTTCAGGGGGGCAGATGCAGCGTGTGGCTATTGCCAGGGCGCTCGCAATGGACCCTGATATTATCCTTGCGGACGAACCTACCGGAAACCTTGACACAGGCGCTGGAGGCGACATCATGAACCTCTTTATTGAGCTGTGGGAACAGGGGCGTACCATTCTGGTTATCACCCATGACCCGGCACTCGCAAAGAGGGCGCCGCGCCAGGTGGAAATAAGAGATGGCAATATTACAGAGGACATAAGGAGAAACTGAAGAGTTATGGGAGAAGCATAGAATCATTTGAC
Organism: Deltaproteobacteria bacterium; assembly: GCA_016931115.1. Lineage (GTDB taxonomy): Bacteria > Desulfobacterota > DSM-4660 > Desulfatiglandales > HGW-15 > JAAZBV01. The sequence goes on along the minus strand of JAFGFM010000042.1, from coordinate 26,642 downwards.
AATGCATATCCAAGTGAATAGATTAGCAATCTTTTTTAAAAGAGTTAATAGATGCTGGAAACAGAAAAAATAAAGATATGCGAATCTCTTCAAAAAAAATACAATGAAGAATACTCAAATTTTAAATGGGTTACAGATAATGAGGCTCAGGAAGCAGAGACAGTTCGTGCAGAGATTGTTGCATCTTTAAGGGATCAACTCTTATCAGCATACAGCAACACAAAGCCCTATTATATGGATTTATCCCCAGGATGCCGCCACTGCGGTGAAGGCACATGGTCATGCCTCTTTATCAATGGCAGGTGCAATGGCAACTGTTTTTTCTGCCCTTCAGAACAGGATGAGACAGGCGAGCCTGTTACAAACACCCTTCTTTTCACAAATCCTGAGGATTACCTTGATTATATAGAAAAATTGGGAATAAAGGGGGTCAGCATAAGCGGTGGTGAACCGCTGTTGACTATTGACAGATCCGTGAAATTTCTGTCTGCTGTAACCGCCCGTTTTGGTGATGGAATACATAAATGGCTCTATACAAACGGCATACTGATTACAGAGGAGATACTGGGCAGGCTTAAGGATGCAGGGCTTAATGAGATACGCTTCAACCTGGTTGCGCAAGGGTATAAACTGGATAAGATCAGGATAGCATCAGGGTATATAGATATTGTAACAGTGGAGATTCCTGCAATACCGGAGGATTATGAAAGGTTGTGCACCCTTTTACCTCAACTGGTTGAAAGCGGGGTTAAATACCTGAACCTGCATCAGCTCAGGTGCACACCCTATAACTTTAATAAATTCAGGGAAAGGGGATATACCTTTCTTCATGGCCCTGATGCAACAGTGCTTGAGTCAGAGCTCACCGCCTTAAACATTATTAAGTCAGCGGCTGATTCAGGCATAAAGCTCCCGATCAACTACTGTTCGTATGTTTACAGAAACAACTTTCAGAGGATAAGGGCTCGCGAGAGGGTAGCACCCTATATGGTCAAACCATTTGAAGAGATTACCAGTGCAGGGATGATCCGCACCATCTCTGCAATAATACCAAAGGAAGAGATAGACAATATAATAGCTGCCATAAAGGAAGATCATGAGCCTGGTAAATCCTTTTTTTATGACCCCAAATCAGAACGATTTTCATTCAAGGGCCAGATACTTAAATATATTCCAGTGAATATTCCTGTAACTATCTCCTATTTTGATTCAACACTGAATGAGTCTACATCATACAGAAACCCATTCAGGGATATAAAACTCAACAGCAGGAAAAAGATCACTGCTGAACGCTGGCGAACCATGCCGGATATTGAACTTACTGGAGATGATAAATTTTTATTTTTAGATAGATTTATTGAAAGGTCTACTACAAAAACCCCTCAACCCGCATCTGAGAAATGGGCCGGTATTGCCTCTATGGAAGAGCCACAAATGGGGTTACAGGAATACTGGTAAAAATTATTATTGATAAAATAATAAAAAGCCTTTCTCCGTGCTCTCCGTGTCCTCCGTGGTAAAATTTCTTTTCTTAAAACAATATATTGTAAGATTCAAAACCCATGAAACAGGATGGATCAAATTGTCATGCAATGACACCCTGATCCATCCATGATTACATTATTCCTCCCACTGCTCAACTACCTCCGTCCCATCCAGGCCCAGCCCAAAAGGCATATCACCCTTCATAATGCTCATCTTTGCATCAAGTACCTTGATTGGACCTAAAAATGTAAGAGGGTCATGCGGGCCGTCAAAGAACTGGACTGTTGCCGTTCCATTTGTATCATTCTCCCCTGGTTTCGCCTCAAGCGGCCCCACACTGCCCTGGGGTGTGTCACAGCCAAGACAGATCATCTGGTTTATTGAAGGTGTTGATAATGATGCAGGAGGTATGCGCCTTACAAGAAGTACCGGCCCCATATCAGGCCATTTCACCTCAGGTGTAGTTTTGGATACAGTGTATTCTATCTTCATAAGAGGGACATTACCCTGATCCTTCATCTTGTTAACTACAACCATCCATCCTGTCAGGGTTTTTGTCCAGGTGATTTCAGCCATCTTCTTTGGCCAGCCATAGACCTCACGACCTGCAATAAGCCCCATGTCGCTATCAATATACTCTATAAGCGTGGTGTTACCGACCTTATCCTTCCATTTGGCAGGGGCGTTGATAGCCACCTCATGGACATTAAAACCCATTTTTTCCACATCCGGTGTCCATGCAAGCAGAAGCACAAAGGTCTCTTCATCACCGGCTGGTTCCATTGGCGGCATAATCGCCCTTTTGAGCGCCCCTTTAGGCGCCTTGCACAGTATCTGTATAGTGTGGACATCACTGAAATGGTGAGGCAGAGGCGGATATACAGGTGAAAAAATCGGTGAAGGGATAAAATCGGCCCGTTTCGGCGTATCCTTTTTATCCTGTGCAAACACTGTTAAAGAAAAGGCAATAAGAGTAAAAACAGCGGTTAATACAAAACTTGTATTCCTGATTCTCATTACTAAACCCCCCTTTTTTAATGGTTAATAATTCAACCTGTGTTTATTTCTTTTCAGCTACACCTACCTGTGCAAAATAATTGGTAATGCCATCAGGGTCATCAATCCATACTGTTATAAGTGAAAACCCTGGAAGTGTGCTAAGCGGCTGATCAATAGTAATACTGCGTTCTTTTGCAAGGTTTTGTACTGCTTCAGCGTTAGAGACAACATACTGTATGCCACCACTGCCTGTATCAGCAGGCAGACCTGGACCGAAACAGCGAAGGCTTATTATGGTAGAACCGTGTCTATAGGAGTATTTTATCACATTAAAAACAGGGTCATCTTCTGGTGGCATCTCTTCAAGACCCACAAATTCCATGTAAAAGGCCCTGCTCTTTTCAATATCTGAAACCGATAACCCGACCTCAATCCCCATGCAGGCTGCCTTCTCTGAATCGGGTACAATAACAAGCTCAACCCACTGACCGTCAGGGTCTTTTAAGAAAGTGTGATTTCTGGATGTTCCGGCTATGGGTTTGAAGACCGGGACCGGGAGCCCCTGAGACCTGAACCTCTCTTCAAGGGCATGCCTGTCTGTAAAATAAAATGTCAGGAGACGTACACCGGTTGCATCCTTTATTTCACCACGCTTATAGGTTCGGTTTGGTACAATACCTGAAAGCTTTAGCTGGGAGTCACCCACCTGGAACCTTGCCACATCGGTCTTTGCGCCAACATTGAATGTCATCAGTTGCTGGAAACCCAGCACCTTTCCGTAAAAATTATACATGACCTCAGGCTCTGCTTCAAAACGTCTGAAAACATTCATGGAAGGTTGAACAAAAAGAGGTTTGGCTGATTCTATTTTTACTGGCATGGCAGTCTGTCCATAAGATGTTGTTAATAGTAAGAAGAGTAAAAGAATTACCTTAAAACACTGACCTGTAACATTTTTCATTTTAAATCCTTTAGAAAAGTTTATTGATGCTCTTAAACGATACAATACTTTTTGCTTTACTACTATTTTCTAGAAATGACCTGAACTTAAAACTATTTTTAAGAAGTAATCTGTTTTTTGTCAACCAAATCATTCTTCATATGTTTTATAAGCCAGATAGAGCATTCAGAAACCCTTCTTTGGTAGTTTTATAGTAAATAAAATTCTTTCCTGTTGCATTTCCTGCTGATTAATTTAAAGTTTTAAAACTGTTAACAGTTGATGCCCATGTTTTTACAGGAGTCAATGAAGTGTAACCTACTAATAAAGGGGGTATTTATGAAACGTAAAAATTCATTGATGAAAATAATCATTACATTGATCGTGGCTATGGTGATTTTATCACTCTCTGCCAACATTTATGCCCAGGCCAAAAAGCCTGCATTTCCGCAGGCGCCGGTAATTAATTCACCTGAAGTGCTTTCAGACAAAAGTATAACATTCAGGATACTGGCCCCTGAGGCTACAAAGGTGGGGTTACAGAGTTCAGACATATTTGGAATGACCACTGGAAATATCAAGTTTACTAAAAACAGTGAAGGTGTGTGGGAAGGAAAGACTGGGCCTCTTGTTCCAGGGGCCTACAGGTACACATTTACTGTGGACGGGGCATCTGTTGTTGACCCGAATAACACATCAATAAGTGAGTCAAACAATAATGTCTGGAGCTTGGCCTATGTGCCTGGCGCAGATTTTATGGAGATGAAACAGGTACCCCACGGTGCTGTTGCAGAGGTTTACTACTACTCAAAAACCCTTGGAATACACCGCCGCATGCACATATACACCCCTCCGGGATACGAGTCAGGCAGCAAAAAATACCCGGTTTTTTACCTTCTTCATGGCGCAATGGATTGTGATGACTCATGGAGTACAGTTGGCCGGGCAGGATTTATAATTGATAATCTTATTAATGATATAAAGGCAAAACCAATGGTTGTGGTAATGCCTGCCGGCCATACCACCGGGGATTTCAGTATGGGCGGCAGTGTAAGCGCTATGGTTGATGATTTTTCAAAAGACTTTATTAATGAGATCATGCCCTATGTGGAAAATAATTACCGGGTCTTAACAGACCGGGAAAACAGGGCAATAGCAGGGCTTTCCATGGGTGGCATGCAGACCCTTGATATTACGATGAAAGACCTGGGTAAATTCGCATATATCGGTGTATTCAGCTCAGGCATATTCGGCCCTGGAAGTGCCACACCCGGACAGGGCCAGTCTCCAAACTGGGAAGATGAGCACAGGGCCATGCTTGATAACAGCGATATGAAAAAGGGTCTTAAACTGATATGGTTTGCAACAGGAAAAGAGGATTTTTTAATAGAAACAACCAGGGCATCTGTAGAGATGTTAAATAAGCACGGGTTTTCACCTGTTTACAATGAGACGGACGGCGGCCATACCTGGGCCAAATGGCGTGATTATCTGGTTGAATTCACACCTGAATTATTCAAATAAAAGATAAATCTATTTTGAGTGAAGTTTTATAAAATAACGGTGTCTTAACAATATAAAAGTTCCATTGGTCTTATGCTGCATGCTTCATGCAGATGCAAATAAAATCAATGGAATTTTTTTATTGACATTCAGGCAGGAATATTGTGACATTACTGAATTTTTTTTTGGACGATTTAACAACTTATAATAATGGTTTAACTGAGTAATAAAATGAAGAAAAATAATGGTTTATCGAAATTTAACTCTGATATATTTTACCCTTGGGTACTTTGCATAACGTTAATAATATCTCTAATGCTTGTGTGGTATCATTTCAATTATAATACAGATGAATTGGTAAAAAACTACAATGAACAGGTCATGGGCAAATTGTTGCCCACAAAAAGTATTCTCGCCATTGGCGTAACCTTATGGACCATCACTTTAATAGGAATAAGGATCTGGTTTGCATGGCATTACAAACCATACAAACCTGTATGCGATAAAAAACTGCCATCAGTAACAGTTATTATTCCTGCCTATAATGAGGGGGCACAGGTCTTACACACTGTAAGATCTGTCGTAGCCAGTGATTATCCCCCTGAAAAGATGCAGATCATCTGCGTGGATGACGGCTCAAAGGATGATACATGGGAATGGATGCAGAAGGCCAAAAAGGAATTCCCTCACAGGGTAAAGCTGATAAGGCAGCCCTTTAACAGCGGGAAGAGGCTTGCGTTGAGGGAGGGCTTTATTAATGGTAAAGGGTCGGTATTTGTTACCATAGATTCTGACTCTGAGATTTTACCTGACACCCTTCGTCATATGGTAAGCCCGTTTGTCCTTGACCCTCGCGTTGGTGGAGTAGCCGGTAATGTCCGGGTGCTGAATACAGCCGAAAGCCATATTCCCAAGATGCTTGAGGTATCATTCGCCTATGCCTTTGACTTTATACGTTCAGGGCAGAGTGTATATGGTGGCGTTTTCTGCACACCAGGCGCACTTTCAGCATATCGTGCTGATGTAGTAAGGGCAAACCTCTCCACATGGATCAATCAGACCTTCATGGGCAAACGTGCCACTATTGGAGAAGACAGGGCGCTTACAAACCTGATCCTTCGTATGGGTTATCGTGTGGTCTATCAGAGGAAGGCAGTAGTAAATACCAAGATACCTTCTGCATATACAGGGTTAAGAAAGATGCTGCTCAGATGGGCCCGCAGCAATGTCAGGGAAAACCTTGTTATGTTTTCATTCATAACAAAACGTTTCCGACCCTATGACTCAGGAAGCAACTGGATACGTTTGTTCAGTGCAACTCAACTGTTCCGCCTGACATTTGGGGAGGCCTGCAAATTTGCAGTCCTTGCACAGATGCTGATGAACCCGGTTCCGACTCTAGCACTTATATCTATTGGCTGCCTGGCAAGCGCCATTCTGCCATCTATTGTTTATCAGAGGCAATATCACAGCATGTTTGGCTGGCAGTGGGCCCTGCCCTTCGCTTTTTACTGGATATTTGCCTTGAGCTGGATACCTCTCTGGGGGCTTATAACCGCGTCCCGAACAGGCTGGCTGACACGTGAGACAGTTATCACTCCTGACCCTAAAAAAACGATCAGTGTGCCTCAGGCTCATGGTGTTAGTGATCTGGTTTCAAAGGCTGCATAACCTGATTTAGCAAATAATAAAAAAAGGCCTGCCCCTTCCCTTTATAAGAAGAGGCAGGCCTTTTTGTTTTTATTTTATATGTAGTACTAGCCCAGTTTACCCTTGGATTTCAGCACCTCTGCAACACCTTTTATACCGAGGTCTTCCAGCGTAGCCTTTTTTGGGTAACCGGATTCCTTGTTCCATCCTTCAAGTTCATAGTAATAGTTTTTGAACTGCTCCACACCCTCTTTTGTTAAATAGAGCTCTTTACAGTTCTTCCAGTCCCAGTTCTTTCCATCAAATATGGGTTTCTCTGCATCAAATCCGCAATATGATGCGCCGGGCCTGTAGTAGTATCCGTTAAAATTCTCCATGTTCTTATGCCTGCCCTGCAAAGCAAAAATCGCACGCTTAAGATTCCATGCACGGCGACCTATCTCAAGGCCATCCTGGAAGGTATGATTTCTACCTGTTATGGCATTAAGGTATTTTGGTTCAGCCTCAGGTGTATGCCCATATCCCTTTGGATGGGATGCACTGAAGAGCTTTGCATAACCCCAGTCACAGAAGCCAATAGACTCTTTATAGTAGGTCCAGTAATGCATACGCCATGCTACGAATTCCGCCTTATGCTTTGAGAATACCCCGGTTTCAAATGCCTGTTTTCCTTCCCAGGAAAAATCAAACCAGAAGTGGTTGTTGCCTGTTGTCCGCTCGGCAAGGACCTTTACATAATCTTCACATGTCCATTTTTTACCCCCACCTCCGCCAAAGCCTCCTGATGGACTTGCCATACCCATATCATGGCTGTTTATATCCCTTGAATCCAGCAGATTTCCATATGCCCAGTCCACGCCCGGCATTGACCAGTGGTCCATAAAACCCCAGGGTGTCTGTCTGCAAAGGGTGTCGAAATCAGCGGTCCTGCCAAGTTTTTCACAGAAGCGTGCTGTCCCCTCAGCCAGAAGATCCCCAATGCCGGACCTTCTTGCAAGGGCGATCCCGTAGATCTCCATGAACTCCTCTGTTGCAAACTTTTTCATATTGAGCGGGGCCATATCAATTTTGGTATTAGGCCCGATAATGCCCATATCATGCATCTTTTTCATGTACCAGCCAAGGGCCGAGTATGCAGGCACCTCAGGCTGAATAGGGAATGATGGATTATGACTAGTTGGAAATGACATCGGCCCCATAAAGCAGGTCTCCATGCCGTTTATGCCCAGCTTCTGGATGATATCAGTACCCTTCTGGTTAAGCTTGGACATGGTATCCCTGTCCATGCCGTTAGCATCCTGGGGGGTAAGACTAAACCATGTTGACTCGGCGCAATCATCAGAATCCTGGCTGTGGGCACGGTCACGATTATGGCATTTTCTCTGATGACCGCATCCGATACAGGCTGAACCAACAGATGCAGGCCCAAACCCACCAAAACCGGGGCCTGAAGGCCAGTTCTTTTCAACCCATTCCCTGGCATCCCTTAATGCTTTGGGGTCAGCAATTTTAATACCCTTTGTACCGATAACCGCGACCGCCTTTAGATTCTTTGATCCGAACACGCCTCCGAAACCACCCTGTCCGGCCCCGCTTCCACCGCCATGAATCAGTGAAGCAACCCTTGTCATGTTTTCACCGGCAGCCCCAATGGTAACGATAGCAGGCCTCTGAAGTGTATACCTGTCATCAATCTCCTGCCATTCCTTGCCATAGCGTATACCGGACTTTTTCCATATCTGCTCCTGGCATTTCCATGAATCAAGCCCCCAGAGGTCTTTTGCGTCTTCTATAGTAACTTTATCATCTACGATATTGATATAAACAGGTGATTCGGCGCGGCCTATTACTGCCACACCATCCCACCCGGCCATCCTCATAAAGGCAGCAAACATGCCTCCAAAGTTACTGTGTGAAAACCACTGGATCGGATAGCACTGGGGTGACATACCTGAAACACTTGTCCTTGCGCCCCATGGAACCCCTGTGCCACTTAAAGGGCCTGTCATAAGTGCGATCATGTTTTTAGGGTTGAATGCATCCTGGAGATCCCAGTCTCCTGGTGCGACACAGTAGTCCCAGAAAAGGGCTGTAGCCATACCATGACCACCACCGTAAGGCTCATACTTTTCTGTATCCAGCGCCTTTATTTCTTTGCTTGTCAAATTTACTAATAATATCTTTCCACCGTATCCTGGCGTTGTCATATTAATTCTCCTTTCCTTTACTCGTGAGTAGCCTTGGCTTTAGGAGCCCCCATAAAATTCGGCATGGGCTTCCTGGGCGGCTGAAGATTCCGGTCATATCCGCTTATGTCTTTCTGATCCGGGAGTTCAGTCACAACCTTTAAGGCATTTGCAACACAGGCCTCAACGCATGCCTGTGAACCATTGACACCGCCTTTTTTATTGTAATAGGGGGTATCAGTACACAGATCACATTTAATTGCCTTTCCAGTAACATGATTCCATATGGGTCTGTGGGGAATAACAGGACATGAGTTTATGCATGTCTTGCATCCAATACACTCATCAGCGTTGACCATGCGGACATTGCCATTTTCTTTGCTGATATGACATGCGCCTGTAGGGCAGTTAATTACACACAAAGGCTCAGGACACTGCCTGCATGTGTTTATCTGGATATCAGCAGGGTATGATTCAAGAACTGACCTGTGGACCTGTATCCTGGAAAGTGAAAGGTTTGCCTGTCCTTCATGAACAATAGAACATGCAATCATGCATCCATAGCACCCTGCGCAGTTTTTACTATCGCAGATCAAATACTTTGTTGACAGCGGATATTCTGTTTTTTCCTGCGCCTCACTCGTTAGTGGGGCACAAACGGCAAAGGCGCCACCAGCTACTGCGGCCCCTCCAATGGTCAGAAAATCGCGTCTTGAGAATTCCTTTTTCTCTGTATTATCGGGTACCTTGTTTTTGTCTTTAGCCATTAACAATACCTCCTATGACCGCTTAAGTAGCGCCAATAACCTGAATTAATTACTAACATACAACCGGTTCAGAAAATACCCAGGGTATTTCAAACACAGCATAAATTAGCCAGGAAACTCGGCACCATAATTAATAAATCCCTATCTCAAGTTATGTTAATATAAAAATATGTATAGCCTGTGTCAAGACAATAATTTCTGAATATGCGGATATTCCGGCTAAAAAATCACTTTGAAAGTAAAATTTTGAGCAGACTTTGACTGGATGTTAACGAAGAGGTTCATTTTTTGTTTAAAAACAGGTAATTTGATAATTTTTGAGGCTTCAGCTATCAGCAATCAGCCAATTTGAGTGTACTTATGGCTGAAAGCTGAAGGCTGAAAGCTGAAAGTTGAGCACTACCTCACTATCTGCATCTGGTCTGAAATGCCCTGCTCATAGGTGCTCCAGCCGGAATTCATACCATAGGCGCTTCGGTGAAATACAGCCTCTATCCTGCGGATCATGCCGTTTTCTACCTTGAAGAGCTCTGCAAGCTGCCATGTCCAGTTTATATCCTGGTGATCAAAAAAGCCGAATGCAAAGACAATCCCGCGCTCACGGTCCACAGCAACAAACCTGCGGTCCCTGATACGGGTAACAAAATTGAGAAGACCGGACTCAAACTGCTCCTTGCATCCCCATGATGCAGAATACATCTTTGATGTCTTGGGGTCAGGGCGCTCCTGCCCTGCCAGCACAGGCACATTCGTGCTGGGCATCCCGTTTTCAAGCCTGTGACAGTCATCACTAAAGGGATAATAGCCCTTGCCATCATTCTTCTGCATCCCTGAAAAATAATAATTTGCGGTTATGATCATCTCTTCACGAGAAGGGCGTTTATCTTCCGGTATTACCTGGAAATATACCTCATGAGGCTTTCCGAGCTTCTCCACGCTCTCCCCTGTCGGAGGAAATGACATGCCACCCTGCCCTCCGCCCATAGAGTTAGTCTCAGGGCGTATAACAAGCTGCTCTGCCTCTGTAATTTTATCATTAACAATCTTAAGACGTATGGCTACCGCAACAAGGGGACTCTGCCCGTCTTTACCGGCTGCACCTTCACGGGCAGTGCCGATAAATGCCACCTGCTGAGCCTCAATATCAGGCACATAAAATTTATATGTTCCAATCCCTGACATGCCTACCCAGAGACCTTCATTACCAAGGGGAAGCCTTACACCGTTTTCTGTGAATTTACAGTCCCGCGCAAAGAGATCAAGACTCGGATCATTATTAAGCATTGCATCCATATACCTGTCTATATATTTTTCAAGACAGGCCCGGTCGCACTCTTTTGCGCTGGCATTTCCGAACAAAAAGATCGAAAACATAAAAAAGAAACATGACAACAGAACAGTTTTTTTAAGCATAAATTATCTCCTTTTATGATATTTAATTAAAAATACCTCTTTTTATTGATCAGAAAATTATTCAGAAGGTGACAACAGGCTAACCACAGGGTCGGCTACCTGCTGGCCACGGAGTATAGGAAGATAACCATACCCTGTCAAGGCAAATAGCCGGAAATAATCATGAACAGGAGTGACAATGGTTGATATGGTTGATTATTATCTTATCAATGCCTGATAATGAAATTAGCCTCACCCGCAGATTGGCAATGGCACCTATTTCACCAACATAAATAGTAGAGACAGGTTTTAAACCTGTCTCTACACCTTATAACCTCCAAATAAAACTACTGTTTTTTCATAAATGCCGGATAGAAGAGCTCCCATGGAAAATCTTCCGGGCTGTTTTTATCATTGGGGTTCGTCTCCCCTGTATCCACCCTGCCGTTATAGTTTTTGTCCTCCTCCCCGTCTGTCAGACTGTCTCCATCACTGTTAGTATTCAGTGGATTAGTTTTAGTAGAGGGATCAAGGTCTGGTTTGAAATAGGTTGTATTTGTATCAGGGCCTATGTCACTGAGGGTATACCCCTTTTCTGTGCCATCCTGAATGCCATCACCATCTGTATCAGAGTCACATGGGTCCGTTTCGCCTGAATCCACAACACCATTCTTATTGGCATCCTCAACACCATCCGGTATGCCGTCATCGTCTGTATCTGCATCACTAGAATCTAAACAACCTGCATTCTCTATACTGTCATATATTCCATCTCCGTCAGTATCCTGCTGCAGAACAAAATCAATATTAGTTGATGACACAACAACAGGCACAGCTCCATCGCAGGTATCCACTCCTGCCCCTCCGTACCATTCATGTATATAATCTGATGAAGTAGAAGAGGATTGCTTCGTTTTAATATAATATGATTCCCCAGTCGGAAGCCCCTGCAATGTGTAGTATCCTTCAAAATTGGTAGCAACTATTATGTCAAAATTTAACTGTGTTCCACCGCACTGAGCTGTCCATACCTCGACATATATGTTCGAAATTCCCATCCCGGTCTCTGAATCGGTTACACGGCCCTTAATAGATCCACCGGCCTCAAGTTCAAAATCAATGCCGGATGACGGGGCGCTAACCGGTATGGCGCCATCACATAAATCAATCCTTATATCATCATAAAATTCATTTACAAAATAGGTAGTGACATAAGAGTTATCAATAATTTCACCTTTGCTGGCCTGTATTACCTTCACATAGAATAATTCGCCAGGGGGAAGGCCTTTGATAGTATAATCCCCATCTGATGAAGCTATGCCATAATGAAGAGCCTGCCCATCACACTGATCTGTATAGACCATTACAAATGCATTAGCAATTCCAAGACCGGTTTCCTGGTCTGTCACTTTGCCTTCTATGGTGCTGCCGACCTCCAGCTCAAAATCAATTATGTTTTCTTTTTCCAGAACAACAGGGTTTACGCCATTGCATAGATATGCATAACTTCCATCATGCCATACACTTATGTAATCAAAAAAATGCCAGTAAAACCCTGAGCCGGAAAACCCGAATATTGTAGTAATTGATCTCAGGTATACAGCTTCACCTGCCGGAAGGCCGGTAAAAGTATAGTTACCCCTATAGTCAGTTACTGCAGACCAAGAATAAGAAGGATTGCACTGCTCATTGTATGCATAGATACGCATATCAACAACTCCAAGCCCTGTTTCTGAGTCAGTCACCCGGCCTGTTATAGTTGCTCCAGGTCCGAGTTTAAAATCTACAGCATTCTTGGTCTCTCCAGAATTTACTGTGACCAATACCCCTTCATTACAATTCCAGTTGCTGGGATCATCAGGATCAGCATTATAATATTCAGTTGCATAATTACTACTGCTGTCCATTGCCTTAATATAATAATCATTTGCGGGGAGCCCGGTTATTGTAAAGATTCCGGTAACAGGATCGGACATAGCTGTTGCCATTATTGAACTGGTGCTGCATGAGGATGTGGAATAATAGGCTGTAACCTCAATTGATGTGCCGGTTATAAGAGACCCTGTGCTGTCATGTATAGTTCCAGTTATTGTACCATGGGCAGGATAATCACCTGTATCAAGCGGATTTGTCCAGCTATTCACTTCCAGTCCGTCGTTAACACCATCATCATCACTGTCGGGGTCTGTTGGATCCGTGGGATAACTAGCATCATTAACCTCTGTGGAATCACTGCGCCCATCGTTATCAGTGTCTGTATCACACGGGTTGGTCTCCCCTGAATCCAACCTACCATTATGATTTTTGTCCTCCTCTCCATCTGTCAGGTTATCACCGTCACTATCTTCATTTATGGGATTAGTTGTTGTAGATGGATCAAGGTCAGGTATAAAAACGCCTGTAGCTGTATCAGGGCCGATCTGAGCAAGTGTATACCCTAGCTCCGTTCCGTCCTGAATTCCGTCTCCATCAGTATCAGAGTCGCACGGGTTTGTTTCTCCTGCATCTACAACTCCATTCTTATTGGCATCCTCTACTCCATCCGGGATACCGTCATCGTCACTATCCGTGTCAATAATATCTGTGCAGGTTGAGTCTTCTATATAATCAGGAATTCCATCATCATCCTGATCAGAATAATCATATCTAACAGACCCGAACAGCTCGTCACTTCCTTCATCGTTAAAGACCTTTAAGGTATAATATCCTTGAACTGTTGGGCCGGGTAATGTGGCTGAAATGGTGTTTGCATTATCTACAGTAACCGGGGATACCTCAACAGGAAGCGGAACCCTGACAATGCCATTATCCCCATCAGAAATAAAGCCATAACCTCCTGAAATAAAGACATCATTTGCCAGGCCGGGTGTGTCAACCGATCCTATCAATACGGGGTTTGCAGGGTCGTTTATATCGATCATATAAAGACCTTTACCAAAAACAGAAACATACGCATAATTACCTGAAACTACTATTCCCTTTGCATTTAAAGTCGTTGGAACAGTCCCTACCATTATAGGGTTTGATGGGTTGCTTATATCAATAGTCTGAAAACCAGTCCCGACAGTATAAATATAATTGCCACTCACAGTGATATCGTACATATAATATGGAGTTACTATTGACCCGATAGGCTGGGGAGATGCCGGATTACTTATGTTGATCACACACAAGGTATACACATAGTTTGAGTCAACATATTTATATCCCGAAATAATTGTATAGTTACCAGAAATAATAATTTTACTGACATAACTAATTATGTCAATTTCAAGGGAACCCACAATAACAGGAGATAATGGGTTATTGATGTCTATAATATTAAGAGAACCTCGTTGAGGAGAGTAATTACTTCTTCCTATATATAAATAATTATTTTTAGCAGTAATGCTGCCATTTGACCCACTTGCTGGATAGGCTATAGAGGATAAATTTATAGATTCACCAAGTTGAGGGTTTGTGGGATTACTGATATCTACCATCTGTAACTTACTATAATTTCGGTCAAAGACATAAGCAGTATCACCAGATACAGAAACATCATAGGCAAGATCAGATGTGAGGCTAGACCCAGCTATTTGTAAGTCTAATGGATTACTTATATTAATAATCTGAAGACCGGAGTATCCATCTGCTACATACGCGTAATCGCCGGATATAACAGTATTGCCGGCAGAGCCAGGGGTGTCAATTGATTCAGTAACCTGAACTTCTTCAGGGTTTGAAATACCAAATACCATTAATGCCTGTTGCCCAGTGATATAGGCATAATTTCCGAAAATTGAAACGTTAACGCCACCATCTGATTTGAAAGTTCCTATAATTTCAAGGTTTGATGGAACGATAATATCAATGGCATGTAACGCACCATTTACTTCTGCCACATACGCAGTACTTCCTGAAACATATATATCAGATGGGGCTCCGGGGATAACCATGTTACCTGTGACTGAAGGGTTTGATGGATCACTGATATTGACCACATATATATTACCTGCATAATAATTATAAATAGAATCTAGATAATCAACGCTGGTAATATATGCAGTATCACCCGATATATCTATATCACTATAAGTTGAAAAAAAGACATCACAAATGTTTAATGAAACCTGACTCGCAGGGTCACTGAGATTTATTATATAAAGAGTTGTAGTCCCACCAAAAATATTATCAGGAGTTCTCTGCCTTCCAACTATGTATATATAACCACCTGAAATGGATAATTCATTTATGCTAAAAATATAGTCTTCAGGCGGTATAATAGTGACAGGGCCTGATGCAACCGGATTTAAAGGGTCAGCGACATTAACTGTATAATAAGCATTGTCTACTGCGACATAGGCATTATTATCGGAAACAACCAGTTTGTTTGCGTTGCTGATAGGCGCATAACTTGATATTTCGGGGCTTGAAGGATCACTTACATTTACTATATAAAGCCCGCTGTTTGTGTCATCACTGTCATCTGCTGTCAGGTATACATAATTTCCAGATATTGAAATATCCTTCGCCGGAGCAGGTATAGGTTCTGTGCCAGTAATCTGAGGATCTGAAGGGTTGCTGATATCCACTACATAGAGTGCACCCGCATCATCTGTTTGAGCAGAGATATATGCATAATTACCTGATATAGCCAGACCTGTTATACTTATATTCGCCAAAAAATCCAGAAACCCGACCTGTTTTCTCTTATTACCTGAATCCATATACATGGAAACACGGGTGTTTGCATCAAAACCTGTACCAGTTATCTCCACATCAAGCGAGCTGGTTACTGTACCCTGGGCAGGATTAATAGAATTAATGCTGGGTATATCTGCATGGGTTGCAGTTGAAAGGAAAACAGTTAAAAAACAAAAAATCAGGACCCAAAAAACTCGCGCGGTTAGCTTTGCCATGCCTATTTCTCCTATTTTATGCTTAAATATATCATAATACATGTAAACATTTATATCTGAGTTAATTTATGTGAAAACTTTTATGGGTTAGCCCCAAAGGTAAATCGAAAAGCTATGATTTGAGCTATACTTTTTCACTTCTATTGTCAATATTTGTTTGAATTTAATGATGAATTTATTTCTTCAATCTCTCATTCTATCAAGACAAGATGGTTTTTCTGGTATTAGGTTAATAATATTTTGATACAGTCATACCTGTTACTTTTTAAAGAAGACCCTTGATTTACAATTCAAATAAAGAGATAAATTGCATGCAGTCGATATTCCATACATCCAATAAGAAGGAGACATTATGAATAGAATAGAATCCCAAAAACTGGCAGTATATTTTTTATTTTTTATTCTTCTTATTTCCATCTTAAATGGCTGTTCCACTGCATACTATGGCGCCATGGAAAAGATGGGCATACATAAAAGGGATATCCTAATTGACCGGGTTGAGGATGCCAGGGATGCCCAGGCAGAGGCCCAGACCCAGTTTAAATCAGCACTTGAACAATTCAGTTCAGTAATACAAATTGATAACACAAACCTGAAAACAGCCTATGAAAAGCTCAACTCGGAGTATGAAGAGAGCGAAGTAGCAGCAAATAATGTTACTGATCGTATAAACAAGGTAAAATCTGTTGCTGATGCCCTTTTCAGGGAATGGGAAGAGGAGCTTGAATTATATAAAAGCGTTGAGCTAAAAAAATCCAGTAAAACCCAGTTGCTTAAAACAAAGGAACAGTATAATAAAATGCTTCAAAGCATGATCAAGGCTGAATCCAGCATGGCCCCGGTTCTGCGTACATTCCGCGACAATGTGCTGTATCTGAAACACAATCTTAATGCTCAGGCAATCGGTTCTTTGCGCATTGAATTCAAGACATTAAAGGGGGAGATAGACAAACTGATTGCAAAGATGAATGACTCAATAGCGACATCAAACAGCTTTATTTCAAATCTTGAAAAGTAAAGCAGTGGCAGTGTTATTTGAATATTATTGGCTTTTTTTGTGTGAACAGGTGTGTTATCAAGAGATTGAATTATACTCGATAGTATTATGTTGTAAATAAAAGTAGTTTACCTGGAGGTTTTAATGGCAGTACATTTGACAGAAAAGGAAAATTTTTTGCGGGTGGCCAGGGGTGAAATGCCTGAGTATGTGCCCGTTGTATCTAAAAAATCATTTAATGATCCACCCCTTATGGCGATCTGTGACCCTGCTATAATAGGTGAATTTCGCGGCCCAAAGGGCGGTTTTGATCCCTGGGGTGTACCCTTTGTTGTGAGCGGTGCAGTAGATTTTACAGCAATGCCAAAGGCGAGTGATTTTATTCTCACCGATATTACAAAATGGAGGGATGTAATAAAGGCCCCTGATTATTCAGGGTTTGACTGGGAGGCCGCTGCAAAGGCGGACTGGGCTAAGTATATAAAAGACCCTGATGTAACATCTCTTACCATAAGCGGATTTGCAGATCTTTTTCAGCAGTTTGTGGGCATGATGGGTTTTACACAGGCCCTTATGGCATTATATGAGGAGCCTGAAGAGGTTGAGGCGCTGTTTGATCACATGCTTGAGCATGCACTTTATATCACAAAAAATATTGTCCACTATTATAAACCTGATGGCTACTATCTTCTTGACGATACAGCCACCAAGATGAATTCATTTATATCCCCGGCGCTGTTTGAAGAACTGCTTGTGCCCAGGTATAAAAAATGTCTTGATATTGCAAGGGATGCAGGAATACCGATTTTCTACCATAACTGTGGTAAATGCGAAAAACTGCTGCCCTCTATGGTAGAGATAGGTGTTGCAGTATGGGACCCTGCCCAGACCATGAATGACCTGCCTGCCATTAAAAAGAGGTTCGGGCGCAGTCTTGCCATTAATGGCGGTTTTGAATACTATATGCCTGACACATGGCCTGCATTTGATGAGGAAGAGGTTAGAAATGAGGTCAAAAAGACCTTTGATATGCTTGCAGCTGATGGTGGATTCATGTTTAATGGCGGTGTAAAATCTCTAAATTTTAAAGACCCTGATGTACAGAGGATAAACTCGGTTATTGTTGATGAGGCGGAAAAGCTGAGCAAACAGTATTACAGGTAGGGTGTTTATCCTGACCCTGCAAAAACCTCAGAACCAGAATATAAAAAAGCGGGGGTAATTAGTTACCCCCGCTTTTTTTACTTAAAAATATTAATCAAAATACCATGTACGTTTGATTGTAAGAGCCCATTCCCTCGGGTGTCCTGGCTGACCACTTATATAGCCAGCAGCATCATACAGATCGTATATTGTCAGGTAATAATACTCATCTGTAATATTTGTTACTTCCAGGCTCGCCTGCCATTTAATATCCTCTGATCTCCATGTGAGGCGTGCATTGGCCAGGCCATAACTATCTATTTTATTCAAAGGCGTGTTTACTGCCGTTGAATAGGTCTTGCTCTGATATGAATAATCGATGCGGGGAGTAAGGTCTCCCATGTTACCGAGGTCAAACCTGTACTGCGCGCCAATGCTGAATTTATTTTCAGGCGTATAAGGAGTGGTCATATCAAGGGTAACAGTTGCGCCCACAGATGGATCTGCCAGGGTTTCATCTATCTTTGTATATTCAAAGTCAAGATAGGCATAGGAAAAATCAACCAAAAATTCTGTGTTTGGCCGCCATACACCCTCAAGTTCAAAACCCTTAACCTCTGCATCCCCCACATTTGTCTGAGCTGCGCAGGGGAGTTCCTCGCCGGGAGCCCATACACACCTGTTAACAGGCAGCTGGATATCCTTATAATCATTATAAAACACAGAGGCATTCAAACGGAGTTGATCAAACAGGGTGCTTTTTACACCAATCTCATAGTTAGTTAGTTCTTCAGGATCAATGGCGTGTATCTGGCCCGGATAAAATGGACGGGCATTACTCCCGCCTGCCTTGTAACCTGTTGCTATCTGGGCGTAGCCCATTATTTTTTCAGTAAACTTATAGTCAAAAGCCGCGCGCCAGTCCCAGCGTTCGCTGGATGAAGGGCTTGACAGATCATTAACTCCAAAAACCCCGCTATTTGAAGGGTTCCCGGCCATAATAAAAAAACCTGCTGGTGGCTGAACTGCTGACCCATCAGGGTTATGGCGCTGGAAGGTATAAGTCTTTTCATCCTCTGAATAGCGCAGGCCAAGGGTCAGATTTGAGAGATCCGTTAAATGAAGGACAGCCTGGCCATACGCTGCCTTGCTTTTTGCCGGTACAGTATCAGGACCATGGGCGAAATCAAGCGCAGAATAGTTAATGTCTACACGTGCATCCTCATCGGTCTGCTGATCAAGATAAAAGATTCCAATGGTGGTATCTGCAAAGCCATCAAAAAGCCCGGCATTGAGACGAACTTCCTGTGTCCACTGGTCATGCACCATCCTCTGAAGCAATTGCTGCAATGCAAGCGGAGCGCCGTCTGCGTCATCCCCAAATGTGTTCGTGTACTCTCGGTAAGAAGTGATAGATTTCAGAGACACATCCTCAGATATGCGCCAATCGAAACTAAGGTTATAATCCTCTGAATCAAGGTAATTAATCCTCGGTACGGTTGTGGGTTTATAAATACTAATATCCTGGCCAGGGTTGCCGCCCTGAAAAGCCGCATCCGGCGTACTTTTGCCGTCATCCATATAGGTTGAATAGTTCATATAGGTGCCGCCAGTAACGAATCGGCTATCGTATCCAATATCAACACCAGGATCATATTGGCCAGCCCACCCGATCTGCATCTCCCCGTCCCATATATTCCCGTTATCATAATAGATCGGAACCATGGCACCGGAAGGAGTCGGGTTTGTTTCGTTAAAAATACTCGATCTATAATTATCCCTTGCAGCAACCAGGACATTGGGCTGTGCTTCTGACTTGTCCCTCACTATATTTGTTGAAAAATTTATTTCAAAATTATCATTCGGGACATAGCGCAATGCCAATCGCCCTGCCGTATAACTCTGACCGCCCTCTTTTGCAATCTCACACTCACGTGGCATTGAAACATAGGTTGGTAATCCGCCAGCAGTACCTGGTGCCGAAAGGTTATTGTAACAGGCATAATCATAACTTTTTACATAACCGTCTTTATTACGAGAGGCGCCTGATATACGCGCAAAAAGCTTATCTGTAATTGTAAAATCGGTTGCACCTCTAAGATCAATTCTGCCAAAATCTCCCATTGTCAGAGATAAAAAACCTTCGTTTTGATCATCAGGCTTTTTAGAAAACAACTTAATAGCGCCGCCGATAGCATTACGACCGGCAAGGGTTCCCTGTGGACCGCGCAGGATCTCAACCCTTTCAAGATCAACAAGGTCAAGAATATTTCCGGTAATGGTTGAGTAATACACATCATCAACATAAATACCTACACCAGCCTCTACAGACGGGTTAAAGTCGGTCTGACCAACCCCTCTAACGTAGGCGACAAGCGAGCTTCCATAAGAGGCGTTCCCTGGCCTTAATGAAACATTGGGTGCCTGCATGGATATCTCTGCAAGGTTGGTTTGGTTTCTCATCTCAAGCGTATCAGCGTTAACAGCGGTTATAGATAGAGGTGTGGACTGTAATCCCTTTTCACGGAATTCTGCTGTTACCACTATCTCTTCAAGTGTGAATTCCTCTTCAGCAGCCTTTTTTTCTTCCTGCCCAAATGCTGTCCCGCAGAAAAAAAGCAGGCTTAAGGCAGGTAAAATTAACAAAATGTGTTTGAACAAGGTAATCCGGTTTAATGCTTTCATAAAATCCCCCCTGATAAAAAAGTTAGGTTATATGGCCTTTTAAAACCCACTGGCATGGCCACCCTCTGAAAATGACCATAAAATGGAGATTAAAAGACCTATTAAAAAGCCGCAATGCGACTGAAAAACAGGGTAAATCTGAAAACTAAAAAATGAATTACTGAAACAAAGGTGATGCAAAAAACTATTAAAGTAAAACTGCTATATCTGCCAACCTGCCTTAAGAGAGTGATTCAACAAGTATGGCCAGATAAAAAACATCCTTTTAGAAATTTTTTTTTGCTTCTTGTAAGAAAAGACTATTTGACCAAATTTTTATAGGGAAATGCCCTTTATGTGTCAAGTTAAATTTATGCAGAGAGGCAGGTTAGATAAACAAAGGCCTATGATTCTTATTCAGAAGCCAGCAAATCTTTTTAAAAACTATTTTCTTATGGTTCTACCCTTCTGAATAAATTGAGACCCTTTTATAAAAATACCCAGATCCTGATTTAGAGTAACAATATATGAAGAGCCCATTGACATATCTGCATCAAGGCCAAAATCGAGATCAATAGTAACATATCGGTCTGAATCAACTGCATCACCGAATTTATCGGTAACAGCAATCCCTTTTACTCTTACAGCAGATTTATCTGTATCAGGTGAAAGTGAGACAATAAATAAATCTTCCCTGATATCATTTTTATTTATTGCTGAACCCTCTCCCAGGTCAAGGATAAGCCTTGTTATTGAGAGGCCATAATCCTGATTTTTTAAAATCCTTGTAAAGGTACCGGAAGCAGTATTTGATTTGCCTGTGTCAGTCTGGGCAAACAGGGTTGAACATATAATAAATAGAATTAGTGTAAAGACCATTATTTTATTCATAATAAACATCCGATAAAAGGTTAAAGCTCCCAGGATTCCACTGAAAATATATAATAATTAATCAAGGCACACGGTAAAGAAAATCCTTAAAGGTGTCAAGCATGAGGGATACGGCAGCATACAGAGAATTATTTGATTTACCTTCCCTTTGTGGCCTTGATTTTGCATATAAACAATAAAGTTAATATAAAAGATAACAAGAGTAATCATGCTGTGGCTGTTTTTTATTAAATATTCAAAAAAATATAACAAAGGAGAAGAAGATGAAAGAAACAGAGCTTATCAATGATGAATGCATGGGATTATGGTATGACCCGGCGTCAAAATATGTACACCATAAAATAAAAAAGAGCCTCCCAAAGGGCGCATTTGAGAAGCTGCTTTCTATGGGAGCTGATTATCTTGAGAAATACAAAATGATAAAATGGTTGTCTGATGACTCCAATGTCGTTGCCATCACAAAAGATGATGCAGAATGGGGTGACAAGGTCTGGGCAACAAGGGTCATCAAGGCGGGGTTCAAGTACTGGGCTGTTGTTATGCCGACAAGCGCCATGGGCAGCCTGCAAATCAACCGGTTTGTAAAGGAATACAGAGAAAAGGGTGTAACTGTCGAGGTGTTTAATTCCGTAGACGCAGCAAAGGCATGGCTTGAATCCAAATAGAAAAAATTAAAGCTCTCTGAAACTAATATACACTCCAGGAGTTTATCTTTTCACGAAGAGAATGTCTGGCTTTCAGCTTTCAGCCTTCAGCTTTCAGCAAAAAACCCTGTTATTGAATTATTGCTGAAAATTGAAGGCTTAAGGTGAAAGGACTCCATAAAATCAAACCCTTTTTACTGCCTAGCAGTCTTACCGCCATCCTGGCATATGATCTGGCCTGTAATATAACTGGACGCATTTGAAGCGAGCAAAAGCACAAGCCCTGAAAGCTCTTCTGCCTCCCCTATCCTGCCCATTGGTATCCATTGAGCACAGTAATCATCAATCCATTTATCCAGTGCCCTTATTTCCTCTTCGGTTTTACCTGACTTGCCAATCTCAGACCTGTGCATGCCCGGCGCAATAGCATTTATCCTGATATTATCCTTTGCATATTGCATTGCAGCCACCTGTGTCAGGTTGTTTATTGCCGCCTTTGAAGCGCCATATGAGGTAGAACCTATCTCAGGCATCTCTGCCCTTATGCTGGCAACAGATGAGATATTTATTATGGAGCCACCTTTATTCTTAAGCATGTGAGGAATAGTATATTTCATGCAAAGGAATGGTCCCCTGAGATTTACATCAATATTAAAGTCCCATTCGCCTGTATTGATCTCATGTATCCTGCCAAATCCTGCGGCAATGCCTGCATTGTTTACGAGGATATCAATCCTGCCAAATTCAGCGATTGCATCATTCACCATTCTTTTAATAT
Source organism: Deltaproteobacteria bacterium (assembly GCA_016931115.1). Lineage (GTDB taxonomy): Bacteria > Desulfobacterota > DSM-4660 > Desulfatiglandales > HGW-15 > JAAZBV01. The sequence goes on along the minus strand of JAFGFM010000042.1, from coordinate 3,702 downwards.
CATCTTCAGATGTCATATCCGCCTTGAGTGGCACGGCCTTTCTGCCGTGGGAGCGAACCTGTTCAAGGGTTATCTCGCATGCCTTCATGTCGCGACCCACACAGGCAACATTGGCACCATATTCGGCCAGGACAGTTGATATTGCCCTTCCCAGGCCCCTGCTGGCCCCTGTAACAAGAGCAACTTTACCTGTTAAATCAAATATGCTTTTATCTGTCATATCATTCCCCTTTTGTTTATTCTGTTGATTGATCAGGTCATGCCAAATCAATGCAGCCACCTGAATTATTATTTTAAGGCAGGATAATATTTTTAACGACAGCTCTTTGTCAAGCCATCTCCTCTATAATAAAACAGCAACAAAGAGATTATCCTTCAGAGCGCGCCCCGACGCTGACACATCCAGATCTGGTAGCCGTTAAAAGCAGCCTGCCAGATGATATATGCAACAGGGGCAATTGATGCAAGCGGGTGCAGGAAGGATTGTGCTATCCAGATAGCCAGAATAGTATTCTTGTGCCCCATTGCCTGTCCACCTGTTATTCTCTCTCCATATATGTTTCCTATCCTGCGGCCAAGCCAGTATTGGAAAATACAGGCGATTAATGACCCGCCTGCTATAATGATAACCTCTGTATATTTTCCACCATCATAGTCCATAAAATAACCGACCGATCGACCTATCAACACTGCAAAGGCAATAAAATAGAGATAAAATGATATGAAGGGCCTTTTACGAATAGCATTCGGAACCTTCGGCAAGATTCTGGAAAGTAATAATGCCAAAAAAAGCGGGACAACAAGCATGGGAAACAGTTGTTTCAAAATATAAAATATTGATCTGATATAGGAGAGATCAGCGCTGATGCCCAGTAAAGGGAGCAGAACAGGCAAAAGCAGGGCAATAAGCACATTTCCTATCAGGGTGTAGAGGGTTAATAAAGCCATGTTGCCCCCTATCATTGAGAGCACCACAGTTGAAGCGATTGCTGTCGGGGCTATTATACATATCAGCATGGCTTCAGCCGCTGGCACGCTGAATGGTCTTATGAAAAAATATACTGATACGCCAATGGCAATCTGCAGGGATATCATGACAAGATGCATGCTGCTGAACCGCATCTCTTTAATGGACATATTACAATAGGCAAAAAATATCATCAGAAAGAGCAGACCCGGAAGTAAAAATGAGATGTGATCAAGAGGCCTGTAACATAATATCCCTATGATGATCGCTATCGGGGAGGCCCATTTTTGAAATAGATTAAGCATAATTATTGTATTTAAACCTGTAAATTTAAATAGGTTCTTCTACTCCAGAGAATATGAATGGTCAAAACAAAATTCATCTTTGGCAGCTTGACATTGAGTATACATTTACATAGGATTCACCAATTTTGAAAACCCTAATAATTGCAGGATATGATCAATAGAAATGAAAAAAGATAACTCATCAGGTTACACAAACAGAAACTATATTATAGGTGCAGTCCTGATCGCCCTTTTTTTGTGTGCAATGGACGCCCTTATCATGTCTGTTGCCATGCCTACTATCGTTATGGAACTGGGAGGCCTTGAGCTCTATGCTTGGGCATATTCAGGGTTTTCTTTAACAAATGCAGTTACATTGCCTATTATCGGGAAGCTCGCAGACCTTTATGATATCAAAAAACTCTTTATCATCTCCATAGGCTTTTTTATAATTGCATCTGTTGCTGCAGGCCTTTCAAACAGCATGCTCTTCCTTGTTATAGCCAGGGCATTTCAGGGGTTTGGGGCCGGTGGAAACATGGCCCTGGTGTATATTGTGCTCTCAGATGTATCCGCACCTGAAAACAGGGCAAAAACACTGGCCCTTGGCAGTTTCATATGGGGCTTTTCAAGCGTAGCAGGCCCTTCTGTTGGTGGTTTTATCACAACTTACATGTCATGGCGCTGGATATTCTTTATTAATGTGCCCATAGGCCTCATATCATTAGCAGGCATTGCGCTCCTTTTTAAAGAGACCCGTGTCAAGAAAAGGGCTGTTAACCTTGATATCAAGGGCGCTATCACCCTTTGCGGATGGGTATTCTGCCTTTTAATACTGATCCTATCAGGCGGTGAGCAGTTTCCCTGGGTATCGCCCCAATCCATTTTTCTTGCCATTGTCACCATCATATTTATGGCTGGTTTCCTGATATCTGAAAACCATTCACCGGAGCCTGTAATAAGCCTGAATTTTTTCAGGTTCAGGGGATTTATTCTTGGTAATGGTGCCGCATTTCTTTCCAGTTTCGGGGTCTTCAGCCTTTTTGCCTATGCCCCGCTCTTTATTCAGGGTGCGTTAAGAAAAAATCCCATGGAGGTGGGCTATGCAATGCTTACCATGAGTTTAGGATGGACAGGCGGGCCAATATTACTCACAAGATTCCTGCATAAAATAAATAATAAGGCAGCCATCATTACCGGCGCGCTCCTGCTTACTGCAGGGAGCGGTTATCTGCTTACATTCGGACCTTCAACAACCATGGTTGAATGCCTTATTGCATTTATAATTATCGGTCTTGGAATGGGATTTGTTTCAATCTGTACCCTGCTTGTTGTACAGAATGCTTTACCTCCCAGAGACCTTGGGGTGGCAACATCATCCCAGCAGTTCTTCAGGACACTGGGAGCAACAATAGGGGTTGCCATAGCCGGTGCAATAGCAACCTCAAGCCTTGTTTCAAAACTAAAATCGGCTGGAGATGTAATCCCGGCGGAGGTTTTCAGACAGGTATCAGAAAACATAGAAAATATTTTCAAGACGGATTTTTTCACACCTCTTTCACAGGAGATTAAGTTGATCCTTCAGAACGCTGTATCTGGCAGCATCTCAACAGTGTTCTGGATAGTTTTCGGGGCTGCTCTCCTGACCCTTGTTTCCGGCCTGCTTATTCGAGAAGGGGAAAAAGATTAGAAATGTGTTTTTTATAGGTCAGGCTTTTTGATGTGTATTACCACTAAAATCATGAAACAGGCAAAATGTTTTTTTCTTTGTAAAAGATAGAGGGCTTATCATTAACCTGTCGTACTATTATTGAAAAGGGTTTATACCTGATGCCCTGTAGAGACGGACAAGAACCCGTCGCTACATATACAAAGGCGCTTGCTGTAAATAAATGCTTTTGGTAATATGCCAATCATATAAACCCTGGAAATAAAACAAGAGATGAAAAAACCTGATCATATAAAGAAAAGTATCCATGCTGCCCTTGAAAATGTCCTCAGAGATTCTGAATCAATACTAATCGGACTGACAGGTGGCATTGCCACAGGTAAGAGCACTGTAGCTGAAATATTCAGGGCACTCGGGGCTGTTATTATCGATTTTGATATACTGTCTCGCAAGGTGGTTGAACCAGGCAGTAAATCATATGAGCTGATAACCGGGTTTTTTGGTAAAGAGATATTAAACCCTGACATGACAATAAACCGAAAGAGATTATCCGGGGTTATATTCAATGATCCTGTTAAAAGAGAAAGGCTTGAATCCTTTACACATCCATATATCTGGGATGAATTTATCAGCTTAACAGGAGAGGCCATATCCCGTGACAAAAGGGCAATCATCCTTGCTGTTATCCCGCTTTTAATAGAGGGGGGTATGCAGGATATCTTTTCAAGGGTAATCCTTGTTTACTCATCACAAGAAATACAGGTTTTAAGGCTCATGGAAAG